>NZ_JARBDD010000008.1:0-254845 GCF_036577665.1 Gulosibacter sp. GYB002 | reverse complement strand
GCAAGAGTTCACCCCAGGCGGCTTTTCTTGCTGGGGTCCACGAGCTCTTCTTCAGGTTTGGTCGCCACGTGTGCGAGCTGCTGGTGCCATCGGTGTAATGAAACGTGTAATGGTCTTTTCCCTGCACTTCGATGTGGTCGATACGCTCGTTGAACACCTCTTGGTCGAAGGTATCGATACCCAGGACTCGCGCGATGAAGCCTTTGAGTGCCGTGTCAGAGATCTCGCAGGTGCCGCATCCGGTTTTGCGGCCTTTCTTGCGTTCGGTGCAGATCCAGTGCTCGGTGGAGATCGAGTTTTGGGTTTTCGGATTGCGTACGTTGCGCACAAACGAGCAATCGCAGGACACGCATTTGATCTTCGACGTCAACGCCACAGTTTCGATGGACCAGTTCGCCCGGGCCCCGAGTTCACGGCGGCGTGCGATCTCGGTTTGAACCGCGACGAAGGTGTCGCGGTCGATGATCGCGGGGATCGCGTTTTCCACCAGGTATTGCGGCAACTGGCCGGTGTTGCGCACTGCTCGTCCAGGCCTGCCTTCCGGAGTGGACCAACGGCCCAACAGGAGGTCGCCGGTGTAGTGCGGGTTCTTCAGGATGTGACGGACCCATTCGCCGGGCATCTTGTTATCAGCCAGGTGCGGAACCCTACCGTCGGCGATGAGCTGCGCGGCCATCTTTTCGCACGAGGTCTTCTTCATGTACTGGGCGAAGATCCAACGCACCACGGCTGCTTCTTCTTCGATGATCTGCACGTCGGTGCCGTCAGCGGAGTCGGTGTAACCGTACAAGTGGAAGCCGTTCGCTTTGCCTTCTTCGAAGCCTTTCCAAATGCGCCACTTCACGTTTTGGCTGATTTGCTCCGATTCTGCCTGCGCGAAAGACGCCAGCAGGGTGAGCATGAGTTCTCCGTCAGCGCTGGTTGAGGAGATGTTCTCCTTTTCGAATCGCACCTCCACCCCGAGGTCTTTCAGCTCGCGAACGGTTTCGAGCAGGTCGACGGTGTTGCGAGCGAAGCGCGAGATCGACTTGGTGAGGATCAGGTCGATTGCCCCTTCCCGGGCAAGGGCCAGCATTTCTTGGAACTGGGGTCGATTTGTGGTGGTTCCAGAGATTCCAGAATCGGCGAACACTCCGGCGAACGTCCAGCCAGGAGTGTCGTGAATGAGTTGCTGGTAGTAGGAAACTTGGGTGGACAAACTCAGCGGTGTGCGTTCGGTTTCCATGCTGATGCGGGCATACGCTGCCACTTTCACAAGCGGAGAAGTGCTGATCGGTGGCGGGGTGATTTGCTCCATTCTCTTCAAGGTATTTCTCCTAGTCAGACAGGGTTTCAGGTTGTATCCATACATCACTCAAACCCTCGAGATAGTCAACGAAACTGGCTCTTTGTAGGGCGGCTAGCGGCGCATCTGGGGCGTCGAGGCGCTGGCACACGGTGATGGCTTCGCGTGGGGTGAGGATGCCGCGTTCGAGAAGCTTCTTGACCTGCGTGAGCTGGTGATGAGCCGTCAGCTCGGCTGCCATGTTCATCGTTTACCGCCACGGGTATTGAAGCGGTGCTGGATGTAGCACGGGTGGCAGCAGTACTTGCGTTTCACCTGGCTCGTGCGAGCAACAGTGACCTGTCGGTGGCAGTTCGCGCACACCAGTTCTTCGGTGACCACCCTGCGATGGGCGGCCCACCAGGCTCGTCGACAGGCAGTGGAACAGAACTTCGATCCTTGCCGGAGCTCGATTGGCTTGCAGCAGTGCAAACACCACACTCCAACTGGATCCGTGACCTGCTCAACGGCAGGATCGACGGTGATGCCGTGTCGCAGACAATAGGTCTTGACACTGTTGGCGTTCAGATCCAGGTGCGCGGTGATACGAGAGTAGGCAACCCCCGCAGCGCGCATCATCTGAATGTGATGGCGATCAGTCTGGTTCAGAGCCATGAGCAGGCCCTCCTGGCAACGAGGCGAAAGGTGGTCGCCCATACGCCGGTCACGCCAGACGAAACCGGACAACAGAAACAAAGCTCCCTGCCGCGTTCGCACCCATGTCTGGGATCTGCGCCTCTATTCAGATAAGGCAGTTATTCTTTGCTCAATTCACAATGCGGGCCGATCGACGTGTGAACCGCGACAGAGCAAGGGCGGGTGAAAATGACTGACGACGACCGTGAACTCCCGGTGTTTGTCGACGACCAGTCGTACCGAACCTGTTCAGAATGCGGCTCAGATTGTGTCCCTGACCCGTTTGTTACAGGCGAAGGTGAAGGCATCCGTATCGCGTTCATCTGCCCGAGCTGTGGAGTGCAGTCCGTCATCGACCCGTTCGACGACCTGCGGTAAACACCAGCTCCGCAAACGCACAAAAGGCCCCGCCACCACCTCGATGAAGGTGATGACGGGGCCAAGGGTTGATTTCGCGTGGGTTAGCTGATGCCGAGCTTCTCGTTGACGCGCTTCTGCACAGCGGCATAGTTGCCGCCGAGGCGGCGCTTGCGTTCCTCGCCGTTGCCATAGTCTCCACGGATCACCGCATCAGCCAGGGCATCGATGTTGACAGAGGGCTTGGCGGGGCTTCCTCCGGTGAGCTTCTCGTTGACGCGCTTCTGCACGGCCGCGTAGTTGCTTCCCAGTCGGCGCTTGCGCTCGTCCCCGTTGCCGTACTCGCCTCGGATGACCGCGTCGGCGAGGGCGTCGATGTTGGCGGAGGGCTTGGGTGCGGGCGGTGTGGGCTTTGCCGGTGCTGTCGGGGCGGGCTTGGTGCCGCTCATGCGGTCGTACCAGTACTGGGCGCGTGCCATGTAGGCCGCATGCTGGCTTCCTGCCAGCGAGGCCGGGCATTCGGTGGCAGAGAAATGCTTGTGGCCGAACACGTTCTTTGCCCACACGGGTCGTCCGAGCTTGTAGTAGTGGCAGATGGCGGCGACGAGGTGGGCACCGTTGTCGAGGCAGGCCTCGGAGATACGCCAGGGCTTGGAGGAGATGTCGGCGTGTTCGATACCGATGGAGGTGGTGTTGGCTTCCCAGTTGCCTGCATGCCAGGCGGTGTCGCGATCCCACACGAGCTGGCCGATCCGGCCGCCTGAGTCGACCTGGTAGTGGGCGGATGCTTGGCGGGTCTGCCACACGTCCCAGATGGACTTGATGGTGAGGTTGCCTGCGTTGTGGTGGATGATGACCTTGTTGATTTTCCGGCCGCTTCGCCCGGCACTGTAGTGCTTGTTCATCAGCCGGTTTTCGTCGGCTTCGAGGGTGGCCCAGTTCTTCATCAGAGGTTCTCCTTTTCTGCTGAGGTGGTGGTTTGGTTGGGGTGGTGTTCGAGGTCGGGTTTGCCTGTCACGTCACGGGTGATCAGGTCCAGGGCGCGGCGGATGTGGTCTGGTACGGGCAGCCCGAGGCGGGTGGCGTTTTCGATCAGGGAGATGCCTTCGTTGGACAGGTAGAACACGACGGTGGCGGTGCGTAGCGCCCCAGGTGTTCCGATGACGTGCACGTCGAGCAGGTGGGCAAGTCCGATCAGGGTGAAGATCACGACTTTGCGGCTGATCCCTCGAAAACCGATGGCTGAGGAGACGCGGCGTTCGGCGATCGCGGCGAGCACGCCGGTGATGTAGTCGACTACGACGAAGGCGATGAGCGCGTATACCAGGCCGTCGAGGCCTCCGAGGAACGCGCCGATGACGGCCCCGACCCCGGCCAGGCCGGTTTGGATCGTGGCCCAGATAGCTTTGAGCGACATAGAAAGTGGGTTCCTTCCCGTTTGTGGGCACACGACAAAGGCCCGTACCCAGGTGGTCGGGGTACGGGCTTTCCGTGTAAGCCAGATGTGGTTTACAGGTTGGGGCTAGTGAGGACGTCCAAAACTGTGTCGGTTAGGTCGAGGCTGCCGGTCGACGGACCGACTTCCTCGACGTGTTCGGGGCTGTTTTCGGTTGGTGGGACAGGCACCGGGTCGGGCTGGGCTGGTTCGATCGGGTGAATCACCACTTCCTCGCCATCACCTGCTTCGGCTGAGGTTTTCTCACTCATCGGTGTCATCGACCTCCGCTGTCCTCACTGCGTCATGTTGGGCTGCTTCTACAGCGTCGAACAGAACGTTGTATGCCTCCGCCTGCTCACCGGCTAAGGGCTCGTCGTAGTCGGCTAGCAGCTGTGCGATATCGGTGAGGTGGGTGGCGTAAGTGGGGCCATCCACCTCAGCCACTGAGTCCAACAGCTGCTCGCGCAGTGTCAGGAATTCGGCGAGGTCGGTGCCACCGGTGAGTTGAAAGGTGCCGTCTTCGCTGATGACGGGCTTGCCTTCCTCGTCGAGGATGGCGTGGGTGGTGACGAGGTCGTATTCGTCCTGGCCGAACCGCAACTGCGCGTTCTTGACCAACTTGAGCAGTTTGGAGCGCGCCCGCGATTGAGCGGGCTTGAGGGACATCGTTTCGAGAAGGTCGTGGATGGGTCCGAGGTGACGGTTAGCGATCAGTACACGCATGCGTAAAGGTTCTTTCTAGACGAGGCTGGTGGACATGGCCGACAAGCCGGTGTTGTTGTAGTTGGTCCAGGTGATGTTCGACCCGGAGCCGGAGATGGAGACGATCCAGCCGTAGTTCAGTCGGCGGATGATCTCGTTGACCCTTGTCATCAGGTCTTTGAGCCGGTCGAAGGCCCGCGACATGTTGTAGAACGTGCCATTCGTGGTGATGAGCAGGTCGTAGGTGTGGAACCCGATCCGTGCCAGCCCGCTGGAACCCGACAAAGTGGCGTAGGTGCCTTTCCCGCTGAAAGCTACGTCTTGAAACATGACGTAGCGGGTGTCAGAGGTGTAGACCTTGTTCCCGTTGATCCGCAGGTCAGCGCCCAGGTGGATCCCTGCCCGCCCATAGAACTTGCCCTTTGGATCCAACGTCAGACACGTGAAATAGTCGCCGGTGGAGGTCGTCTGATACGTCCAAGCGACGTAGTCCCCCCGGTAGGCCAACTGGTTGACGATGCCTTGGATATCGGTGGCATCCTTTTTCGCCCGGCGGGCCATTTCACCGATGTAACGCGTCCCGTACCAAAACCGCAGACCAGACGACGTGATCGTCCCCTCCAACGAGGATCCGGAGTACCACGAGATTTGTGTTGGCGTAATCCGGATCGAACTCGTCCAGCCCGCCAGTCCTACTTGGATCGCGTTCGCCGCGAGCTTGTCAGCAGTGATCGACCTCGCCCCAATACGCGAGGCGCCGAGCACACCAGTGGTGATCTTGCCCGCGTCGAGCGCACCGATCTTCGCCGAGGTAATCGCCGCATCCGCGATCATCGCCGTCTTGATGAACCCGTTGGAGATTGTGAGCTTGTCGCTCGTGATCGACCCGGCCGCGATCCTCGCCGCAGACAGGGTGCCGGTGGTGATCTTCGATGCCGACAACGAGCCGATTTTCGCGTCCGTGATCGCCGCGTCCGCGATCATCGCCGTCTTAATGAACCCATCAGCGATCGTGAGCTTGTCACTGGTGATAGAGCCTGCCGCAATCCTGGCAGCCGCGAGCGTACCGGTGGTGATCTTGGCAGCCGACAGGTTAGCGATCTTGGCGTCCGTGATCGCCGCGTTGGCGATCATCGCGGTAGTGACCGTGGCGTCATCGATACTGGTTCGGCCGGTGATGTGTATGCGCTCACCGGCGATCAAGATGGTTTCGGGTGAGATGTTGATCTGGGAGACGATCTCGCTTGAGCGCACACGCAGGTTCAGGTCGCTGGCCATCATTGAAAGCGACGAGGCTAGGCTGTTATCCGCGTTCGTCAGCTCAGTGAACCGGGCCTCGCTGCTGGTTTGAACCTGCCGTGCCGTCTCGTAGGCCGTATCGGCACGGTGCTGTGCTTGGGAGACTGAACTCTCAAGCCCGGTCACCTTCATGCCAGCCTCACCGGCTACAGCCTCAGCTTCCCGTGCTGTGGCTTCGGCCTGGCTGGCTGCTTCGCGCGCCTGGCCGATCTCGGCTTCGGCTACGGTGAGGCGAGCAGCGACAGCGATAGCGGCAGCTTGGGCATCGTCAGCAGCGGTTTTCGCGGCCTCCACCTCAGCGCGAGCTTCGGCGAGCTCAGCGCTGACCTGAGCATGGTTGAGGTCCGTGGCAAGGGCAACCCAGCCGGGCTCGCCGGTGTCGGTGAGCTGGTAGATCCAGATCTCGATGCTCTCGCCATTGTCCCTAAACCACGTGTCCCCGAGGCGGGCGGCAGCGGGCTGTTTCGGCCCGTAATGGTTGGTGGATTTCCCGTCTGCTGATGCCAGCGCCACGCCAGCAAGATCAGCAGCCATCTGGGCGGCCGTCTGCGCGGTGGTGATCTGGCGGGTGATCTGGGTGAACTTCCCTGCAACCGACCCGAGCTCCACCGAGACATACGCCTGCTGGAGCGGGTCGTATTCGTAGCCGACGACCCGCGCTGACAGGGACACGCCCAGGTCGGCGTGCTGTACCGTCACCGTGTCTCCCAGCAGGACGGTCTCCAGCTCGGCGAGGTCGGCGTACTCGGCAGTCGATGCGAGATCAACGAACGAGACGGTGTAGCTCGCGGCAGGCGTATCGACGTGGTTGGTGGTGAACTCGGTCTTAGCGGCTTGACGCAGAAGGGCGTGTGCTTGCGGCAGAGGTACTTCGTCCTCGCGGGGGTTATCTGCGTCGGCGATCGCTTTGATGTCCGGGTAGCGCATCACCTTGATATGCGGGATCGCGTAGGCATTCAGGTGTGGTGAGTCGACGTAGAGCTCGGGCAGGGTGATCCCATCAAACCCGACCGGCACGATCCGGGTGACCACGCTCGTCAGATCGATGGTCGAGGTGTAACCAGTGAGGTTCTTGCGATCGCGGATCACGACCCCACGATCTGCGCCGCGTGTGGCGGCGTGGTGGATGTGCCAGTTATCGCGCGTGAGCTCTCCGGCCCACCGGGAGGCGAACGTGTTATCCGAGGCCTGGTCCATGATCGCGGCGGCAAGGTTCATCCGCACCACGCGCGCAGAGGCCCTGGTGGCCGTATCGGAGCTGGTCGCGGTGAACCGGTGCGGCGTGGTCGCAGACCTAAGGAGCTGATCGAGGGCTGCCTTGGGGGTTTTGTTGACCACGAAGGTGTCGGCGATGAAGTTGCCTGCCAGGTCGTAGAACAGATGGAAGGCGGTGACCTCCAACAGCCCGTCCAGGCTCGTGGTGACCTCGTGGATACGAAACCCTTGCCGGATGGTGGTGCCGGGAACAGGGGCTGCGATGATCGCCTCGACTACCAGCTTTGAGGCCAGCGGCCCATCGGCTGGATAGGTGACGGTCAGCTGGTAGGCTCCGCCGAGTTCCTCAACGACCCGGGCGTCGATGAGTTCAGGGTCGAGGACACCCTCGCCGGTGGCGGTGAACGTGGTGGCAGTCGGGGCATGCACGGTGAGCATCGGTGGTGTTCCTTTCGCAGACGTGCACCCGCAGCCAAAGAAACGGCTACGGGCGCACTTAGAGCAAAGAGATGGGCCGGGTTAGGGGTTTCGCCAGTTCCCGGTGATCTCGACTTTGGAGATGCCACTACCCAAAGTGACCCGGTTGACCCCTGGAGTAAGGATCGGGAACGTGCCGGTCAGCGCGTCGGTTTGCACCCGGCCTGCCACGTGCGCGACAAGCCGCGCCGAGTCCAGGGTGATCTGCCCTGCCGGTGACTGAACGCGATAGGCGGCCCCGTTGATCGTCAGCGTCAACGCCCCGGTGCCCCTGATCGTGATGATCGGTGCCGCATCCACCAGGCCAGGGTTGGTGATCTGCCCGGAGGCGGTGAGCGTGTGGGTGGTCAGCCCAGAATCCAGGTAGCTAAACGGCTCGCACACCAGGTGCGCCTCGAAGAATCCCCACGAGGACATGTCCGTGCGCAGCGGGCTAATGGAGGCGTGTTTGATCTTGTGGAACGCCCCGGGCTGGTGGGACAGGTGAATGGTCGCCGCCCGGGTCAGCGCCAGTGCGGCTTTGTGGTAGGCGGCCAGGCTGCCTTTGATCGCGAGCGGCAACGTGATCGACGTGTCATGCCAGCCGCCCAGGCGGGTCAGCGTCCCGGCCCTGCCCGCCACCTCAATATCGTCTGTGACCCGCTCGGCGACAGGTAGGTCGACCGGGCCGGTGAGCCTCAGGCCCAGCGACGTTGAGGACACTGTTTTGTCGAGAGTGAAACCATGCATCAGACACCTCCTCCTGTAGCGAGCACCGTGTGGTGGGAGTTGATACGAGCCAACTGGCGGTTGATGCCGGGAGCGAGTTTGCCCACCAGCGCGCCGTCGTTGAGCACGACCTTGATGTCCATGGCCTCCAGCAGTGCCCGGGCGGTCTGGTCGACGATGCCCGCCACCTCTCCTGCGCGCCCTTCCTCCTGGCCGACAGCGCTGTGGCTGGTGGTTGCAAGCGGTGGTTGCAGGTGGGTTGGGGTCAGATCGACCGGCTCCAGGCTGGTGGTGATCGGCACGTCGATACCGCTGGTGAGCTCGCTCATGGCCTTCAGGGTGTCTGCGGCGACGTCCTCGGCGGCTGCGACTGCGCGGCTTCCGGTGTCTTCGATACCTCCGGCCAGGCCTCGGGTGAGCATGTCACCGACCCACGCCATTTCCTTGGACGGCGAGTTGATGCCGAAAAAGCCCGTGATGCCGTCCCAAATGTCGGAGCACCAGTTTGTAACCTTGTCCCAGAGCCAGCCTGCTAGGGATTGGATGCCTTTCCACAAGCCCGCGCACGAGGTCCGCGCCAGCAGAGGCCATCTGGCCGACCCCTTGACCGACCGCGCCCACGATCCCGGTGATGATCTGAGGGATCGCCGCCACGATGGTCGAGATGATCTGCGGCAGGTTCGTAATCAACGCGGTCAGCAGCTCGACGCCTGCCATGACCAGTTGCGGAATCGCCCCACCGATCGCCGAGACGATCGCTGCGATAATCTGCGGCAGCGCGGCCACGATCGTGCTGATGATCTGCGGCAGCGCCCCAATCAGGGCGGTGAGTGGTTTTGCCGCCAGCCTTCGTTGAGCTGCGGCAGGGCCGACAGCAGCATGGTGATGATGCCGGTGATGATTTGTGGCAGCACCGTCACGATCGCGGTGATGATCTCCGGGAGCGCGTCGACCAAGGAGGTCAACAACGCGATACCGGTCTCGATGATCTGCGGGATCGCGCCGATGAGGAACTCCACGATCGAGGTGATGATCTGCGGCAGCGCCTCAATGAGCACCGGGATCGCCTCCAGCAGGCCCTGGGCGAGCCCCAAAATGAGCTGCAACGCGGCATCCAGGATCATTGGCAGCGCATCGACCAGCCCTTGGACCAGGGCGACAATCATCTCCACGGCCGCCGGGATGAGCTCCGGGAGTGCCTCACCGATACCGGTGACCAAGGTGGCGATGATCTGCAGGGCTGCTTCCAACAGTGACGGCAGCGCCTCGATGATCGCCTCGACTAGTGCGACGATGAGCATCATCGCTCGTCTCGTCTCGGCGACGGCAACGGCTCGATGATGCCTTCCGGTGAGTGCGGTTCCAGCGGTGCGGTGCGAATCGCCATGCCGGTCTCGACGACCATCGGCAGCTGCTCGGCGATGAACGCGAGTGCTTCTTGCAGGATCTCGCCGAGCTTGTCGATCAATGCCGGGGCTCCGCCCTGCTCGAAGGCTGCCGTGAGCTCATCGATCCACCCGTTGACCATCGGCATGACCGTGCCAGCCAGCGCGTCGGTCAAACCTTGGGCGAGCAGGCCCTTGAGGTTGTCGATGCCGTCGCGCATGGTAGAGAGCTGTCCGGTGAAGGTTTTCGACTGGGCTTCCATCGCCCCGTGGAAACGGCCGCCTTCCTCGGTTGCCGAAGCGAACGCGTCAGCGACCATGTCCGCGCTGATCGCGCCCTTGGCCATCTCCTCTTTCAGCTCGCCGATGGACTTGCCCGTCTTGCGGGAGATCTCCTCCAGCGGGTTGAACCCGGCGTTGATCATCTGGTTGAGGTCCTGGCCAGTCAGCTTGCCTGTCGAGGACATCTGGGCGAACGCCAACGTCAGTGACTCCATCTTCTGCGCGTCACCTTGGGAGATATCACCGAGCTGGCCTAGTCTGCGGGTAGCTTCGTCGGCGCTGATACCGAACGCCATCAGGGTTTGGGTGTTCTTCGCCAAATCCTCCATGCCGAACGGGGTCTTCGCGGCCTGGGTTTTCAGGTCGTTGACCAGCTGTTGGGCTTTTGCCTGATCGCCGAGCATCGTGGTGAAGCTGGTGGTGTACTGCTCCATGCGGGCGTTGTACTCCACCCCGTCCTTCAACGCATCGGCCATACCCCGGCCGATACTCGTGATCGCCTTGCCGATGCCCTTGACACCAGCGACGATCGCCTCGGCGGCCAGGTTCGCTTTGAGCACGTCCCCGAAGATCCGGGTCTTATCCCCGGTGTCGTCCATCTCGTCGCCGAGATCATCGACCGCGTCCTCCAAATGCCCGGCATCCTTGGCAGCGTCTTTCGCATCATCGCCTGCACCGTCGGCCTCGTCACCGAACTCGCCGAGCGCATCATTGTTGGCCTTGAGCTCTTTTTCCAGCTCGTTGAGCTCGGCACCGGCGTTGTTGAGCTGGATCTGCCAGTTTTTCGTGCGCGAATCGTTCTCCCCGAACGACGCGGCCGAGTTCTCCAGCGCGGCCTTGAGTGTTTCGATCTTGGACTTTTGGGTCTCGATCTCTTTGGTCAGCACCTGGTTGCGGGAGGCCAGTGCCTGGGTGGACTTGTCGTTCTTGTCGAACTGGGAGGCCACCAGTTTCATCTCCGAGCCCAGCACCCGCATCTCACGGTTGATGTCGGTGATGGCCCGCTTGAACTCGCGTTCACCTTCCAGACCGATCTTGAGACCAAACGATGAGTCAGCCATGAGGATTCACCTGCCTGTCAGTGGGGTTAGATCCCGGGCGGGATGATGTCGTCGATGAACCACACCCGTGCTGGTTTCGCTCGTCCTGTCTCGATCCGCCAGCAGTCCACCAGGTCAAGGAGCTCACCAAAGACCATCAGGCCCACCTCGTCTTGTCTCAGGCCGAGGTGGGCTAAACCGATGTAGGTCAGGCGGGTGAACACTGCCCGGTCGGATTCGACTATCCGTCCGCTGCCGGGCTCACTTTTGGGGCTGGCTCGGTGAGGATGTCGCGGCGGGTGCCTCGCTGCAGTGCCTCAGCGATCGCACCCCGGTAGTCGGCGATATCGGCAGGAACCGTCAGCAGCTCCACCTCGTCCTCCGTCAACTGCGGGCGCGGGTTGTCGCGGTGGATGAGGTTGTGGATCTGCACTGACTGGTTGGCCAGTAGCGTGATCAGCCAGATCACCTCGGTCAGTGTCTGGCCGAGGTCCTCGGAGGTCTCCAACGCGGCTCCGAGCTTGTCCAGCCCGCCGTAGCGCTCGGCGATCAGCCGGGTGGCCTTGGTGGTGAGCACCAGCTCGTACTCGCTCCCACCAATCGTCACGGTCGCACTGCGCCCGGCAGCATCAATCGAGGATGTGTTTGTCATGAGCGGGCTCCTTTACTTGCCGGGGCTGGTGGCGGCGGGCTCGTAGACGGACTGGTACCAGCCGGTGATGATCTCGGCCTTGACCTTGGGGTCGCCTTCGGTGGCTTCGGCTTTCCACGGGTGGCGGCCCTTCGCGTCTGGCTTGTTGCGGCGCAGGATCGTGCCCTCGATGCTCGGGGTGGAGAACGTGATCGAGTCGGCCTTGGTGGCAAGCGTGGTGCTTGGCAGGGCGAACTTGACGCGGTAGAGCCAGAAGTACTGGAAGGTGCCGTTGGAGCGGGCGGCACGGAACCCGATCGCTACCGGTGTGCCGCCGTCTTCCGAGGACGAGATGAGCACCCCGTTGGCATCCAGGGTGGCACCGGTCAGTGCCGCTGCGGCTTCTGCTCCTAGGTCGTCCACGCCGAGGGTGAGCGTGCCGGATTTGAATTCCTTGACGATCTCGCTGGGCCCATCGTCGGCATACAAGATCGCCTCGGCGACCTCGACGGAGAGTTCCGCTGAGATCGCTTTGGCCAGTGGCTTCGGGCTGGCGTAGGTTTCCTCGCCGGTGGTGGGGTTTTCGGTGATCGTGGCGTAGTAGAGCTTGTCAAGACCAATCGTGGCCATGGGTGATTCGTCCTTTCGTTAAAACGGGTGGTGGCAGCTGATATCGAAGCTGTAGTGGTGGTAGCCCGTATCGTCCTCGAAGCCGATGTAGCGTCTGGCGGTCACCACCAGCCCCGCGTCGACGAGCGCGTGGGTGATCGTGTCTCGCCAGGTCAGGTAGTTGCCTGTTGTGAACAGGCCGAGGCGGACTTCTTCGATTTCGACGCTCGGGGTGTTGTCGGCGAACACCTCCAGCGTGTCGGCGATCGGGGTGGCCACCAGATAGGTGTCCGGTGCGGGCGAGGCGCTAAACAGGCTCACCGCGATCGGCAGATCAAGCCGGTCAGCGATCTTGGTGAGGGTTTCCAAAAGCGGGATGGTCATGGTGTGATCCCGTCGAGCTTGGCTTTAAGCACGGTTTTCATCGCCTCCATCGCGCCCCGTCTGGTCTGGGAGCGTGTCGGTGCCAGGAACGGGCGTGCGGGCTGGTTGCTTCTGCCGTGTTCTAGCACGTTGGCGATGAGCGCGTTCGACCTGCCGTCGCGGCGGTTTTCGGCGAAACCGACTTTGACGTTGTGATCGCCTCGTGAGTTGACCTTCACGCTCGTGACACCCAGGGCGCCGAGGAGCTGGCCGGTTGAGCGCGACGGCGTGGTGGTCGCCTGCCCGATCGCGGCTGCGAGGTTGGCTCTCATGCGTGGTTCGACCACGTTCGCGCCAGCTGTCAGCACTTCGTCGGTTGCAGTGTCCAGCAGGCGTGAGGTGGCCTCGAGTGCGTCTATGTACTTATTGGGGAGTCGGATCTGGACGCGCGCCATGATGGGCTCCTTCGGGTTGCAGACGGTGGGCAAGGATCTCGATGTAGCCGCCGATGGGCTCGACGGTGTCGATGACGTAGCGGCCATCGGCAGCGGCGATGTGCATGACCTCCGAGACGGTGAGCCCGGGGATGGTGCGGATGCGGAATAAGACGGTGGCCTGCGTGTAGGCGGCACGGTTGACCCACGCTGAGCTGGCGTGCCTCATCTGGCTGTAGGTGCGCACCGAGGCGACCACCTGCTCGGCGCTAGCGGTGAAACCCGCAGCGTCCCTTCGGGCCACGGGGGTGATGAGGTCGATGGTTTCTCGCATACTGCCAATGCCTGCCATGGGTTAGACCTTCCATTCGCGCTCAAGGCGCAGCAGCGTGTTCACCGCGCCCCACATGGCCTTGGCGGCATCGGGTTTGTCGGACCAGAACCCTGCCGTGGACCCGTCACGCGACTCGTAGAAGTGACTGGCGAGCATCACGATCGCCTGCCGGGTCGAACCGGGCATCTCGTGAGCCTCGTAGTAGTCGTCGGGTAGGTGCTGGTAGGTGGTGGCATAGGAGGTGGCAGCTGCCACCAGGTTGGCGATGAGCTCGTCGTCGTCGTCGTGGGCGAGGATGAGGTTGGCTTTGACCTGGTCGATGAGCTGGTGGTTCATGGCTGCCACCTCCTATTCGTTGCGTGTGGGGGTTTTAGGCTCCGGCCTTCTGGGTGAGGATCTTGACGGCCTCGGGCAGGACGAGCTTGCCGTCCAGGCGCTGGGAGGCGAGGAAACCGACCTGGCCGGATGTGGCGAACAGTTCGTTCAGGCGCTTGAAGGAGCGTCCCTGCCGGTCAGCGATCCAGTAGTAGGACAGGTCACCGAACGCCACGGTCTTCGCGCCCGCCTTGATCTCGGGTGCGAACGTGGAGGTGTGCACCGGCTTGCCCAGGATCATGTCCGGGGCACCAGCGGTGAGTGCTGGCTGCCATAGGTACTGGCCCTGGTTGTCCTTGAGCTTGCGCACGGTTTTGACGGTGGCGTCGTTCATCAGCCACACTGCCCGGGCCCGATACGGTGCGCGCAGGCTGTAGTGCAGGTCGATGAGCTCATCGGCGGTGATGTCGGTGGCCTTCGCGGTGGTCACATCCGAGATGCCGCCACCGGTGGCGTCGAAAATGCCGGTCGGCTTGCCTTTGCCGTCACCGACCAGGAACGCCTCCTCTTCGGCGGCGCCGATGCGGCGGGCGAACTCGGCGGCGAGGTAGGCCTCGACGTCGAAGACCGAATCGCCGAGCAGTTCCTCGCTGATCTTCAAAAACGTGCCGAGCTTGAACGCCGAGAGCGTGATCTGGGAGAAGGTCTCGTCGGATTCGGTGTAGGGCTTGCCCTCATCGAGCCACCCGGCGCTGCCGTGGGTGGACACGACCGGGATCTTGCGGTCCCCGCTGGTGGTCTGGATGACGTTGGCAAGGCCTCGCATGATGTTCTGGTTGGCCAGGGACTGCACGAGGGTGTGCTCGAACTCGTCGGGCACCAGGTAGCCGCCCTCGGAATCAACCCCCTCGGACAGGGCGTTTCGCACCTCCATGGGGGAGGCGTTCAGGCGCATCGCATCCCAGAAGGCGCGCTTGTAGGAGGCGGTGGCGCGGCCGGTCTTCGGTTCGGTCTCCTCGCCGGTCTGGCCGGGCATCGAGGTCAGCGGCGCATTCGTGGCCCGGGCCAGATCAGCGTCCAGGCGCTGGGCGCGCTCGGCGCGGGCAATCTCGTTGGTGAGCTTGTTCGATGTCGGCTTCCATGCGGGCGTAGGTCTGGTCGTCCTCGGCGGACAGGCAGCCGGTGGTGGTGTCGCGGCGCTCGTCGAGGAAGGCCTTGGCCTTCTCCCAGGTGTCGGCGCGGCGGGTGCGCAGGTCAGAAATCGTCATCGTGGACATGGGAAAGATTCTCCTTGCTTGGTTGGTGGGTGTGATTGATCAGGGCGGCGTACAGGTCCACCACTTTTCGCCCCGCAGGCCGCGTGGGCTCTGGGGCTGGTGGCGGGGTGGTCAGGTGGCGTGTCGGTCAGGTGTGCGACGAGGCGCTGCTCGGCGGGCTTGCGGGCAAAACACACCCCGCTGGCGGCATCGGCGAGCGGGGCGGGGTTTCGTGACGTCGGCGGCCACGGTTTCTGCTTGTCCGGCTCCTCGTCGTCGTCCTCGTCCCCGTCTGGGTCGGGTGGGGTGCGGCTGCCGGTGAGGTAGTCGTCGGCAAAGCCCATGCTGATGGCGGCACGCGCGTCCATCCAGGTCTCTTGATCCATGAGGCGTGCGAGCTTGGCGCGGCTCATCCCGGTTTTCAGCTCGTAGGCGTTGATGATGGATTCTTTGACCGCTGCGAGCATGTCGATGGCCCGGCCCAGCTCGTCGGCGTCACCGACGGCGAGGGTGGCCGGGTTGTGGATCATGAGCATCGAGACCGGGCTCATCGCCACGACCTCACCTGCCATGGCGATCACGCTGGCGGCACTGGCCGCGATCCCGTCGATGCACACCTTCACGTGTCCGGGATAGTCGATGAGCATGTTGTAGATCTGGGCTGCCGCGACGACGTCGCCGCCGGGGCTGTTGATCCACACCGTCACATCATCGGACCCTGCCGCCAGCTCGGAGGCGAACAGGGCCGGGGTGATGTCGTCGTCAAACCATGACTCCTCAGCAATCACCCCGTTGATACGCAAAACCCGGCTGGTATCACTACCTGCCGGGCTATCAATGTCGGGAGCGGGTGGCTCCCAGTTCCAGAACCGTCTCACCGGCTCCTCCTTTCAACTCGTTGTTCCACCGAAGGCTGCTCTTCTCCAGGCGGTGCGTCCTGCTGCGTGTGCTGGGTGGTGGCGTAGGCCCCGGCCATGGAGAGCGGCAGCATGTTGCCGTTGACCAGGTACAAGTCGCCGCCATCGGCGGGAGCTGATGCGGTCGAGGTTTTCCAGGGCGCGGATGTCGTTGGCGCTCATCCACCCGTTCTGCCTGGCCACGGCGTAGCCGTTCATGCGCGAGACGTAGTCGCCACGCAGCAGGCCCTCGAGGTTGAACTTCACGAACACGCTCGGCTTCTCGCGCGCTGCGAGCAGCGTCTTGGTCAGGGCTTGCTCCCAGCGGATGACCCACGGGTCGAGCGTGTATTTCACGAACTCGAGACTCTGTTGCTCAATATTGGAGAAGCTCGATTTTTCCAGGTCTCCCACCATGTGGGGCGGGATGCGGAAGATCCGGGCGATCTCGTTGATCTGGAACTTCCTGGTCTCCAAGAACTGCGCCTGCTCCGGGGAGACGGAGATGGGCGTGTACTTCATGCCCTCTTCCAACACCGCGACCTTATTGCTGTTGCGGGCCCCACCAAAGGTTTGCTGCCAGGACTCACGCACCCGCGAGGGGTCTTTGATCGTTCCCGGATGCTCCAACACCCCGCCAGGGGCAGCCCCGTTAGCGAAGAAACTCGCGCCGTAGTCTTCGGTGGCCATGGCCATGCCGATCGCGTTTTTCGCCATCGCAATCGGCGAATAGCCCACGAGCCCGTCAAACCCGAGCCCTGGGATGTGCAGCACGTCAGCAGGCGACAGCCGGATGCGAGACCACTGGCCAGCGGGTTCGTCGCTGGTGGTCTGGTACTCGTAGTAGAGCCTGCCATTTTCATCCCTGCCCACACTCATCCGATTCGGCATGAGCGGATACAGGCCGATGACCTCGTCGAGACCGTTGCGGATGACCTGCGCGTAGGCGTTGCCCCACAACAGCAGATGCGTCATCAGCGTCTCGCGGAAGACGAAGCTGGTCATCTCCGGGTTGGGCTCATCGTGCAGCAGGCGGTAGAGGGTGTGGTCGGTGGCTTTGATCTTCGATCCGTCCTTCTCGGTTCTGTAGACGTGCAGGGGCAGGCCCGCGATCGCCTCCGCCAAAATCCGCACGCACGAATACACCGCGGTCATCTGCATCGCGCTTCGTTCGGTGACGGTGCGCCCGGAGCTGGTGGGCCCGAACAGGAAGCTGTAGCTCGCCGACAGTTGGTGGTTCGACACCTGCCGGGAATTGGTGCCGCGAAGCCAGTCGAAAAGTCCCACAGGGGCCTCCTTTGCGTTGTCGTGAGCGTTAGAGGACGAGCAGCCCCCGCGAGTCGTACACGGATGTGCCCGTATCGCTACTGCCGCCTCGGATCGCGCGGTCAAGGGCCATGATGGTGGCGACGACCCCGTCGATCTTCTCGGTGGACTTTTGCTTGTCGGGTTTGATGTTTCCTGCCGGGTCGGTGCGTACATGGATGTTGTCGACCATCCAGGCCAGCACCGGGTGGCCCCCGTGAGCCAAGCGGCCTTCGAGTGCGAGCTTCATCAGCTCCTTGCTCGGTGGGCTCATGTCTTTGAAGCCCTGCCCGAACGGCACAACGGTGAAACCGGCATCGTCGAGGTTTTGACTCATCTGCACCGCGCCCCACCGGTCGAAGGCGATCTCGCGGATATCGAACCTCTCGCCGAGCTGCTCGATGAGGTGCTCGATGTGGGCGTAGTGGACCACGTTGCCCTCCGTGGTCTCCAAGAAACCTTGACTGTGCCACAGGTCGTAAGGCACGCGATCACGCGCCACCCGCAGCGAAAGGTTGTCCTCCGGAATCCAAAACCACGGGGCGATCCGGTACTTCTCGTCATCCCCGTAGGGCGGGAACACCAACACGAACGCGGTAATATCCGTCGTGGAAGCCAAGTCCAGCCCGCCATAGCAAGGCCTGCCCTCCAGCTCGCCCAAGTCCACCGGGTCCGAGCACGCGTCCCAGATGTGCATGGGCATCCACCGCACCGACTGTTTCACCCACTGGTTGAGCCGAAGCTGGCGAAACGAGTTCTCCTCGGCGGGGTTCTGGCGAGCCGAGTTGCACGCCGCGCGCACCTTCTCCACCGGCACCGTGACCCCAAGGCTGGGGTTGGCTTTGTGCCAGACCTTTTCATCCGTCCAGTCATCATCCAGATCCGCACCGTAGATCACCGGGTAGAAGGTTGGATCGTGTTTCTTGCCCGCCAGAATGTCGCGCGCTTTTTGGTGCTGCTCGTAGCAGATGCTGTGAGTATCAGTACCTGCGGTGGTGATGAGGAAGTACAGCGGCTGGGTGCGCGCATCACCCGAGCCCTTGGTCATCACGTCGAACAGGGCCCGGTTGGGTTGGGTGTGCAGCTCATCAAAGACAACACCGGAGATGTTGAACCCGTGCTTGGAGTACGCCTCAGCGGAGAGCACCTGGTAGAAGCTGTTGGTCGGCTTGTAGATGATGCGCTTTTGGGAGGACAGAATCTTCACCCGCTTCGACAGAGCCGGTGATTGGCGGATCATGTCGGCGGCGACCTCGAAGACGATGCTGGCTTGCTGCCGGTCTGCCGCGCACCCGTACACCTCAGCGGCTTGCTCACCGTCCCCGCAGGTCAACAGCAGCGCGATCGCGGCAGCCAACTCGGACTTGCCCTGCTTCTTGGGGATCTCCACATACGCGGTGGTGAACTGGCGGTAGCCATCGTCCTTGATGGTGCCGAACAGGTCGCGCACGATCTGTTCTTGCCAGCCCAGGAGCTTAAACGGTTGTCCTGCCCAGCGGCCCTTGGTGTGGCGCAGCGCCTGAATGAACGCCACGGCGAAATCAGCTTTGCGTTGGTTGTAGGTGGAGCCGTCGGCCATGAACCGGGTTGGCTGATACGTGCTCGTCATCGTGGCGGCAGCTCCTTCCTCGGGGCATAAGAAAAGCCCCAACCGTGTGGGGTGGGGCGAAACGGAGAGTGTGGGGCAAATCCTGATCCTTGGGGGTCGGGACGGTGCGAGGGGTTAGCAGTAGGTGGCGCGGAAGTCGGCGATGACCTGGTCGGTGTCGAAGCCGCCGTAGCGCCAATCGGACAGGCCGCGCTGCCTGGCCAGGGCGATGATCTGATCGGCTTTGGTGTAGTGCCAGCCGATGCGGCTGAGCGTGTGGACCGGGATCTTCTCGGCCCCGACCTCCTCGGCGAGCTCGTCGAGGACGCTGAAGGGGATCTCGGCGGCTGCCTGGATCTCGCCGTGCGGGGCGGCGTCGGCGGGGATCTCCAGGTGGTTGGTGACCAGCTCCCGGGTGGCGTCCATCGCGGGTCCTCCTTGGCCTTGGTGGGATGTGGGTTAGATCTGGGTCAGGGCCCAGGCGATGGCGTGCCCGGCGTCTGCGAAAAGGTGGTCGGCCTCGGCGATGAGCTCCAGGGCGCATTCGCTGCGGCCGCGTGCGTTCGGGCCGAAGCCATCGATCGGGGCTTCGGTCAGGCGGTAGACCTGGGCGCTGTTGCCGTAGCCGTCTTTCTTGGTCCAGGTCGCGAAGGTGGCCAGCGTGTAGTCGCCGTGTGCGAGGATCGCCCCGTAGGAGTCGACGCGCATCTGCAGGGCTTCGGTGGTGAGCTTCTCGGTGGTGTTCATGGCTGTGGTCCTTGTCTCAGGTGGTGTTCTTTTGTCATGTACATACAGCCATAGGTGCGGGCGCTTATCCAGTCGTATTTGCCCAGATCAGGCACTATTTTTTGGGATCTACAGCACTCGGAGACCGTGGAGAATCAAGGCTTGTGACGAGGGGAAACCCCGCTCGTGGCAGGGTTTCCGGGTGCCAGCAGGTCAGGCGTTGCGATTGATGCGTCAGTTCTCCTTCCTGCTTGCCGGGGTGCGCCAGGCGGCGTCGCCTTCCAGGCCTGCCAGCAAGATGCGGCGTGCCTGCTTGTGTTCGGGGCCGATGAAGCCCAGGGAGAGCAGGAAGCAGCGCATCGTGTACTTGTCATTGCCCGGTGCAGGCGGCGTGGATCGGATCCGGGTTGCCTCCTGGGCGCGCTGGCAGAGCTTTGCCACAAGCGGGATCACCGCCTCGCGTGCCGTCTCCGGCGTAATCGACTCACACCACGGGAACGAGACGGTCTCGTCATCGTTGAACTGCACGGGTGTGGCCGGGATGCCCAGGGCCTTGGCGATCAGTGGCCCTTTGGCTGCCAGGAGTGCTTCGAGGTTGGCGCGAGTGCGCTCACTCCACCCGGTGGTGGGCATCGTGACCGTCAACGCCACCTCGCCCGGGTCGGCGGTTTCAAAGCCCGCCTTGTGTGCGGACTCGAGCACGGCCTGCGCCTCGATACCATCTGGCAGGTAGAGGGTCCAGTCCCGATCCAGCGTGGCGTCTGCGATTTGGTAGGCAAACGAGGGCGTGCCCAGATAGGTGGCCTCGGTGCCAAGGTGATCGGCGAGAAGCTGGGCGAGCTTTTTCCTGCCCGTTTTGTGCGGGGTGAAGGCGAGGATGCTCATGCCACGACCTCCTTCTCGAACCAGGCGGCCACCATGCTGAGGAAACGCGTCGGGTCGTATTCGATCACGCGCACCACCAGCTGGTAGCCGCGAGCTCTGGCAACCCGCAGGGTTTCCTCGGGGTCGTAGACGTTGACTCCGGCTGCGATGAGCTCGCTGATTTCGATGTGTAATTCACTCATGACCAGTCCTTTTCGCTCGGTTCCCCGGGGGTGGGGGTGCTTTCGGTCATGTACATACAGCCATACGTTTTTCCGCTTATCCAGTCGTTTTTTCCCTCATCAACGGCTCATTTTCACGCCCCTGTTTTCCCTGCATAGTGTGGGGTTTTATTCGCGGTCGCGGTCGACCTGTTTGACCAGATCCAGATACGTGTACTGAGTGTTGCCTCGCTGGCAGGTGATCCCGGCTGCGTCCCCGGTCGCCTCGGCGTAGCGGCGCAGGATCACCGAGGCGTACTTCTCGTCCAACTCCATGAGGTAGGCGATGCGGTCGGTCTGCTCGGCGGCCATCAGGGTCGAACCGCTGCCAGCGAAGGTGTCGAGGATGATTGCGTTGGCTTGGGTGGAGTTGCGGATCGGATAGGCCAGCAGGTCCAGCGGCTTGCTCGTCGGGTGGTCGGAGTTCTTACGCGGCTTGGCGAAGTTCCAGATCGTGGTCTGTTTCCGGTCAGCGAACCACTTGTGCTTGGCTCCCTGCTTCCACCCGTAGAGCACCGGTTCGTGCTGCCACTGATACGGCGAGCGTCCCAGGACAAGGGAGTCTTTGACCCAGATGCAGCAGCCGGAGAGTTTGAACCCGGCGTCGATGAAAGCCCTGCGGAAGTTCAGCCCTTCGGTGTCGGCGTGGAACACATACGCGCTGCCACCCTTGTCGAGAACACCCGCCATGTTGGTCAGCGCGGCGAGCAGGAACTCGTAGAAGGAGTCGGCCTTCATCGCATCGTTTTTGATCGTGAGCCCATCGGAGGACTCGAAGGCCACGTTGTAGGGCGGGTCGGTAAGCACCAGGTTCGCGCTCTTGCCATCCATGAGCATCGCAACATCGTCTGCGTTGGTGGCATCCCCGCAGACCAGCCGGTGCCTGCCGACAGTCCAAATGTCCCCGCGCTGGACGAACGATGCGGCCTCGAGAGCGGCGGTGAGATCAAAGCCGTCATCGGTGACCTCGTCATCATCGAGGGAACCAATCATCGCCTGGATTTCGTCATCGTCGAAGCCGGTGAGCTCGGCATCAAAGTCGGCCGCGTCCAGGTCGGCGATGAGCAGGGCCAGCTTGGAGTCATCCCAGTCGCCGCTGATCTTGTTCAATGCGACGTTCAGGGCCTTCTCACGGGTCTCGTCCAGTTCGACGACCACGCAGTCAACATCAGTGTGGCCAAGATCAGCGAGCACTTTCAGGCGCTGGTGGCCGCCGACGACGTGGCCGGTGGTGTGGTTGTAGATCACCGGCTCGACATACCCGAACTCCGCCAGCGAGCGCTTGAGCTTGTCGTATTCTGGATCTCCCGGTTTTAGGTCCTTACGCGGGTTGTAGTCGGCGGGCTTGAGCTCACTGATGGGTAGCTGCTTGATGAGCACGGCACTTCACCTCCGTCTTGAGCTTGTCGGTAAACGGCAGCGTCCATTCCCACTCGCTCACGCCATGTCCCATGTGCCCGTAGGTGGCAAGCTTCGCGTAGATGGGAGCTTTAAGGCCGAGGCGTTCGATGATCGCGGCCGGGCGCAGCGGGAAGATCGCCTGGGCGGCGTCGGTGAGCAGCCAGTCCGGGTGCTGACCGGTGCCGAAGGTGTCGATGTGGAACGCGACCGGGTCGGCCTTACCGATCGCATAGGAGATAGCGACGTGGCATTCTTCGGCCAGGCGCGCATCCACCACGGTCTTCGCGATCAGGCGCGCCATGTACGCACCCGTCCGGTCGACCTTGGAGGGGTCCTTACCCGAGAACGCGCCACCGCCGTGCGGGCCGAGCCCACCGTAGGTGTCGACCATGAGCTTGCGCCCGGTCAGCCCGGTGTCAGCGGTGGGACCACCGGTGACAAACCGTCCCGACGGGTTGACCAACACGCGCTCAGCCGTGGCACCAGGCAGATGCGCCTCGATAGCGGGAGCGACGACCAGCGTGCGCACCTCCCGTTCAAGAACACCTGTGTCTTTGTTCGCATCGTTCCGGTAGCGGGCATCATCTTCCTTGGCATGGGCCGGGCAGAATCTGGTGTCGGTCAGCTCAGGGCAGGCCGGGTGTGAGCATGGTCGCTGAGGTTTTCTCGGCACCGGGCTCACCGCCTTCCAGAAATGGTTTGACCCCCAGACGGGCTACCAAGATTCGTCTGGGGGTCGGGACCTACTTTTCAACCACTTACATCATGCGACAGGCAATCCCTGGAAGTCATACCCTGTTTGCGACACTCGTGCGCGCGAAAATTAGTCCCTGCCGTATAGGAGGCGTGCGAAACGGGCAAGGGCGCGCTGTTTCTTAGCGAAAGCACTCTTGCGTTCGACATAGAAATGCTCAGCAATCTTCACCGCTGCTTCCTCTGCGGATAGGTCATCGAGGAAGAACGTCTCCAGCACCAGCCGGTCCTCGTCACTGAGGCTCTCCCACGCCGGGTTGAACCACGCCATATACGCCTGTGCTCTGCGGTTACGGGCTTTGAGCGCGTCGAGGTTATCGAGGATGGAGCAGACCCGTGACTCACCAGCGTGGGGATCGTTGGCTCGGGGGATGCCGTCCATCCTGGGTGAGCCGGTAGAGGTGAGGGAGGCTTTGAGTTCTTCGGTGTAGCTTCCGCTTTGTTGAAGGATGACAGCCTGGGTTGCGTAGTCCTGGAGTACGCCGATGGCGGCCTTGCGGTAGTCGAAATAGTCCCAGATGGGGTGATCGTTCATGAGTGTGCCTGCTTTCCAAGAGTTGCAGCGACCGCGTTAATCAGTGCGGCCTGTGTGGTGTCTTTGTTGTTCAGTGCGGCCAGCACCGCTGTATCGAGAGTGTCCTCGGTGGCGAGGTGGATGATCGTGACGGGGTTGGCTTGTCCTTGCCGGTAGAGGCGGGCGTTGGTCTGCTGGTATAGCTCCAGGGACCAGGTCAGGGAGAACCAGACCAGGAGGTTGCCTCCATGCTGGAGGTTGAGCCCGTGACCGGCGCTGGCGGGGTGGATCAGCGCCAGTGGTATCTGGCGGTTATTCCACGCTGTGATGTCGGTACTGGTTGTCAGCTCACGTGCATAAGGGAACCGTTCGGTGATTCGCTGTAGGTCGTGTTTGAACCAGAAGGCCACGAGCAGCGGCTGGCCGTTGGCTGCCTCTACGAGGTCTTCGAGTGCGTCGAGTTTGCGGTCGTGCACTACCAGCGGCTGGCCGTCCTCGTCGTAGATCGCACCGGAGGCCAGCTGTAGTAGCTTGCCTGAGAGGGCTGCGGCGTTCGCGGCGTCGATGACCTGTCCGTCGAGGTCGAGCACCATCTCATCTCGTAACTGCTCGTAGGCTTGCTGCTCCTTGGGCTCGAGGATTACGGTGTGGGTGGTGACCGTGAGCTCTGGAAGCCTCAGATGATCTGTGGTGCGCATCGACAGTGTGATGTCACCGATCGCTTCATAGATTTCTTCCTCGGCCCCGGCGCGGGGTTTGTAGGAGAAAATCTGTTGCCCGTTGCGTTTATCTGGTTCAAACCAGCGGTTGCGGTAGTGGGTGATGAATCGGCCGAGGCGCTCACCTTCGTCGAGGAGACGGAACTGAGCCCACAAGTCCATTAGCCCGTTGGCTGCGGGGGTGCCGGTGAGCCCCACGATGCGAGACACCAGCGGCCTGACTGTTGCGAGTGCTTTGAACCGTTGGGCTCGATGGTTCTTGAACGAGCTCAGCTCGTCGATCACCACCATGTCGAACGGCCAGGACTTGCCAAGGTGGTTCACCAGCCAGGGGATGTTCTCCCGGTTGATGACGGTCACCATCGCCTCGGCGGCAAGCGCATCCACCCGCTGGGGCTTGGATCCCACGGCGACTGCGACGGTGAGTCCTGCCAGGTGGTCCCATTTGGCGGCCTCGGCTGGCCAGGTGTCTCTCGCGACCCGTAGTGGGGCGATGATGAGGACCCTGCGGGCTTGGTAGGAGTCCAGCAGCAGGTTCCAGATCGCGGTCAGGGTGATGACGGTTTTGCCTAGCCCCATACCGAGCAGAATCGCTGCCTGCGGGTGATCTTCAACGAACCTGGTGGCCAGTCGTTGGTAGCTATGCGGTTCGTAGTGCATCGGCCACCTCCTGAGCTTTGTCGAGGGAGTCAACGATTTCGACGCTGATGCCGTGGTTGCGTAGCTGCTGGATGCGGCGTCGCTGGATCGGGCGTGGGAGGCGTCCGGGTGCTTTGAGCTCGACGAAGATGACTCGTCCACGGTTGATACAGACGCGGTCTGGTACTCCTGCTGTGCCGGGGCTGGTGAACTTCCAGCACAGGCCACCTATCGCATCAACGGCCTGCTTCAAATGCTGTTCGATGTTTCGTTCGTTCATGGGTTACACGTCCTTGGCGTTGTGCCTGGGGTGCAACCTGGTGCAGGGTCGTTTTGGACTTTTCTATAGGGCTAGTTTTTATGCCCTATAGAAAACTCACATATGGGTCTGCACCAGGCTGCACCCAGCGCTATTACTGCTGGTCAAACTCGTTTTTCAGTTGGAGGCCAAACACTCTGATCCCGGACTTCATCTTTTTACGGACGAAGCCGTGGTGTTCAACGGTGGCGTTGAAATCGACCATGGGGCGAGCCCACCCGGATGTCGACATCGCCCACGCCCGGTAGGTCTGGTAGAGGTCCCCGGCTCGCTCAGATGCGGCCGGGTCGATATCGCAATGGGCGTCAAGAAACTGGGCGAACCAGTTGTTTTCTTCTCGATACGCTGCTGATGCCGCTGTGACACGGGCTGGTTGCTTGAGCCGGTAGTTCTCGGTGTGGATGAGGCGCGCGCCTTCCATGATCCAGGTAAGGATCGCTCCGCCTGCCTCCTTGTAGAGGTGGTCGGCATAGTTCTTCACATCCGAGGAACTTTCGATTTTGGCTTCGAAGGGGATGACGATGAGTCTGCGCCAGATGCCTGCATCCATCGCACCCACACGGGGCAGGTGGTTTGTGTAGAGGATGAGGGTGTGAGAGGGCGTGAAGGCGAAGGGTGCCTTGTATTTCTTCTCCGCATAAATCTGGTCGGTGGAGGCCAGCTGTTTGACTACGGAGGTGGACATGCGCACGCCTTCTTCGGACTCGGCGGAGATGATCAGCCTTTTGCCTTTGGCTTCAGCGAGTTCGGGTTTGACGTTGCGCATCCCACCGATCGTGAGCACATCAGCACTCATGTTCCCGGCATAGCTACCCAGCACGCGGGCGATGGTGTTCCAGAAAGTTGATTTACCGTTACGTCCATCCCCATAAGCGATGACCAGTGCCTCGACGAGCACTTGCCCGATCGCCGCGAGTCCGACGATGCGCTGCACATAATCAATCAGTTCGTGGTCGCCTTGGAAGAACACCGCCAGTGCTTCCTCCCACAAGTCCGCACCGTCCTCGTTGGGGTTGAGGCTGGTTTGCTTCGTCAGCAGATCGGCAGGGTCGTGGTCTCGTTTACTGGCCGGGCCGACCCGAAGGTCGTAGGTGGCAGATGGCGTATTGAGCAGGTAGGGGTCGGCATCTAGCTGCTCAGGGGTGGTGAGCAGCATGGGTCGGGCCTCTTTCAGACAGTTGCTGATCCCGCGTGATTCTCGACGCTTGAGCGCATAGGACGCATAGGTTTTCGCATCCTCGAAGGCAGCGAACGCCTCACGCTGGGCCGGGGAGAACATGGCCTGGGCTTTCGCCTTCGACATCGACGCCAACAACATGGCAGCGCCCGTGGCGGCGAGCTGGTCTTTGGCGTCCTCGAGCAGCTCCTTGGCTTCGGTGAGTTGCCGTTCGGTGAGTTCTTGTGCGACGGCTTGGGCTGCTGGCGCGGATTCGTACCAGACCCCGTCGTAATAGACGAGCCAGTCGGTGGCTTCGGAGTATCGGAGCGTGTCCGGGTAGACCTGACATAGTGCCTGGGCTTGCCCGACATCGGAATAGTCGGTGGGGCGAACGGACTCTAGGCTCGCCTCATAGTCCTCTGGCGGCACATAGCCTGGCGTGTTCTCGACCGTTTTGGCGAAGCGTGTGGCAGACCGCCAGATCGCCTCCACCTCCGCCTCGGGCAGCGGCGGGTTACAGCGGGCGGCTTTCCGGTCAAATAGGGCCCGTGCCTCAGCAGTTCGGCCCAGCCGGATGAGCAGCCTGCCAGCAAACCTCGACAAGGTGGCGTTGCGGGAGCCTTCCTCGATGGACTGGGTGGCTTCATCCCACTGCGCAAACAGGTCCTCATCGACTGCTTGTTCAATCCAGGTGTCGATATTCTGTGCGCCATCGACCGCAGTGACTTCAGGCGTATCGTGGCCGTAGATGAACCGGCCCGCATCCACTGCGTTGGGGTCGAAGAACCCGAACTGGGCAGCTACGTGTCTCTTCAACCTCGCATATTCGTTCGCGTCCTGGATTGGGGTGATCGGGAAGTAGGCGTGGAAGCGCGGCCTGGCTGACTGGGCGCCCTTTGCTTTGAGGTGATTTCGGCTGGTGGCGGTCATCAACGCCACCCCCGGTAACTGCTCAGCCAGTGTCGCTGGGGTGATCCACTCTGATGGGTCATCGGTGTGTGAGTTGTCGACGTCCAGGACGAGACAGTTCGACGTCACGAAGCTTGCTGCTGACCGCCTGCCTTCTACGTATTGGGCGGCTACATGATCCAGGCGAGCTACTGCTTGAAGTTCATCCGCCGTAGCGACGGTGTGTTGGTTTGGGTAGTGGGCGTTGTTGTGTTGGCCAGCCACGGTGGCGGTGTACATGGTCATGGGGTTCACAGGGCAACCTCCTCAAAGTCAGCGTCGAAATATTTGATCGGCATCTCGAGGTGGTGGGCCCACTCGATCTCTACGCGCATCCCTGCCGAGACACGGGCCGTATACACCCAAATCGCTTCACATTTAGAGAGCAAGACTCGGTTGAAGAACATCGCGAGTTCACGCTCGTCTGGGTTGGTGTCGTCCATGAACTGCGGGAACAACAAGTGCGGGGCGAGTGGAATGCTGCACCGGGTGACTGCGTGGGCGCAGAACGCCCTGGCCAGTTCCACGTTTGTTTCCACGTCCCCGGAATATGGGGAGCAGATATAGACCAAGGGCCGGTACCCGTAGTAGGCGCGTTGCAGCTTCTTCATCGCCTTAAATGCGGTCGGGTCCGGGTAGCCTTTATCGTTACGGGGTGAAAATCCCAGACCTACATCAGTAAGCGCCGTGTTCATACCGCATCGCCGTCTCGTTCGATGACCGGGAGCACACCGAGCTGGTTTTTCAGCAGGTCGTAAATGAACAAGCGGCCCTTCTGCGTCCAATACATGTGGGTGCGGGTCTTACCGGCCTCGTATTCGTGGGTCTTGGACTGCGTGTAGCCCTGCTCAGCGAACTGCGCGTAGAGGAACCAACGTCCGGACTGCCTGAACTGGACCCCAGCCTCGTGGAGTAGAGCATTCAGTTTCTTCGCTGAGAGCCCATAGTCTTTAGCGATCTCAGTGGTGCTTAGCAGCGAATCCGACTGCAGCACCACGTCGTAGTAGGACACTTTCGGAGCGGCCTCTAGCAGGGCTTGCTCGGCTGCCAGCCGCTTGGCTCGCTCGGAGCGAAGCTGGGTGATGGCACGTTCGAGGAACTCATCGTTGCTCAGAAGTTCGTCGATGGCGTAGACGCCGTGGCGGCGGATGGTAGGCAGCACCTCGTCGAATACCCACGACTCGAACGCCTGTGCAGAAGCCAGCTTCGAGGATGCGATCAACCGGTACATGTCACCTTCGGTGATGAACCGGGCTTCTTGAGTGCGGCCGAGTGCATCGGTGATGGGGTGGTGAAACGCCACCCCACGTCCGTGTTGCTTGATGGCGTTGAGAGGGTCTTTGTAGCCCAGCGCGGTAGCGATGTCCCGGCCGCAGAAGTAGATCTTTCCGTCAGATTCGACGGTTCGGATAGTCCCGAAGGCATCGTTGGTGAATGCCTGTAAAGCGGTGGTAGCCATGACTGGCTCCTGTTCTGAGAGCCAGGTCGAGGGTTGTCCCACCGGTCACGGGTGTGGCCAGTTTCGTGCTCTCAGGCATACGCCGATGAACACAGGTGAAACCGGACAATTGCTTCACGCTCGTTTCATGTTGATGCTTCAGTCCTTCATGTAGAAGTCGCACACATACCCATCCGCTGACAGTGGAAGCCCCTCAGCCCAATCGGGTGTGGTGGCCATGAGTGCACAGATCTCCTCCACGGTGGCGGTGGTGGTTTCTACGACGATTTCGTCATGGACATGCATCACGATCCTGTGCCCAGCCTGCGCAACTTGGTGCATGCCGTAGGTGAGCAGGTCGCGGGCGACAGCTTGGACGATATTCTCGGTGAGTTTGCCGCCGTAGGTCTCGAGCTGCCCCCATTTGCGTCCGGTGCTGATGCCTTCGTGGACGATCGAGGTTCCTCCGAATCGGTTCTCACCGAGTCGTGGTTTCACATAAGCCAGCCGACGCCCTGACGGGAGCTGGATGAACATGATCCCGGCCTCGACCGTGAAGGCCAGCGGACCAACCTGGGAGGGTTGGCGGGTGGCGATGGTTTCAATGGCGGCAGCATTAATGTCAGCCCACAACTGCACCACGCTGGGGTTGGCTGCCCGCCACGCATCGACCAGCGGCTGCAGTTCAGATTCAGTCAGGCCCATCCGCAGCGCCCCCATGGCTTTGAGCGCACCGACACCGCCTTGATAGCCACAGGCGAGCACCGCGATCTTGCCCTTCTGACGTAACTCGGCGTTGGCTCCGTGCTTGTCGACGGGGACTCCGAACATGCGGCTCGCGGTCTCGCAGTACAAATCCTTCCCGTCTCGGAACGCGTGAAGCGTGGTGGTTTCTCCTGCAAGCCAGGCGATGACCCGCGCCTCGATTGCAGAGAAGTCGGCCACCACGAACCGGTGACCGTCGGCGGGGATGAAAGCGGTACGGATCAGCTGGCTGAGGGTGTCGGGCACAGAGTCGTAGAGCAATTCGACCGCTTCAAAGTCCCCGGTCCGCACGAGGCTTCTGGCCTCGGCCAGGTCTGGTAGGTAGTTGCGGGGCAGGTTCTGGACTTGGACGAGGCGGCCCGCGAAACGCCCGGTGCGCCCTGCCCCGTAGAACTGGAGGAAACCCCGCCCGCGCCCATCACGACCTGCCACATGCTGCATCGCCTCGTACTTCTTCACCGACGACTTCGCGAGCTCACCGCGCAGCTGGAGGACTTCACGCACCTCACCAGTGGCGGTGTCGAGCGCGGCGGAGACTTCGTCTTTCGTCAGTGACTGCAGAGGCGTGCCATGGGCGGCGAGCCACTCTTTCAGCTGGATCGGCGAGTTCGGGTTCTCCAGCCCGGTGAGTTCTTGAGCGCGGGCCAGCGTGGTGGCGCGGTGCTGCCGGTCGCACGCCACCGCGTGATCCACGAGAACCTGGTCGAGCCGGATGCCGGTGTCGTTGACTGTCTGGTCCAGGGCGTAGGTGTTCCATTCGGACGCTGGGAGCGGGAAGTCGGCCAGCCGGTCATGGATCGCAAGCTCCACCTCGACGTCGCGCCGGTTGTAGGAGATGAACTGCTCCCACCCGTCCGGGTCAGATGCAGGCGGGTTACGCATCCCACCCTGGTTGCACACGCTCGGTGTGGCCGGGGTACAGAACTGGCGGATGAGCTTCTTACCCGCTCTGTCTTTACGCACCGGCAGATCAAGGACAGTGGCGACCTGCTCCAGACTGATCGGCAGGCCGAGGTACGCGCTCCAGACCATGGTGCAGCGCCACTGGGCAGGATCCAGGAGCCTGCGGCCCGCCATGAGCTCTGGATGCTGTCTGGCCAGCCAGGCTGAGAGGCAGATGCGCTCGAACGCGGCGTTGAACGCCCACTTCACTACGTGCGGGTCGACGAGTGCGGCCAGCACCTTATCGGGCAGCTGGTCTCCGTTGGCGAGATCGACGACCTCGACCGGGCCGCCGTCGATCGAGTAGCCGAACAGGAGGAGCTCGAAGTCGTCGTGGTCGGCGTAGGGGTACACCCCGGATTTCGCCAGGTTCACTGGCGAGAAGGTCTCGATGTCAATGAAGAGTTCACGCATGCGCGACAGCTCCTAGAAAACAATGGGTGCTGGGAGGACGCCACACCCCAGAAGTGGGCGTGGTGTCCTCCCAGCATGGGTGAGGGGTTAGTGGTCGTGGTTAGCGCGGTACTTTTCGAGCTCGGCCTCGGTGTCAGTCATGAGCTTGTCGATGCGTTTGCGATCCTGGCGGATAGCCCGCCGTTCGGCAATCACATAGGCGATCTTTATGACGATGAGACCGAGGACAGCGCCAATGAGCAGTGCCACGAGAGTGGTGGTGTTTGCTGACAGCGCTGCTGAATAACACTCGTTCATGATGCTTCTCCGTTTCCCTAGTTGAGGAAGTCGTCCGAGGCTTCTGCGAAGCCTCCGAAGTCGGCCTCGGCGCTGATGCGGTTGCCGCCGAGTGGTTCGCCGTCGCGGAGCTTTTGGATGTTGCCCAGCCCGCAGGCGATGCCCTTGTTGCCGTTCGTGTTGAACGCGTAGAAGCTGATGCTCACTCGTGCGTAGCAGCCCGAGTAGACCTCGCTGGCGTCCAGGATGGGCTGCAGGTCAGTACCCACGACCTGTGGCGGGGTGGTCGAGTTGGCGTTGACGAACATCGCGTTCGCATACGCCGCATCGTCACGATCAATATCGCCGTCACGCAGCGGGAGCTTCAAGGCGGCCTTGTTCGGGCGCTTGCCACCGAACTTTCCAATCCCGGCATCAATCGCCGCGTCGATGGCGCGTTCGATCTTGGCCAGGGTCTCAGTGTCGGACTTCGGGATGATCAGGGACACGGAGTACTTGGGTTTGCCGCCCTGGATGGACTTCGCCTCGAAAATGTTGGCGTAGGACAGGCGAACTTCGCCGGTGACCACACGGGTCGGATTCTGCATAGACATTCTTGTCTTACCTTTCTGTGTTTACTTGGTTGAAATTGATGTGAATTCATCTGTTGCCGACTGGATCTCCAGTGCGGGCCTCTTATCGGATTCGGGCACCAGCGTGGGCTTACCAGCGGGTTTGACCACCAGGTCCCCGAGGAGATCGGAAAAGCGCTTCTTGCCCAGTTGCTTCTCCAGCGCGGTGATGGTCTTGAGCTTGCGATCCCACACATCGACACCGGCTGCCTCAGCTGTCTTTGCGACAGCGGACTCGTCTACGTATTTGCGGATCGAGCGGCCTTCGACGAGCTTGAACCCGGGCCAGGTCTTGCCTTGGTTTACCGCCAGCGACAGCGCGTGCGCTTCCACATCGGCAGCCCACGCCTTCAGGTCCGGCAGCTGAGCCAACACCTGTGCGATCTCGGCATCGGTGAGCTCGGCAGGGGGTGCGAACTCATGCTTGGCAAGCGCAAGGTTCGCCTCAGCGCGCGTCCGGCAAGTGGGTGCAAGCTTGCAGAACCGGCACCACTCACCAGGCGCGAACTCGCCATCCCCACTGGCTGCCAGCGCCGCACGGGGTTTCACGACCTGTTCTGCCCAGGTCTCCAGCTCAGTGACGGGGATCGTCCAGGTTGAGACGTTCGAGCGCCGGGGCTGGTAGATCGTCACCGCCACGGTCTCGATGTCATACAGGTCCCCGAAGGCGTGTAGCGCGCCGAGGGCATAGAGCATCAACTGCGGGTTGTGCTCGGCTTCGACCATGACCCCCTGGCCGTACTTCAAATCGATGATCTGAAGCGTGGGCTCAGCGATGATGACGCAGTCGCCGGTGCCGAACCCGCCCGGCACCACGTGGGAGAAATCCAGGCGCTGCTCGATGAGCACCTGCGGATCAGCACACGCCTGCCGCACATCACGCAGCCGCTCCTGAACGAAGGCCACGTAATCGTCAGTCAGGGTCTCCATCTCCGCGTCATGCCAGCTCGAGACCGGCTTTGTAGTCGGTGCGTCATGGAGTGCTCGGCGCAGCTTCCACTCCGCGAGTTCATGAGCTGCGGTTCCTTGCTCGGCAGCGGACGAGGAGGACTCCGGCAGCCCGGCCTCCAATGTTGCTGACGGTGGGCAGGCCAACCAGCGGTGCGCTCCCGAGGCGCTGAGCAGTGCGTGCTGGTCAGGCATCAGCGATCGCCTCCACCCGCTCCAGCAACCACCCGTACTTGGCCGGGTCAATCTCGGAGAGTTTGTTCGCGCCAGCTGCCTGGATCAGCTCACGCACCTGCGCGGTATGACCTGCCTGTGACAGGCGCGCTAGCACCGTGCGGACCTGCTCCAACGTCACCCGCACAACCTCCGGGACCGGGGCCGGGGCAGGTTCCGGGGCTGGCGGCTGGTGAGCCGCTACGTACTCTTCGGCTGCAGCTTCCAGTGCTGGCTGGGCGAGCTGGGCTGCGGCGATCGGGCGAGCCCCCGACATACCAGGGTGATCCTCGAACGATTCCCACGCGGCCTCTTCGATCGCAGAGGCCAGCATCGTGACCCCCTCCGCGATCCGGTTCAGCGCCGGGATGTAGCGGTTCGCTTCGGTGACGTTCACGCGGCATCACCACCACTCTGGGTAACGCCGACGGCACGGGCCAGCGCCATGAGATCGTCGTCTGGGCGGATGATTTCTACTGAGCGGACCTGGTTGCCCGGCACGAGAACGGTGAGCTGCTGGGGGTTGCCGAGCAGCTTGCGGGCGATCCTGCTTCGGATGCTGACCTTGCGGGTAGAGACCGCAGCGTCAGGTTCGGGCTGGTCAGTCAACGTGACCTTGAGGCGATGATTGGACATCGTTTCCTCCTTGTGAATCAGATGAGCGTCGGTTTGTGCTGGCCTTCATGTGGGCCGGGCACTCATACGCCCCCGACGGGAGCTAGATCCGGACATTCCTGCTCGATGAATTCGCGAAGCTTTTTCAGAGCCCGCTTGACCGAGCGCCCGATGCTGTTCGCTCGCTTGGCCACGTCGGCTTCGCCTGCACCGGGCAGCTCCTCACGCGCGATCTCGACGAAGGAGAGCCCTTCAAACACGTGCAGGCGGATGTGCTCGGCTTGCTTGGTGCTGACCTGAGACAGCAGCCAATCGACAACCAGCTCACTGTCGATCTGGTCTTCATGAACCAAGACGTTCAGATACTGGGGTCCGTCGTGGACCTCGACTTCCCAGTCGCTATAGGAGAGGTCGCCACGGTTTCGAGCGTTCTCAACGGCACGAAAACTGCGGTAGGCAGTGCGCAGATATGCGACTTTCCACTCCGGCACGTACGTCGGGTCGTAGAGCAAGGAGAGAACCTCATCGGCACTCAGGCCAAGTTTCTCGTCGCCAACGGGTGGGTCGACGAGCTCGATCCACGCATAGTTCTGGGTGCCGTCCTTCGAGATGGTCGAAGGCACGTAGATCTGGGTGTAGACCTTGCCGCTGACCTTCTTGGTCCGCACGGAGTACGGCTCGCTAGTCCTTCTATTTGGTTGTGTTGTCAAGGGAATCCCTCCTGAGGAGGGAGACCCGCTTAAGTAAGCAAGCTCGGTGTCGAAGGTTCAGAAGAGATGGGCAGAGAAACGAGAAGGCAGGTACCCGTAGGTCGGGTACCTGCCACTTGCTTCTCTTACGCGTCTCCCTGGTGGTCGACGGCCTTGTGTGATCAGCACGCGGCACTTGTAGGTCACGGAACCGTCGTGGCCACTCAGGTCCCGCAGCCGTCTAGATCACTCACAGAGCGTCCTAGACTCCTTCGAAGGACATCAGCGGTAGACTTAAGATCACGATCTCTAGGTACTCAGCGGACGCCTCCGGAAGTACTTCGAGACTAAAAATCGGGCGAGAAAAAGTCCTTGCCCCGGTTTTGGTGCTGTTTTGGTCCTCTTTTTCCGAGGGAGGTTTTTGATGAGCCAGCTGTGCTTCGCGACCTTTGCGCGCGCCCTGCAAAAGGTGCTCATCCAGCCAGCAGCGAGTTACACCACTCCGACCAGGCAGGGAGCCAAGAAGCCGTCGACGGCGCGACCAAAGATGACCTCAACCGACGCCTACGTCGTAGAGGTGCTCTTGCGCTGGATTCAGGACTTCGCTCCAGTTGCCGACAGGGATGGATTCGACGTGTGGCGCACGCCCAAGACTGTAAGTGGGCTACTCAAGCAGGACGTCGAGCTGCACACCGGCTTCGGGCCCGTTCTGAAGCAACCGGGACTACGTGGGGCTGCACGTGAAGCGTTCGGCAAGATCGCCCAAGATATTGCGCCCATGCGCGAGAGCGACTTCAAAGCCGAGCTGATCGAACTGATCAAAGATGATCCCGAAGTCAGTGCCGACGCCGCAGAAGACCTGCTGTACACCGCAGACCAGGATGACGTGTCTTTTTATGCCGACACGTTCCTATCTGCCATTTCGAGAACGAACAAGAAGCGAGCCAACAATGGCGTAACCGAAGCGGATGTCGTGCTTGCAGCCCGCAATGGAGACTTGTGTCCTGTCTGCCGCAAAGAGCGACTAGTCAAAACTGTCAAAGGCGAACGGCGACCATTCTTCGAGATTGTCTCTTTCACCATTGGCGACGGCAGCGCTGAGACCGACCGGGAAGCGGTGTGTGTCAAGTGCGCCAAACAGGTCTCCACCAATGACACGTTGCTTGAAGTGTCTGATGTCGTAAACAAGCTCCGAGACATTCGAAATCGTAGGATTGCTGCAACAGCACTTCAGGACACCGCGCTCGATTCGCAACTCCACCCAGCGATCGCCTCTGTCATCGAAACGCTTGGGGAACGCATCGTCACCGGAGTCATCCCGGAGCTAACGTTGGACGCGGTGCGAGTCGCTGAAAAGGTCAGGCCCGAGTATTTTGAGCTCGCCGAGCGGATCAAGATTCATGTCTTGAAGTGGTATCGCATCATCGAGCAAGAGTTCCGCTCTCTCGAGGGCGTCAGAGGTCGCAGCAGATTCGACGCGATCGCCGGGCAAGTCGCCGACTTTTACGACCAGGCGTCCCAGCACACTGACGACCAGCAGGCGATATTCGATCAAGTTGCTGATTGGATCCACACCAACTCCGACTCTGTGAACCTCAGCGCGTCGGTCATCGTGACGTGCTTCTTCGTTCAAAACTGTGAGGTGTTCGATGCGATTGCCTAGCAAGGTCACCCCCTACTCGCAGTCCACACTGAGCCAGTTTCCACCGATCCTGACGCATCTGTCCGATCAGGATCTCAGTCCCGCTGCCTTATACAAGAAGGTCAAATCAAAGTTTGCCGACGTGGACGAGTTCGTCGACACGTTGGACTGTTTATTCGCACTCGGCCAGATCGAGCCGCTCTACCCGGAGGAGGTGCTCCACTATGTTGGTCGAGTTTGACAGTGACGCGTTCTTTCACGACAAACAACGCCCCGGCCCGCTGCGCTTAAAAGAAGGACTCAACACGGTTCTCGGCACGGAAAACACTGAAAACTCAATCGGAAAGTCCACCACGCTGCTGGCCATCGACTTCTGCTTCGGCGGTTCTGACTACATCGACAAAGCCAAGGATGTCGTCAAGAACATTGGGCATCACGAGATTCGCTTCGCGTTCCTTCTCGGAGGCGAGACGCACTACTTCCGGCGAGCCACTGACACCCCCAACGCGGTTACCTTGTGCGACAAGGAATACCGAGCACTGCGCACCATGACGCTTGAGGACTTCAAGGGCTTTGTCGGCACCCAGTATGGACTTCAAGAAACTGGCATCACGCTCCGTCAAGCAGTCAGCAACTTCTTCCGCATCTGGCAACGGAAGAACTCCGATGTCGACCACCCGCTTCTTGCGTACCCGCGAGACACCCAGGCTGACGGCGTCAAGCGTCTCCTGAAGCTGTTTGATGAGTACACCAAGCTTCAAGGCTTCATGGCTGCTAAGGAAGAGGCTGTTCGAGAGCTTGATCTGTTCAATGCCGCCGGGCGCTACTACGACTTCCCCCGAGCAAGGAACGTCACCGAGGTCAAAAACAACACCCAGCGAATCGAAGACCTCGAGACCGAACGCGACCAAGCAGGACTCCGCGCAGGATTGACTGCAAAGGATTACACCTCAGCTCAACAGGCAGCCATCAACGAGGTGCAGGCAGAACGCGAGCCCTTGCTGCGGCGCTTCAACCAGATCGGTCGACAGATCAACTCCATGCGACAGGCAAAGGGGATCTCATCTGAGGTCAACCTGACCAAGAAGTTCGATTCCTTGCGCGAGTTCTTCCCAGGGGCAAATATCGAACACATCGAGAGCATCGAGCATTTCCACCGCAGTATCCGTCAGGTTCTGGACTCCGAATTCAAAGCAGAAACCAAGCAGTTGGAAGAAGAACGTGGGCGAATTCAGCAGCGTCTTGACCAACTCAGCGCCCGCCTCGAGGATCTCTCCGTCGCGCCCACGGCAACGCAGGCCGATATCCGTGCCTACAGTGAACTCGATCGCCAGATCAGATCACTGCGCAACGCCAACAAGGCTTTCCATGACGAGCAGCGACTCAGGGAAGCCAAGAAGCAAGCTTCCGAAGCGCTCGACGAAGCATCCGAATCGATCCTGAAAGACATCGAATACAAGCTCAACGGAGCGATGCAGCGCCTAGATGGGGAAATCACCCGCGAGGAACGAACCCCACCAAGCATCCAGATCCCAGCGATCGACAAATACTCCTACGAGATCGAGAACGACTCAGGAACGGGCTCTACCCAACGCGGCCTGATTTCATTCGATCTAGCAATGCTGGAAACCACGCTTCTCCCTGCAGTCGCCCACGATTCGATGCTCGTCCAACCAATCGAAGACCAAGCCTTCGACGGAATCGCGCAGGTGTATGCACGTCAGAGAAAACAGGTTTTCCTCGCGATCGACAAAATCAGCCGCTACTCGGAGGAAACCCGACAGATCTTGACTAAGTCAGCATTCATCCATCTTGAACCCGGACGAGAGCTGTTTGGCCGGTCGTGGAGCAAAAAGAAAAAGAGGAAGGCTAACGACAGTGAGTAAACGAATAGAGTTCGACCTCCAAGTCAAAGCCTCCTACAAACCCTTGTGGAAGCTGCTGGTAGACAAGGAGAAGCTCAAGCAAGACCTGCGCGAGGAAGCCAAACTGTCGTCCACCACGATGGCCAGGCTCAACAACGGCGACAACGTCACCACCGACGTGCTCCTACGCATCTGCCAGGTCCTCAACTGCCAGATCGGCGACATTGTCACAATCATCCCTAAAGAAGAAGCTTAAAGGAACCTGCCCCATGTCTCAGATTGACGTCAAGAAGCAAGTTGATCACGTATTCAGCATCGCCAACTCGCTACGCGGGACATACCAAGCCGACAAATACAAAGACGTCATCATTCCGATGACCATCATTCGAAGGCTCGAATGCGCCCTAGAAGAAACGAAAGATGCTGTCTGCACGGTCTACGAGCAAGACGACTCCACACCCGACGCGATCCTAAAGCAGGTCAGCGGATACCCGTTCTACAACACGAGCCGCTACACCCTAGAGAAACTACTAGCAGAACCTGCACAACTACACCGCAACCTGAAGACCTATCTTGAAGCGTTTTCCCCGAACATCCGCATGATCCTCGACAAGAATGAGGGCCTCGATTTCTTCACTCAAATCGACAAGATGCACAAGGGCTCACGCCTCACGGGTGTTGTCCGCAAGTTTTCTGAGCTCGACTTGGCCCCTGAGCGCATCAACAACGTTGCCATGGGCTACATGTTCGAAGAACTCATCCGCAGGTTTTCTGAGAACGCGGAGGCTGGTGACCACTACACGCCGCGAGAAGTAGTTCGCCTCCTTGTGCGCCTAGGGCTAGCAGAAGGAAGCGAGGATCTATTCGAGCCGGGGAAGAACATTAACGTCGCGGACGTGGCTTGTGGCACCGGTGGCATGCTCTCTGTGGCAAAGGAAGAACTCGCCGACATAGCTCCACAAGCCTCGGTGTACCTGTATGGGCAAGAGGTAAACCCGGAATCTCATGCCATTTGTCTGGCGGACATGCTGATCAAGAACCAGCGAGCAAACAGCATCCGGCTCGCTGACACCATGAAAGAGGATTGTTTTCCCGGCGAATACATGCGGTTGCAGTTCGTGAACCCACCCTTCGGGCAGCCGTGGGGCGGCAAAGATGCTGCTACCGGTGTGGAGAAAGCCGTGAAAGCCGAGCACGCTAAACCCACCTCGCTGAGCAGGTTCCCCGCTGGGCTCCCTGCCTCGGGCGATATGCAGCTGCTGTTCATGCAACACATCGTGTACAAAATGGAAAAAGACGCGGGCAGAGCCTGCGTCATCTCCAACGGCAGCCCGCTGTTCTCCGGCGGAACCGCATCAGGTGAGTCACAAGTACGCAGATGGCTACTCGAAAACGACCTCATTGAAGCCATCATCGGGCTACCAGGCTCCCTGTTCTACAACACGGACATCTCGATCTACGTGTGGGTGCTGTCGAACAACAAGCGGCCCGACCGGCGAGGCAAAGTACAACTCATCGACGCCACCGAAATGTGGACCCCGATGCGACGCTCGCTAGGTAAGAAACGGCGATACATCTCCGACGAACAGATTAAGGACATCGTCTCGATCTACACGAACTTCGTAGAGACCGAGAACTGCAAGATTGTGGAGGCAGACGAATTTATCTACCACGAGTACTCCGTCTATCAGCCGCTGCAACGCAACTACCGTATCACTGAGGAACGAATCGCTGATCTAGCTCAAGGCAAGTTCTCTGACACCATGCACAACCCCGCCAAACTCGAAGAGCTGCGCTTGATCGACCCAGCAGATCGCGATTCCAAGCAAAACAAGACCCTTGCCGCACTGGAGATGGCCGAACCAGTCTTCGAACAGATCCTGCAGATGCTGCGAGAGAACATTACTGATCGGACCTGGCAAGACTCTAAAGAGTTCATCAAGCACCTGCGAGTGGTCCTGGCGGATCTGCCAGACCACCGGGTCAAACAGACTGCAGCACAGACGAAAGCGATGCTGGATAAGGTCGCCGACCGGCTTTCTGAGATCGACAAGACTGCGCCTATCCAGTACGACCGCACCGGCAAGGTCGTCCTCGACCCGGCCACTAAGGACATCGAAATCGTCAAACTCTCTGAAGATGTGGAGGACTACATGGAACGTGAGGTTCTGCCTTACGTTCCTGATGCAAAATGGCTAGATGAGGAAACCGCTAAGGCCGTAAAGACTGGTGCGGAGATTCCTTTCACGCGTTACTTCCACAAGTATGAACAACCTGAATCCTCCGAGACCCTACTGAAGAAGTTCTTCGAGCTTGAGGATGAGTTGAGCGAAGTGCTGGGTGGTCTTCGATGAATGAGATGAAGCCCAGTGGTGTTGCCTGGATTGGGGAGATTCCATCAGATTGGAGTGCGGGCCGTTTCAAGACGGTGCTTTCTCGTAACGACGGTGGCGTATGGGGCGACGACCCCAAGGATGACGGCAGAGACTCAGTCGTCTTTCGTTCAACTGAACAAACCGTTGATGGCAGGTGGCGTATCTCTGAGCCTGCTCTGCGCGATTTGCGAGACGTTTCGAACAAGAGTAATTCGTTACTTGCTCCTGGAGACCTCCTCATAACAAAATCGAGCGGAAGTCTCTTGCATATTGGCAAGACATCCTTATTCGAGGACAACACTTACAGGGGAGATTGTTACTACTCTAATTTCATGCAGCGCTTGCGTGTAAGCAACGAGTGCTATCCGAAGTTTTATTGGTACGTATTGAACTCAAGCGTCGCGCGCGACCAATTTGAGTATCTCCAGAACGCAACAATCGGATTGGGCAATCTTAGTTCAGAATCAATTGGCGCGCTGCGTGTGCCATTTCCTAGCATGAGCGAACAAAAGGCTATTGCAGACCGTCTTGATGCCGAAACTGCCAAGATTGACCAGGCGATCAGCCTCTTACAACGAGAGTTAGAAACGCTCGAGCAGCTCAAGAAGTCACTAATCTACGAAGCCGTGACAAAGGGGCTGGATCCCACGGTCCCCATGAGGTCCAGCGGCGTTGACTGGATCGGCGACATCCCAGAACACTGGTCAATTACGCGCCTGTCGACCAAGGTGACAAAAGTTGGAAGTGGTAAGACCCCTCTCGGCGGTGCCGATACATACGTTGATGAAGGAATACCTCTGATTAGAAGCCAAAATATATTCGACGGAGAGCTACATCTCGACGATGCTGTACGTATTGATGCGTCCACCGAACTAGGTATGCATTCTACGAGAGTGCGCTCTGGAGATGTGCTGCTAAATATTACTGGTGCTTCTATCGGTCGTTCATGTGTTGTCCCGGGCGGAGTGGGAGTGGCAAACGTAAACCAGCATGTTTGCATTATCCGCCCATATCAGTCACAAATTCTACCCTTGTTCTTGCACTATCTATGGTCAACTGTAGGACAAGAGTGGGTCTTCCAAAATCAAAATGGCGCAACCAGGGAAGCTCTCACATTCCAAGAGATCCGATCAGCAATATTTCCTATACCAGATCTTCCTACCCAGCAACACATTGTTACGCAAGTCCAAGAGCAGCTGGCGAAACTGAATCTCATCCAATCTTCAAAAGAGGAACAACTACGAATTCTGAACCAGCAGCGAGCATCTTTGATTTTTGAGTACGTGACCGGTAAGCGGCGAGTGAGTGAGGTGGCATGATGGCTGTCGGCAATCCGATTGATGAGAGGGCGTTCCAGCGGCTCATTATTGATGAGCTGGTGGAGAACGCTGGTTACCTTGAGCGTCCCCATGACGTGTTTGATCCGGTGTGGGCGATTGATGAGGAGCTTTTGTTTGCGTTCCTCGAGCGCACGCAGGGAGAAAAGCTAGACCTGTTGCGGGCTGCCTATAACGGTGGGGCCGATGCCACCATTCGCAACAAGATCATGCACAAGATCGCTGCCGATGGACTGATCCGTTCGATCTGGAACGGCGTGGACTTCGATGGCGGCATCCAGCTAGACCTGGTATATCCGCGCCCGTCAGCCGGGTTCGATGCGAAGTCCCGAGAGCTGTTCGATGCGAACCAGCTGTCGATCATGGAAGAGGTCTACCACAAGGACGGTGAGCGCATTGACCTTGTGATCTTCTTGAACGGCCTGGCGTTGTTCACCGTCGAGCTTAAGTGCAACACCTCAGCCTCGGGCGACTATCGGAACGCTATCGCCCAGTACCAGACAGAGCGCGACGCGACGACTCGGCTGCTCTCTCCGACAATCGGGGCACTTGCGCATTTTGCAATGGACACGAACGAGGTCTACGTGTGCGCAGAACTCAAAGGCCGCGAGTCGTTCTTCCTCCCGTTCAACCAGGGCCAGCCTGCTGGCGAAGATCCGCATAACGTGACCGGCGGCAACCCGCACAATCCGCAGGGCGTCAACACGTCTTACATGTGGGAGCAGATCTGGACGAAAGCAACTATCTTCGATCTGCTGTACGACTTCATCTATATCGAGACGAAGCGTGACAAGCACGGACGCAAAGTCGGCGAGCGCCCGATTTTTCCGCGCTACCAGCAGCTGCGTGCAGTGCGTTCAGTCTCTAGCGACATGCTGCGTAGCCCTCTGCTGTTGAACTACTTGATCGAACACTCTGCTGGTTCTGGCAAGACGAAGACGATTGCCTGGCTGGCCCACAAGCTCGCGGGCCTGTACAAGCCGGGAACCGATGAGCTGCTATATGACAAGGTCATTATCGCCACCGATCGAAAAGTCGTGGACAAACAACTCCAAGACGCGGTCGTTGATATGGCTAAAGACTCCGGCGTCATCCGTGTCATGGACAAGAACAAGACCTCGGCTGATCTCGGGAAGGCACTCGGGCTTGATCCGACGAGGCGCAAGAGCAGCTACCGGATCGTTGCGACCACATTGCAAAAGTTCCTCTATCTGTCCGCCGGTGAGCTGGCTGGTTCCGGCAAGCGCTTCGTGGTGATTATCGACGAGGCGCACGGATCGACCAGCGGCAAGAACATGGCCTCCATCAACGCTGCTCTAGCCAGTGGGGACGGGCCAGACTCCTCTCTTGATGAACTGGCCCAGTTTGTGGCGCAAGGGATGCGTTCGTCGTCTCGGCAGGCCAACATTTCCATGGTTGGTTTCACAGCAACTCCCACCGGGCGGACACTACAGCAGTTTGGCAGGCTCAACGAAGACGGCAACTACGAAGCCTTCGACCTGTATTGCATGCGCCAAGCTATTGACGAAGGATTCATCCTTGACGTCACCGCGAACTACACCACCTACGACGCGTTTTGCAAGATCGTGAAAGCCGTCGACGATGATCCAGAGCTGGAAAGCAAAGCAGCCAAGCGCAAGCTCGCGCACATGATCTCCACTTCGGAGGAGAACATCACCAACAAGCTGCAGGTGATGATCGAACACTTCACTTCCGTCGTCACCCCAACACTTCGCGGCAAAGCTAAAGCAATGATCGTCACTGCCGGACGTGAGCAGGCGGCGAGGTACTTTCTTGCCTACCAGAAGATGCGAGCTGCTGATATGCCCCGTCTCGGCAAGCATCAGGCGCTGGTGGCTTTCACTGGCGAAGTGGACGTCGATGGGAAAACGTGGACCGAGGCAGGGCTAAACGGCTTCAGTGACGATCTCACTGCCGAAGAATTCGACACCGATCACTACCGACTGCTTATCGTTGCGGATAAGTATCAGACCGGATTTGATCAACCCAAGCTGTGTGCGATGTACGTTGACAAGACACTGCGGGGTGTCACAGCGGTTCAAACGCTCTCCCGGCTCAATCGCATCGTCTACGATAAGCGCACCTTCATCCTAGACTTCACGAACGACTTCGAGGACATTCAGAGCGCGTTTGCTCCCTACTATGAGACGACGACGCTTACCGATCCGTTGACGATCAGTGACGTGCGGGAAACTCATCGGCGGCTGATGGAACTGCAGATTCTCGACATCGATGATGTCGAGGAATATAACGAGTTGCTCGCTAAAGAGCTATTAGCGCACCGAGACAAGCAACGGATGTGGTCGTTGATCGACGCGGCGGCTCGCGTAGTGGGGGACATGGAAGAGGAAGAAGCTGACGAGGCACGGCGCGTGGTTCGCAACTTCATCAAGCAATACACCTTCCTGCTCCAGGTAATGCCCTTTGAAGACAAAGCCATGCACATGGACTACAACTTCTGTACCAGCCTCATTCGAGCCATTGATGCCGGGCACGGCGGTGGCCTCGACTTCGACCTCAGCGACAAAGTCACCATCGAGGACTTCGCAGTCAAGAAGAGCGGTGAGCACAAGAACGAGGCACTCGTGGCAGAGCCCGAGGTCAAGATCGCAAAAGGCACCGGTAGTGGGCTGACTGAGACACAGCTAGAGAAGCTGTCAAAAATCATCCACGAATGGAACGCCCGATACGGCACTGCCTTCGATACCGATATCGCCGCAGGCTCCCTGGTCGCACTCCAAGCAACCTTGGCGAAAGACCCGAAGGTGCAGCAGAGCGCGAGAGTCAACAGCAAGAACAGCTTCCGGCACACTGTTGAGGAACAAACCCAAGGTGCGCTCATCGCTGGATACTCCCAGAACACCGAGTGGCACAAGTTCCTACTCAACCAGGAAGAAGCCCGAAAGGAGCTCATCCAGGCTTTCTCCGACGACATCTTCGACGCCTTGAAAGCGAAGTTTCAGGAAGAATAGAAACCATTACTGCGCGCGAAATCCCGACTGGTTCACCTCTCTACGGATGCCAGTCGGGGTTGCGGCGTGCCGGACACTTAGCGGTTCAGTAGCCTAATCGCGAAACGATAGCCCCAGTCAGAAATCCCAGTTCATAGCCGGTATCGAAGCTGTTCGATGGCCTTGCTCCGCACTGGGGTCTTGTATCCATCGTGACCGGTTATGCGACCCGTTTGCGGGTACCGGTACGTTCATTACCCGGCTGCTGCACTCGGGGGTCATCAAGCCCGAGGACCTGTCGCGCAAGTTCCACCGCGAGATTTTCGCGAACGAGATTGTGCTGCTGAGCTACTACATTGCGGCGGTGAATATCGAGGCAATGTACCGCGAGCTCTGCGAAGAGGCGGGGCTGGATGCGGGCGACAACGGTTTCCCGGGGATCTCGCTCACCGATACTTTCGCGATGGATGAACGCCAGAATCACCTTGGCGGTGGCGTGTTTGCCGAAAACACGGCGCGCGTTGAGCAGCAGCGGGCCGCGGCGATCAGCGTGATTTTAATGAACCCGCCGTATTCGGTGGGGCAGAAGAGCGCGAACGACAATAACCAGAACGCGAAGTATCCGCTGGTGGATGGGCGCATTGCTGACACCTATGCAAAGCGGTCTACTGCCACGCTTAAGAACGGTCTCTACGACTCGTACTATCGGGCGCTGCGCTGGGCGACCGATCGCATTGGTGAGCGCGGTGTTATCGGATTTATTTCAAACAGCGCCTTCATTGACGGGAACGCAGCTGACGGGGTGCGGCTCACCTGGCAGGACGAGTTTGACGAAATCTTCGTATTTAATCTTCGCGGGTCGATTCGCGGCAAGCAGGGTGACGCTGCGAAAAAAGAGGGGCAAAACGTATTTAACATTATGACCGGTGTTGCAATCACCTTCCTCGTGAAAACCGGTGAGGGAGGCGGCGAATCGGCCAAGATTCACTATTCTGATATTGGTGACTATCTCACTCGGGAAGAAAAATTCGAGATTCTTGAGCGCGAGGCGAGTGTTGCGGGTACTGAGTTCGCCGAGATTAGCCCGAACGAGGCGGGCGACTGGATCAATCAACGTGATCAGCGCTTTGGCACCTATCAAGCTATTGCGAGTAGGGACCCGCGTGAGCAGGCAGTGTTCGGGCTCAGCTCGAACGGATTGAAAACGAACCGCGATGCCTGGTGCTATAACTTCGACCAAGACAGACTCCAGCGCAATATTCGTGCCCATGTTGACTATCTCAACGAGGAGCGCGAGCGCGCGTACCGTGCGATAGATAACGGTGCGGACAAATCTGCTGAGCAGCTTATTCGCCGTGATAGTACGCGTGGTTCGTGGGATGCGATCAACCTTTCTGATCTCCGCCGCAATCGAGTAACGACGATGGATGGTGGGCAATGGCGCGAATCTATATACCGGCCATTTATCAAGCAATTTGTCTACTTTGATGAATCTGGGCGGCTGAATTGCCGAACCTCCAAGCTGCCGAGGCTGTGGCCGACCGCTACGCACGAGAATTTGGCTATAGGCGTAAATGCTAGGAATGGGCATGTTCTCGCCGTGTCGTTGCTGCCAGATTTTCACCTTCATGGTGACGTGCAGGTCTTCGCCCGCTACACCTGGGAGCCGCTGGAAACGAATGACGGCACGTTCAACCTCGACGCACTCGCCGCATCCGAAAATGAAGTCATCGTCGATGGCTACCGCCGCCTCGACAACATCACCGACGAAACCCTCGCCGGCTATCGTCGCGTCTACAGCGACGACCACATCAGCAAAGACGACATTTTTTACTACGTCTACGCCCTGCTCCACCACCCCGAATATCGTGAGCGCTACGCGGCCGACCTCAAAAAGATGTTGCCGCGCATCCCGCACTGCGCCGGCTTTGCCGACTACGCGCGTATCGGGCGGGCGCTTGCCGACCTGCACATCCACTACGAAAACCTGCCCGCGCACAAGGCGCTGCAGTACGACTTCACCTCCGACGCGCCCGATGACGCCTATGAGCGCTACCGCATCGGCAGCAAAAAAATGTCGTGGAACAAACGCACCGCGAAAACCGCGCTGAAATACAACGAATACCTCACCATCAGCGGCATCTCCGCCGAAGCCAACGACTACCAGATCGGTGGCCGCAGCCCGCTCGAATGGATCATCGACCGCTACCACATCAAAACCGACAAAGCCTCGGGCATCGTCAACGACCCCAACGACTGGCTGCTCAAACAGCACAACCCGCGCTACATTGCCGACCTCATCGGCTCACTCGTGACGCTCTCGCTCGAAACCCAGCGGCTCGTCAGCGAACTGCCCGCTTTCGAGGTGCTCGACAATGTAGGTAGCCCACAGAGAACGAGCTAAACAAACAAAACGAAAGTGGGCGTGTCGGTGTCTGCGCTGCATGAATCAAACACGTACGCCCCAACCACGAACGAGTAACAACGCAGCAGGCCGCCGACCTACTGGGAGGCTCGCGGCCAACCGTTGTCAGGCTGGTCGAGACGGTGAACTGCCGGCTACAAAATCGGGAGACACCACCGAATCCTGCTGATCGACGTGCTCGAGTATCAAAAGCGCCACGAAACTCGGCAATTCGATGCGAGCGCCGCCACGAGCGACCTCGACGCCGAAATTCGCCCTGTAGAGTTCTTAAAGAGCGTGCGTGCCGAAGCCGCAGCCGAACGGGCAAACGGGGCATAGTGTTTCGGGCAGTGCTCGATACATGTGTGCTGTGGCCGAGTCTGCAACGCGACGTTTTGTTATCTTTTGCCGTAGCTCGGCTCTATTAACCGCTGTGGAGCGAGCAGATTCTCGAAGAGCTCCGCGTCGGTGAGCAACTTTAATTGCAAGATCGAGATGTACCTAGTGCCGAAGCTCGAGCACGTAGTAGCGGCAGCTGAGTCTGGTGGAGCCGGGGTCATCGTTACGAACAACCTGCGGGACTTTCCGGCTTCCCTAATGCCTCTTGATATTGAAGTGAAGCATCCAATCGAGTTCTTTGCCGACACCGTCGATTTCGCCCCGGAAATAGCAGTCCAAGCAATCGAGAGAATGCTTGCCAGGTATCGGCACCCTGTACTCAGCTTTGTTGCATGTCTCGGCCCGTTGCCTTGGCCCCTCTGCTCCCAGCGCAGATGCCCCTGAACCCGGGCACAGATGCACCTCCGGGTGCGACTCCGCGCACAAATGACCCTGTAAGTGTCAAATGACCCTGTTGTAGGAGGGTCATTTGCCAGTTTCAGAGTCATTTGCCGAGGCTTCGGCCGAGCTCCGACCGGGTGCTGGGACGAGCGCTGGGTCGAACACTGCTGGTAGGGTGAACGCATGCAGAACCACTAGTCCCGTGCGCACGTCAGCCTGAGTTGTCACTGAACGGGAGCTCGCGCTCAAGTAGCCGCTATCACCGTCGATAGTGCGGCCGACCAGCATCCTTGAACGGTGCGTCAAGTGGTGGGCGGATGCTCACTCCGTTCCGCTCTCGCAGCACGCGACCCTGTCGCTCCTGGAAAGCGTGTTTGCAACCCCTGCCTGCCGCGCCACGCCTGCGACGGTGGCAAGCGGTGTGACGGCGCCCGCTTCCTTTCTACCTTAGAAAACAAACCCTGATAGCAGGAGAACAACATGAACTTTGTCGTAAAACAAATAAACGATAAAAAACAAAAAGAACGCATCTCTAGTGAGGTGCTGAACGATCTGCCGGAATGGTTCGGCATGCCTGAAAGCACGGCAGAATATATAACCGACTCACAAGACAAACCCTTCCTGGCGTGCTTCCATCAGGATGAAGTGGTCGGGTTCATCGTGCTCAACGAAACCAGCCCAGACTGTGCCGACATATTTGTGATGGGTGTGAAAAAGAAGTTCCACCGCAAAGGTGCGGCGACGCAGCTGAACACAGAGTACGAAAAGCTGGCGAAAAGTCTCGGCTACTCATATTCGCAAGTCAAGACCGTCCAATCTGGGTATTACAAAGAGTACGACATCACGAACAAGTTTTATAAATCAGTGGGCTATAAAGAACTCGAAGTGTTCCCCACGCTATGGGATGAGTGGAACCCCTGTCAGGTGTTCATCAAATACCTTGGGGACTAGTAGCGGCGGCAAGCATCCAGTAAATTCGTCGGCTCGAGCTGGCGCGGTAGGAGATCGGCGGGGCTCGGGCGCCCGCCGGTCCGCGCTGCTGCCACGGGGGATCGGCGAACGCCGGATGCGTGAACAGCGTTGCCCATTGGATACCCCCGGGGGTATAGTGAGGTTGTGTTTAACGGGGCCGGCCACAATGCCCCTAACAGTTCACGGCAGAACGAACGGAGACAGTCATGTTGATCGAGCGAATCTACGACGAAGACCTGGCCCAGGCCGCCTACCTCATCGGCTGTCAGGCAACCGGCGAAGCGATCATCATCGACGGTCGCCGCGACCTCACCCCGCTACTCGAGCTCGCCGTATCCCACGGCATGAAAGTGGTCGCCGCCGCCGAAACCCACATCCACGCCGACTACCTCTCGGGCACCCGCGAAATCGCTGCCGCCACCGGCGCCACCGCATATGTCTCGGGCGAGGGCGGCACCGACTGGCAGTACGACTTCGACGCCGAACGCCTCCACGACGGCGACACCATCAAAATTGGCAACATCACCATCGAAGCCGTCCACACCCCCGGCCACACTCCCGAACACCTCTCATACCTCGTTACCGACGGCGCCTTCGCAGATGAGCCCGGATACTTTCTCACCGGAGACTTCGTGTTTTCAGGCGATCTCGGCCGCCCTGACCTGCTCGATGAAGCCGCCGGCGGCATCGACACCCGATTCGTGGGTGCCAAGCAGCAGTTCCAAAGCCTCAAAGAAAAATTCCTCACCCTGCCCGACCACGTCATGGTCTATCCGGGGCATGGCGCCGGCTCAGCCTGCGGCAAGGCACTCGGCGCGCTGCCGTCAACCACCGTCGGTTACGAACGCCGTTTCGCCTGGTGGGCAAAATACCTCGACTCCAACGACGAACAGGGATTCGTCGACGAACTGCTCGCCGGGCAGCCCGACGCTCCCGCATATTTCGGCCGGATGAAACGCCAAAACCGGCAGGGTCCCGCGGTGATGGGGGAGCGGCCCGCGCTCACCGAACTCGACCCCACCGTAGTGCAGCAGGGTATCGATGCCGGCGAACTCGTCTTTTTTGACACCCGCCCCGCCGACGAGGTCAACGCCTGCACCGTGCGCGGCTCGGTCGCGGTGCCAGACCCCGGCAAAATCGCCACCTGGGGCGGCTGGGCACTCGACCCCGAAGTCGACAAGCGCGGCCTCGTGGTGTACGCGGCTGACGCCGACGCCGCGCAGCTGATCGCCGACCACCTCGTGCGCGTCGGTATCGACGATGTGCGCGGCTATCTCAGCTCGATCGACGGCCTCGACACCTTCACCCCAGAAATCGTGCCCGTCACCAAAGTCGACGGCTTCGAACGCGTCGAACTGCTCGACGTGCGCGCAAAGAGTGAATATGCCGCCGGGCACCTACCCGGGGCCGCGCAGCTGCACGCCGGCCGGCTGCTGTGGAACCAAAACCAGCTGCCGCAAGACGGCAAAGTGCTGCTTTACTGCCAGTCGGGGATGCGCGCCACAGTCGCCGCCAACGCGTTGCGATCCCGCGGCTACGACGTCGCGCAGGTCGATGGCAGCTACAACGCCTGGGTGGCAGCCGACCTGCCGATTGAAAAATAACCAGCCGGCAGCTCGCTGACACGAATTCTGGTACCGCTCCGGTGCATCCAAATTGATCGGATGCACCGGAGCGGTTTTGTTGCAGAGCAATATCGCGACCGCACACAATATCGACACTGGATAATCCTCGCGCGCGAATTATGTCGGCTGATCTTGCCAACCGCAAGTTAAATCACAAAATACTTAGGATGCATCCAGATAAATAGCGGTGTGCACCAATGTTCGCTACGGTGTGCATGTTCGGCTGGAGCCAAAGTAGGCTTCGGCATCACCGATCCGGAGAGGAACGCCCCGTATGTCGTCCTTTATCTCTCGGTTGCAAAATCTGCGGCAGCATCGCAACACGCTGCTGTCGTATATTGCGGTCGCACTCGTATTGTTACTCACAGTAGGAGGCGCGGCAAGCCTCGCGCAAGCAGCCACCGGCCACCAATCTCAGCAACAGGACTTTGGTGACCGACCGGCCGAAGGTAAAACCTTCACCGTTGCCACCGACACCACTTTCGCGCCCTTCGAATTCCAGAAGGACGGCAAGTTTGTCGGTATCGACATGGACCTGCTGCGCGCTATCGCCGAAGATCAGGGCTTTGAAGTTGAAATTCAGCAGCTCGGGTTCGACGGCGCCCTGCAAGCCGTGCAGTCAGGCCAGGCCGACGCAGTGATGGCCGGCATGGGCATCACCGATGAACGCCAAAAGACCTTCGACTTTTCAAATGCCTACTACGAGTCGGGCATCCAAATGGCTGTCGCAACCAACAGCGATATCAGCTCGTATGAAGACCTCGAAGGTAAATCAGTAGCCGTGAAAACCGGCACCACCGGCTACGCCTTCGCCGAAAAACTGAGCGAAAAATACAACTTCAAACTCAACTCGTTCCAAGACTCGGCCGACATGTATAACGATGTCGCCGCCGGCAACTCGGCAGCGGCATTCGAAGACTCGCCGGTGCTGCAATTTGGTATCGAATCGGGCAATGTGCCGCTGAAAATTGCCAGCGAACCCGAATCGGGTGACCACTACGGTTTCGCAGTGCTCAAGGGGCAGAACCCCGAGCTCATCGCGGCATTTAACATCGGCCTCAAAAATGTCACCGAATCGGGTGAATACCAGGCCATTCTCGAAGAATATCTCGGCGATAACGCGCCCGATGCGACCAAGCTCGCTGGCGGTGCCACCACGCTCGGTAACCAGCAGATCGTCGACAACGGTCCCGGAACTCTGCCCGAGCATCCCAATTTCGCCATCGACACACCGAAAACCAACGGCAAGTTCGTGGTCGCCACCGACACCACTTTCGCCCCGTTTGAGTTCGTAGAAAACGGCGAACTCGTCGGTATTGACATGGACCTGCTGCGCGCTATCGCGGCCAACCAGGGCTTTGAGGTCGAAATCCGTCAGCTCGGGTTCGACGGTGCGCTCAGCGCGGTGCAGTCAGGGCAAGCAGACGCGGTGATGGCCGGGATGGGGATCACCGAAGAGCGTCAAAAAACCTTTGACTACTCCGACCCCTACTACGAGTCAGGCATCCAAATGGGTGTCGCGAAAGACAGCGACATCAAGTCCTATGAAGATCTCGAGGGTAAATCGGTGGCCGTGAAAACCGGCACCACCGGTTACGAATTCGCCACCGAGCTGTCGAAGAAACACAACTTCAAGGTCAACGCCTTCCAAGACTCGGCCGACATGTACAACGATGTCGCCACCGGCAACTCGGCAGCCACTTTCGAAGACTCCCCGGTGCTGCAGTACGGCATCGCCAGCGGTAACGTGCCGCTCGAAATCGCCAACGACCCCGAGCCCGGCAGCGACTATGGCTTTGCCGTGCTCAAAGGCAAAAACCAAGAACTGATCGAAATGTTCAACGAGGGGCTGCAGAACGCCAAAGACACCGGCGTCTACCAGCTCATCCTCGACCGCTACCTCAAGGCCGAAGGTGCCGATGACGGCGGCCTTCTCGGGCTGCTGCAAAGCGCAATGCCCGGCCTGATGAAGGGTCTTGGCTACACGCTGCTGGCCACCGCGCTATCGATCTTTTTCGCACTGATCGTCGGAACGATCTTCGGTGTGCTGAAGCTCTCGTCGAATATTTTCTTGCGCGGACTGTCATCGGCATACGTGAACATTTTCCGCGGCACCCCGGTGATCGTGCAGGCGTTCTTCTTCTACTTCGGTGTGCCAACTGCGCTCGGCACCAACATTGACGTGCTCACCGCGGGTGTGATCACCCTGGCGCTGAACGCCGGTGCCTACATCACCGAAATCGTGCGCGGTGCCGTGCAATCGGTTGACCCCGGGCAGATGGAAGCGGCACGCTCGCTAGGCCTCGGCTGGGGCAAATCGATGCAGAAGGTCGTGATGCCGCAGGCACTGAAGATTATGACGCCCAACCTCATCAACCAGCTCATCATCACCCTGAAAGACACCTCGCTGCTGTCGGTGCTCGGATTCGCCGAGCTCACCTACCAGGGCCGTATCGTCATCGCGAGCACCTTCCGATCGCTTGAGATCTGGCTGCTCGTTGGCCTGATGTACTTCATCGTCATCTGGCTGCTGACCATGCTGTCGAACTGGTTCGACCGGAAGTTCAACAAGTAGGAGCGCACACATGACCACGCACAACGACACCAATAGTGAGCGCAGCGCAGAAGCCAAACAGGCGCTCTACACCCGCCCCGTCCGCACCGTCCCCGAAGGCACCCCTCCGATCGTGGTGCGCGACCTGCACAAAAGCTTCGGTCGCAATGAGGTGCTCAAGGGCATCAACATGGAGGTTGCCGACGGCGAAGTGGTGGCCATCATCGGCCCCTCGGGATCGGGCAAATCGACGCTGCTGCGCTGCCTGAACCGGCTCGAAGACGTCACTAGCGGCGAAGTGCTCATCGAGGGCAACAACATCGCGGCAGCCAAGGGCAAAGACCTCGACAAGATCCGCCAGCAGGTTGGCATGGTGTTCCAGCACTTCAATCTGTTCCCGAACATGACCGTGCTCGAAAACGTCGCCATGGCGCCGAGCGAACTGAAAAAGATGTCGCGTGCGGAAGCGGTTGATCGCGCCAAGCGACTGCTCGACCGCGTGGGGCTGGCCGATAAGGCGGATGCGCGCCCGGCACAGCTTTCGGGTGGCCAAAAACAGCGTGTGGCGATCGCGCGTGCCCTGGCGATGGCGCCCGACATTATGCTCTTCGACGAGGCCACCAGCGCCCTCGACCCCGAAATGGTGGGTGAGGTGCTGCAGGTGATCCGCGACCTTGCCGAGTCGGGGATGACCATGGTGCTGGTGACGCACGAGATGGGCTTTGCCCGCGAGGTCGCCGACCGGGTCGTGTTTATGGCTGATGGCGTCGTGGTTGAAACGGATGCGCCCGACGTCATCTTCGACTCGCCGCGGGAGGAGCGCACCCAAGACTTCCTCTCAAAGGTGCTCTAACCGCATCCGGTTTGGTCAGCAGGGGTCTCGCCACGCGGGGCCCCTTGCTGCTTTCCTGTAGATGTCTGCCTGCCTGGCCCTGCATCCTCCCTGCATCCCCAGCCCTGCATCCCCAGCCCTGCATCCGCCCTGCATTGCCAGCCCTGCCGAATTTTGTTTCCTGGCCTCAGATTTTTGTTTCCTGGCTTCAGAACTTTGGCTGCAAAAATGCGAGTTTCGGGCTGTTTAGCGGCCAGAACGCCTATTTTGCATCAAAAAAACAGATTTCTGATTTCAGGAAACAAAAATCCTTACCGGGATGCAGTCAGGAAACAAATTTCCGCACCGGGATGCAGTCAGGAAACAAATTTCCGCAAGCGGCGGGCAGGGGCGCGGGCGTCAGGCGCAGGCAACGGCTGCCGCGCAGGCAGCGAGGCTGCGGCGGCACCCGGCGATCAGGCATTCGCACCCGGCGATCAGGCATTCGCACGCGGCATCAAGCTCGCGGCTCAAGCACGCGGCGATCAGGCATTCGCCCCCGCGTGCACGAGGATGAGCCGCGCGATCGCCTCGGGGCGGCGCAGCATCGCCTCGTGTCCGCAGCCGTGCACCTCACTGAACCGCCCCTGCGGCAGCAGGTCGGCCACCAGCCGGCACCAGCGCTGCGAGCACACGCGGTCGCGTCGCCCACGAACCACCAGCGTCGGCTGCGGAACATGCGGCAGCACCCCCGCCATCCGGTGTTGCAGCATCATCCGCAGTTTGCCGATCATCCACCGCGGCCCCGCCTGCAGGTAGTACCGCAGCCCGAGCCACAGCACCCGCGGCGACTCGTCTGCCAGGTCAACCATTAGCAGCCCCGCCTGCTGCCAGGCACTGCGCCGCTTCGGGTTCACGGTTGGCGAGATCAACACCCCCGCAGCCACGACATCGGGCCGGCGTCGCATCGTCTCAGCCACCACCTGGGTGCCCATCGAATGACCCACCAACACCACGCCCGGCAGCTGCAACTCGGCAACAAACGCCGCCAACAGTTTGCCGGTTTCGCTAATTGAAGTCGCTTTTTCGGGCTCTGGTGACTCACCAAATCCCGGCATATCAACCAGCACCACCTCGCCGTGGCGAGCCAAAAACTCGGCGGTCTCGGCAAACACCAGGTGCCCCATGCCGATGCCGTGGACGAGCACGAAGGTCACCTCGGCGGGTTCCCCCATCCGCCAATACGCCATCGCCCGTTCGTCATGGCGAAACCATTGCATTTCGGTCATTGTTCCACCTCGGCGAGTGCTTTGCGGATGCGTTTGAGCGACACGGTCTCGGCAGTGCCGAGCTGCTGAGCAAATAGGCTCACCCGCAGCTCTTCGAGCAGCCAGCGCACGCGCAGCAGCCCCGGGGATGCGGTCAGCGGCGCCGGTAGTGCACCGCCGGCCTGGCGATACAGTTCGGCGGCCTGCAAATATTCGGTCATCCCCACCCGTTCGATGGCGGCGCTGGTGCCGAGCCGCTCCACGCGGTGCGTGGCGGCGCGCAGATACCGCGGCAGGTGGCGCAGCTGCTGCATACCGGTGCGCGATACAAAACCGTCGAATATCAGCGCAGCCAGCTGCTCACGAACATCCTGCAGCGACGCCAAATGGGCGAGCGCGTTCGTGTTTTTTACCGCCAGCGTGGCTTCGCGGTGGGCTTGCAACACTTCGGCCACGAGTTTCGCGGCGGCAAACATGCTGTCGACAAGTCCCGCATTGAATGTCTCGCGCAGCTTCGCAAACGACTCGGCCGACCGCACGGGAGTTTCGGGCAGCGCAGCATAGGCGAGCGCAAACAGCGTGTCATCCAGCAGCGCATCCACATTGCGGTACGGGCTCGCCGCCAGCGAGAGTTTTTCGGCCGAGGTGAGATGCGCCTGCACATAGCTCGCGGGCGACGGCACGCTGCGCGCCAGCAGCGCCGCCACCGCCAGCGGATGCTCGCGGGCTTGATCTTGCGGGGTGGTCGCCAGCGCCAGATCAATGCGTGAGGCCCCGGGATGTTCGGGGTCAGCGAGCCGCAGGGTCGGGTAGGCGCGCACCACGCCGTGTTTACGGCCGAGATCAAAATGTTCGGGGATGGGCGTGGCTGGCCATTCGGTAAGCCCCTGCTGCTCGGTTACCGGCGCGGTGTCACCGATGGCTGCTGGCGTTACCGGCTCGGCGGCGCGCTTGGCGTCGTGCATCGCGGCAGCGGTGGCGGTGATGCTTGCCAGCGCCTTTTCGCTCTCGCGTTTGAGGCGCTGCTGGAGCGCGGTGAGGTCGTGCCCGGTGGCGAGTTCGCGGCCGTGCTCGTTCAGCACCCGGAATCGCAACCGCAGATGTTCGGGCACCCGGTCGAGGTCAAACTCTGACACCGAAAACCGGATGCCGCCGGCACGCTGCAGGTGTTCGTGCAGCACCTCGACAAGCGTTCCCGGAACCGGCTCGTCACGGTCGGGACGCACCTCGCCAATTGTGGCGAGCATTCGCTGCGCCCAATCGTTTGCGGGCACGAAATTGCGGCGGGTGGCCTTGGGTAGCGAACGCAATAGCGCAGTGATGAGTTCGGCACGCATCCCAGGCACGCCCCAATCGAAACCCTCATCGCGCAACCGGGCCAGTAGCGCCAGCGGCACTGTGGCGGTGACACCGTCGTCGCCTGCGGCTGGATCAAATCGATACCCGAGTTTCAGCCGCTGGTCGCCCTGCTTCCACTCGCGGGGAAATTCATCTTCGCTATCGGTTTCGATCTCGGCATCAATCAGGTCGCTTTTGCGCAGCGTGAGGAGGTTTGGATGCTCCTGCCGCACCTGGCGCCACCAGCGGTCAAAACTTGCCTGCGACACCACCCGTTCGGGCACCCGTTCGGCAAAAAAATCAATCAGCTGCTGCTCACTGACAAGGCCATACTGGCGGGTGCGATGTTCGAGCTGTTCGAGTTCGGCAAGCAGCTGTTTATTGCGCCGCTCGAAGGGGTAGCGACCGGTCCAATCGCCCCGCACCAGCGCGTGTTCAATAAATAGTTCGTGGGCGTGCACGGGATCGCTTGCCGCGAGCGATACGCGACGGCCCCGCACGAGCGGCACCCCATAGAGCGTCACCGATTCGAGTGCCACCGCCTGGCCCTGCTTCCGTTCCCAGTGCGGGTCGGCGAGCTGTTTTTTTACGAGCGGCCCGCCGAGTTCTTCGGCCCAGGCCGGATCGATTTTGGCGACCGTGCGGGCAAAAAGCTGCGAGGTTTCGACGAGCTCGGCGGCCATCACCGCATCCGGTTGCGATTTTGCGAGCCCCGAACCCGGGAAGATGCGGAATCGCGTCGACCGGGCACCGCGGTAGTCGCGTTTGAGTTCATCCCGCACCCCGATATGGCTGAGCAACCCCGCCAAAAGTGCCCGATGTACGCGGTCGGGGTCGGCGGCATTGCCCTCGCGGCGCAATTGCACCTCGATGCCCAGCGGCCGCGCAATTTCGCGCAGCTGCCGCACCAGGTCTTGCCACTCGCGCCACCGCACAAAGTTGAGAAATTCGTCTTTCATTCGGCGTTTGAGCGCGCTTGACGAGAGCTCGTCGCGCAGCTCGAACAGGTAGTCCCACAGCTTCAGCAGGCTGAGGAAGTCGCTCGATGGATCGCGGAACCGCGAGTGCAGCTCATCCGCGCGCTGGCGCTGTTCAAGGGGACGCTCGCGCAGATCCTGCACCGTGAGCCCGGCGACAATAATCATCACCTCTCGGGAAACGCCGGCGTCGCGGGCGGCGAGCACCATGCGGGCATAGCGCGGCTCAATCGGCAGTCGGGCAAGCTCGCGGCCCACTTTGGTCAGCTGCGGCAGTCCGCGCCGGTCGGGCCGGGCGCGAAGGGCCCCGAGTTCGCGCAGCAGTTCGGTGCCGTCGCGCACGGCTCGCGGGTCGGGTGGGGTGAGAAATGGAAAATCTTCGATCGCGCCGAGCCGCAGCCCGAGCATCTGCAACAGAACGCTGGCGAGGTTCGTGCGCAGGATTTCGGGGTCGGTGTATTCGGGGCGCGATTGAAAATCTTCGCGCGAATACAGGCGGATGCACACACCGGGACGGGTGCGTCCGCTGCGGCCGGAGCGCTGGTTGGCGGATGCTTGGCTGACGGGCTCGGTTGGCAGCCGCTGCACCTTCGCACGGGTTGAATAGCGCGAGATACGCGCCGTGCCGGTGTCGATCACATAGGCGATACCGGGCACGGTCAGTGAGGTTTCAGCCACGTTGGTGGCGAGCACCACGCGGCGGCGGATGCCGGGGGCGCGTTTGGTTTCAAACACCCGGTGCTGGTCGCGCGCGCTGAGTCGGCCGTACAGCGGGAGCACCTTGGTGTCGTTGCGGCCACTGCTATAGGCGCCCTGGATGGCTTCTTCGGCGTCGCGAATTTCTCGCTCACCCGGCAAAAACACCAGCACATCGCCGGGCGATTCTGCCTCGAGTTCACGCAGCGCCGCGATAATCGCCTCGTTGACATCGCGGTCTTCGCGCGGCGCTTCGGCGGGCCGGGATTTTGCCGACCGTTTGGTGGCGGTCGGCTGTTTGGCAGCAGCAGCCGGCGTAGCAGCCGGCCCCGAGGCAGCCGCAGCGGCAGGTGCCGCGGAAGAGGCCGGCGCAGACCCCGCTGACGACGCCGGCGGCTTCTCGCCCCGCAGTTCGGCAAGATGCGCTGCCCGCTCGGCTGCAAACATCGCCTTTTCGGCTTCGGTGCGTTCGCGGCGGTATTTCGCCATCGCCCGCGCTCGCTCCGAAAGGGTCATGCCCTCGGTATTGGGCGGTGCCGGCAGCTGCACCGCCGCAGCGGCGGCCGGCGCGGGTGCAGGATCGGGCGCAGGATCGGGCGCGGTGAGCGCTTCCAGCTCGGCCAGATCGTATTCGTCTTCGAGATCAGTCTCGGCCGCATCCTCGAGCTCTGCGGCAAGCTCATCGGCCCGCAGTGGCCGATAGCGAATTTCCACCGGATAGGTGCGCCCCGAAACCTCAATGATCGGGGCCGGTTCTCCGGCCGCATCCGCAAAATGGTTCGCAAACGACTCGGGGTCAATGGTGGCCGAGGTGACAATCACCTTGAGATCGGGACGTTTCGGCAGCAGCCGCTTGAGGTACCCGAGGATGAAATCAATATTGAGGCTGCGCTCGTGCGCCTCATCGATGATGATCGTGTCGTAGCGCTCAAGCATCCGGTCGTGGCTCAGCTGGGCGAGCAGGATGCCGTCGGTCATCAGTTTGATGCGGGTTTGCGCGCTTGACTCGTCGGTAAAACGCACCTGGTAGCCAACGAGCGTGCCGAGTTCGACATCGAGTTCTTCGGCGATGCGCTCGGCGATAGTGCGCGCGGCGATGCGGCGGGGCTGGGTGTGCGCAATCGAGGTGCGGCCGAGCTCGAGACAGATTTTTGGCAGCTGCGTGGTTTTCCCCGAACCGGTTTCGCCCGCGACAATAACGACCTGGTGGTCGCGAATCGCCGCCGCGATCTCGTCGCGGCGAGCGCTCACCGGCAGATCGGGGTAGGCCATATGGGGGATGGGCGCAGCGGTCATAACCTCTCAAGTCTAGTTGGCCAGCACAGCTCTAGTTGGGCAGCACAGCGCCGGCATCGAGCGTTCAGCATCGGATGCGGGTGTCAGCCGCCACTTGCTGCACAGCTGACACCCGCAGTGGCAGCTACTGCTTGATGCCAAAAGTTTCGGGATCGGCACCCGAAACGCGCTCGCCACGGTCGAGATCGGCCAGCGCCGACATTTCATCCACGTTCAGTTCAAAATCGAACAGGTCGAGATTTTCGCGCATCCGCTCAGCGCTGGTGGTCTTGGGGAACACAATATTGCCCAGGTGCAGATGCCAGCGCAGCACCACCTGCGCGGGAGTTTTACCGTGCGCGCGGGCAATGTCGGTGACAGTGGGCATTTCGAGTAGTCCGGCGCGTCCCTGCGCGAGCGGGCCCCACGCTTCTACGGCGATGTCGTTATCGCGGCAGAACTGGCGCAGCTGCGGCTGTGACATCAACGGATGCAGCTCGATTTGGTTCACGGCCGGAGTTTCACCCGCATCAATCAGGCGTTCAAGGTGCTCGATATTCATATTGCACACCCCGATCGAGCGGGTGCGGCCGGCGTCACGCAGCTGCATGAGTTCGGTCCACGACTCGAGATAGGCGTCGGTGTCGGGCACCGGCCAGTGAATGAGGTACAGATCAACCGCATCCAATTGCAGTCGCTCAAGCGAGGCATCGAGCGCGGCGGCAGCTTTCCCGGCACCGAGATCGTCGGTCCAAAGTTTGGTGGTGACAAAAAGCTCATCGCGAGGGATGCCGCTGGTAGCGATTGCGCGCCCCACACCCTCTTCATTGCCGTAGATGCGGGCGGTGTCGATGTGGCGGTAGCCGGCCTCGAGCGCTTCGCTCACACAGCGCTCGGTGTCTTCGGGGTCGATACGAAACACGCCGTAGCCCAGCTGGGGGATTGAATTGCCGTCAAGAAGCGAAACTGTGGGGATGCTGTTCATGGTCACCATTGTGCGCGGCTGCGGATGAATGGCGGCTCAGCAAGTGCCGAAACCCTCGCCCGCGAGAATGAATCCTGCCCCGATATCACCATTTTGTGCCCGCTACTCATCGTCATTGCCTACGATGGCCGGGTGACATTGGCCAGCTCCACCCGCACTTCCCGCCGCACCGGTTCGACCCAGGTCGTTCGCACCGGCTCGTGGGTAGACGATCTGTGGACTCGCCTCACCGCTGACCCCGTGCGTGCTCGCCGCACCGAGTGGGTGATCATCGGAGTACTCACCGTGGTGGCCGCGCTGATCCGATTTGTTCGGCTCGGAACGCCACAGCGGCTCGTATTCGACGAGGTGTACTACGTCATGGACGGCTGGTCGCTCGTCAACGCGGGGTACGAGTCGGAATATCCCGCCGAGGATGCGCGCGACCAGTTTGCATCCGGCAATGTGAACGGATTTGATCCCGATTCGCCCTCGTATGTGGTGCATCCGCCGTTCGGTAAGTTGCTGATCGGCTGGGGCATGCAGATTTTTGGTGCCGAACACATTTGGGCTTGGCGTATTGCCGTCGCGTTTTTTGGCACGCTCGCGGTGCCGCTGATGTACCTGGTGGGTCGGAAACTTTTGGGGTCGATCGGGCTCGCGGCAATCGGCGCTGGGTTCCTCGCGCTTGACGGTCACGCGATCACCACCAGTCGAGTGTCGATTCTCGACGGGCTGCTGATGTTTTTTGTGCTGCTCGGTTTTTATTTTTTGCTGCTCGACCGCGAGCACCACGAGCGGCAACTGGTGGCGCGGATGGCGCAGTGGCGCAAGCGGGCGCACCGGGAAGATCCCCGCATCCCGCTCGAACCGGTGCCCAGTAAATGGAGCTGGACAGTCGGCAAACGAGGGCAGCAGGCACCAACCGGCCCCGACTATGGCCCCGTGGTCTGGAACCGGCCGTGGCTCGTAGCAATGGCGGTAACGCTCGCCCTTGCCACCGCCGTAAAAATTTCGGGCGTGGTGTTTTTGGCGGCATTCTGTCTTGCTGCGGTTGGTTTGGATGCGGCGGTGCGCAAGCGCGAGGGCGTCACCTTCTGGCTTTCGGGCGCGGTGCTCAAGCAGGCGCCGATCGCCTTCGTGCTCACGATTCCGTTGGCGCTGGCGACTTACCTGTGCACCTGGTGGGGCTGGTTGAGCACCGAGGGTGGCTACTACCGGCAGTGGGCGAGCGAAGCTGCCGACCGAGCCTGGACCGGTGCGTTCGGCTGGGTGCCGCTGCCACTGCAGAGCCTGTGGCACTACCACTCCGAGGCCCTGAAATTTCACGAGGGGCTGCAGGGCGATCACCCGTATATTTCGCCCGCCTATGAGTGGCCGTTCATGCTGCGCCCCACCGCCTTTGCTTACGACTATTACAGTCAGGGCCAGGCTGGATGCGGCGCGAACGAGTGCGTGGTGGCGATCAATTCGATTTCGAATCCGCTGATGTACTGGCTGGGAACGGTCGCGGTGGTTTTCCTGCTGCTCTATCTGTTTGTGCGACCGAACTGGCGCTATGTGCTCATTCTCGTGGGGGTGGCCGCAGGATACCTGCCGTGGCTGCTCACTGGGCGCACTTCGATCTACCACTTTTATGTGATCGCCTGGCTGCCGTTTTTGTATCTGGCCGCGCCGGTTGCGCTGCAAACGCTCGCCGGGTCGCCTACCGATCGCAGACGCGGCCGCACGATCGCGGTCAACTGCGTGCTGGTGTTTTTGATCGCGGCAGTCATGGTATCGATTTGGTTCATGCCGATCTGGACCGGCGCCATGATTCCCAAGTGGTATTGGTACACGACCATGTGGCTGCCGGGGTGGCGATAGCGGATGCTCATCCTGGTAGGTACACCGCTCGGTAATCTCGCCGACGCTTCGCAGCGGATGCGCGAAACGCTCGCGCGCGTGGATGTGATCGCCTGTGAAGATACTCGCACCACCGCCAAACTGCTGCAGCTGCTCGAGGTGCATTCGCTGCGCGAGACGGGCAACCGGCCGCGCCTGATTGCCCTGCACGACCACAACGAGACCGAACTCGCCGCCGAGATCGCGCAGCTCGCGCTCGAACAGGATGTGGCACTGGTATCGGATGCGGGGATGCCAGGCATCAGCGACCCCGGCTATCCGGTGGTGGTGGCCTGCGCCGAGGTCGGTGCCACGGTGACGAGCGTGCCCGGCCCCACCGCGGTAGCAACCGCGCTGGCGATTTCGGGCCTTCCCACCGACCGGTTTTGTTTTGAAGGCTTTGTGCCGCGCAAGGCGGGGGAACGCGCTCGCTTGATTGCCGAGCTCGATCGCGAGCCGCGCACAATCGTGCTCTATGAGTCGCCGCACCGGCTGGCCACAACTCTGTCTGAGTTTGCCGCATCCTGGCCCAATCGACGCGCTGCCGTGTGCCGTGAACTTACGAAATTGCACGAGGAGGTTCGCCGTGGCACGTTGCGAGAGCTTGCTGATTGGGCTGCTGAGGGTGTGCGCGGCGAGATCGTGATTGTGCTCGCTGGCGCCGAGGCTGAGGTCGTGAACCTGGATACCGGTGCGGCACGCACCCTCGAGGTTGCGGCATCGGGGATGCGGTTGAAGGATGCGGCGGCCGAGGTTGCGGCGGCTACCGGGCTCAGCAAACGCGAGCTCTACCAGGCGGCGCTGGCGCAGCGAGACGAATAGCCACAGTGCCGGTACGCGCCCGGCGCGCGGTGCAGTACGGCGTCATACTTGTCGGCGAACCGCGGGCAACCCAGTAGACTAGCCAGCATGTCTTCTGGCGCATCTTTCTACGTCACCACCCCGATCTTCTACGTCAACGACGTTCCCCACATTGGTCACGCCTATGCCGAAGTGGCGGCGGACGTGTTGGCTCGCTGGCACCGGCAGCGCGGTGATGACACGTTCTTCCTCACTGGCACCGACGAACACGGGCAGAAGATTTTGCGGTCGGCGGCCGCCAACGGAGTTTCACCGAAGGAGTGGACCGACAAGCTTGTCGAAGATGCCTGGAAGCCGCTGCTACAGACACTCAACCTGTCGAATGACGACTTCATCCGCACCACCGAAGAACGTCACGAAGTTCGCGTGCGCCGATTTCTACAAGACCTCTACGACGCCGGACACATCTACGAAGACGAGTTCGAGGCGCTGTACTGCGTGGGCTGTGAAGAATTCAAACCCGAAGCCGAAATCATCGACGGCACCGACGCCTACGAGGGGCAAAAAGTTTGTGCCATCCACTCGAAGCCGCTCGAGTTGTTGAGTGAACGCAACTACTTTTTCCGGCTCGCAAATTTCCAGCAGCAGCTGCTCGACTACTACGAGGCAAACCCCGACTTCATCCAGCCCCAGGCCGCCCGCAACGAGGTCATCAGTTTTGTGCGCTCGGGATTGCACGACCTGTCGATCTCGCGCACCAGCTTCGACTGGGGCATCAAAGTGCCGTGGGACGAATCACACGTCGTCTACGTGTGGGTTGACGCGCTGCTCAACTATGTTTCGGCACTCAACTACGGCGACGAGGGCGAAACCAAATTCGACCGCTACTGGCCCGCCAACCACGTTGTCGGTAAAGACATCCTCCGCTTCCACGCGGTGATCTGGCCGGCGATGCTGATGGCCGCCGGAATCGAGCCGCCGCAGCGGGTGTTCGCAACCGGTTGGCTGCTGGTCGGCGGTGAAAAAATGTCGAAGTCGAAGCTCACCGGTATCGCACCCAGCGAAATCACCGATGTGTTTGGTTCGGATGCGTTCCGCTACTACTTCATGCGCGCCATCCACCTCGGGCAGGACGGTTCATTCTCATGGGAAGACCTCAACGCTCGCTACCACGCCGAACTCGCCAATGGTTTCGGTAACCTCGCCTCGCGAGTGCTGGCCATGGTGCGCAAATATTTTGCCGGCACCCTGCCAACCGGTATCTCAGCCGACCCTGAAATTCAGCAGCTCGCCGAGCACAGCATCCGCGAGTCCGAAGCCGCAATCGACCGGTTCGCGGTCGACCAGGCCATCGCCGAGGTATGGCAGCTCGTGGATGCGCTTAACGGCTACATCACCGAACAGCAGCCGTGGATCCTCGCCAAGGATGAATCCCAGCGCGACCGTCTCGCCCAGGTGCTCACCACCGCTGTGTGGGGCCTCGGAGTGCTGGCCGTGCTGCTGCACCCGGTGATTCCGATCGCGGCCGAAAAACTGTGGACGGCACTGCACGCTGAGGGCAACCTCAGCGACCAGCGCGTCGCCGATGCTCTTAACTGGAAATCGGACGGCACCGTTGGTGAGCTGCCGGCGCTGTTCCCCCGCGTCGAACAGGACGCCTAGTTTTGGCAACGCCCACTCGTCGCAGCAGCATCGCCGAGACCGGCCACCACCGGGAACTCAAATACCCCGAGGTGCCCGAGCCGCTCGGCACACCCTGCTATGACAATCACACGCACCTGCAGATTGAAGATGGCGAGGTGGGCCTGAGTGTTGCCGAGCATATGGATCTCGCTGCCGAAGCCAATATTCTCGGGGCGATCACCGTTGCTGGCGATGTGCCATCCAGCCGCTGGCAGGTGGCGGCCGCGCAGGCCGAGCCTCGGCTGCTGGCAGCGGTAGCCATTCATCCCAATGAAGCACCGGGTTATGCCGCCGGCACCATGCCCGACGGATACAACCTCGATGAGGCGCTCGCACAGATCGATGCGCTCGCTGCCGACGAGCGCGTGGCTGCCATCGGGGAGACCGGGCTGGATTTTTTTCGCACCACCGATGCTGATGGCATTTCCGCCCAGTACGAATCATTCGCGGCACATATTGAGCTCGCCAAACGGCACCGCCTGCCGATGCAAATCCACGACCGCGACGCGCACGACGAGGTGGTCGCCTCCCTAAAACGCGAGGGTGCGCCGGCCGGCACCGTGTTTCACTGTTTTTCGGGCGATGCCGAGCTCGCGAAACTTGCTGCAGATGAGGGCTGGTATCTGTCGTTTGCCGGAACGGTGACGTTCAAAAATGCCCCGCAATTGCGCGAGGCCCTCGAGGTGACGCCGCTGGAACGCATCCTGGTTGAAACCGATGCGCCATTCCTCACCCCGATGCCGTTTCGTGGACGCCCCAACGCCCCCTATCTCATCCCCATCACGCTGCGGTTCATGGCCGCGCATCTGGGGATGGACGCTGACGAACTGGCAGCTCAGGTCGCGAAAAACACGCTCGATCTGTACGGCCCCTTCGATCCCGAGGTTCGCAAAAAGTGGCTGGCCGCATCCGCACGAGGCACCCGATGAACGACCGCACCGAGTTTGCCGATGATGTGCAGCTGCTGGGGCCCGCCGAAGTGCGCGAGCTCGCGGCCGCGCTCGATGTGCACCCCACCAAAAAGCTCGGACAAAATTTTGTGCACGACCACGGCACGGTGCGCCGCATCGTGGGCCTCGCACAGGTTGCGCCGGGCGAACACGTGCTCGAAATCGGGCCCGGGCTCGGTTCGCTGACACTGGCGCTGCTAGCTGCAGGAGCCGAAGTCACCGCGATCGAGATAGATCCGCGCCTGGCGCAGCGACTGCCCGAAACGGCCGCAGCGATGGCGCCGAACGCCGCGGCGAGGCTAAGAGTTGTTGAACAGGATGCGCTCAAAGTCACCGAGGTAGTTGGCAACCCGGTGGCGCTGGTGGCAAACCTGCCGTATAACGTCTCGGTGCCGGTGCTGCTGCACCTGCTGCCGCTGCTGCCCTCGCTGCGCCGGGGTGTCGTGATGGTGCAGCGTGAAGTGGGGGAGCGCATCGCCGCCGAACCCGGATCGCGCGTGTACGGTGCCCCGAGCGTAAAAGCCGCCTGGTTTGGCAATTGGCAGACGCGGGGTCTCGTTGGCCGCAAGGTGTTCTGGCCGGTGCCGAACGTCGACTCGGTGCTCGTGTCATTCGTGGCAGGGGATGTGCGCGGTGACGAGCAGCTGCGCGAACGCACTTTCAAGCTGGTCGATGCGGCTTTTGCGCAGCGGCGCAAGATGCTGCGGCAGGCGCTCGCGCAAAGCTTCGGCTCGGCCGCTGCCGCGAGCCAGGCGCTGGTGGCCGCCGGTATCGATCCGACCGCTCGCGGTGAAGCGCTCACGATCGACGACTATGTGGCGCTGGCACGTGTTGATATCGATACGCTGCCGGGTGATAGCGAATAGCTGTCCGAATAGGGCAGCACCATTCACTCAGCGCCACCCACCTAGGGTGGAAATATGAGTGCAGTTATCGTCCGTGCCCCCGGGAAGATCAACCTTGCGCTCTCGGTGGGCCCGCTCGCAGACGACGGCTACCATCCGCTTGCGACAGTGTTTTTGGCGGTTGGGCTGTACGAGTATGTCGCCGCCGAGCCGGCAGACACCCTGCAGCTTGAATTTGATCCCGCCTCAGCGGTCCCGGTCGCCGATCTGGTAACCGACGACTCTAACCTTGTGATCCGGGCCGCAAAGCTGCTCGCCGAAGCAACCGGATGCACGGCCGGCGCCCGGCTGCGCGTCAAAAAAAATGTTCCGATCGCCGGCGGTATGGGCGGTGGCTCGGCGGATGCTGCGGCCACCCTGGTGGCCTGCAATGAGCTGTGGGGGACGAACCTGACCCGCACCGACCTCGAATCGCTGGCAGCACAGCTGGGCAGTGATGTGCCATTCGCGGTGAGTGGCGGCGCCGCGATCGGCACCGGCCGGGGTGAACAACTCGCGCGCACCCTGGTTGGCGGCGAATTGCACTGGGTGCTGCGTTTTAATGACCGCGGTATTTCGACCCCGGCCGCCTATCGGGCGCTTGATGAGCATCGCGCCCAGTTCGCCGAACATCTCGGCCCGGCACCGACCCCCGAGGTCGATCCGACCCTCCTGCAGGCGTTGCGCGCGGGAGACGTAGGTGCGTTGGCGCCGCAATTGGTCAATGACCTACAGGCGCCGGCGCTGCGGATGCGACCAGAGCTTGTGGCAGCGCTGGCTGCCGGAGAGCGTGCCGGGGCGCTTGCCGGGATTGTTTCGGGGTCTGGGCCAACACTGGCATTCCTCGCCCGCGACGGCCAGGACGCGGCCGCGATCGCCGAACGATTACGCGGTGACGGACACCGCGTGGCGCAGGTGTCGAGCCCCGCCGAAGGGGCAACCAGATGCTGTTAATTGGTGACCCACAAAACAACTGATCCGGCAAAATCATCGTTGCGGCCGATAGCGGTTACATCATCCGTTCAGTAGCGGCCGCAACCGAAAACCAAGTAGCGTGATCGATATGAATTCCAGTGCCGACGCTGCAAAACCCGGTTCGTCGGCCGCAAACCACACTGGTCAACCCGCGCGCAAACCGAACCCCGCCACCGTTGCCTTTCGGAAACTTGGCGAGGCGGCCAAACAGCAGGGGCTCCAGGATGAGTTCGCGGGCATCGTACAAATGATCCGCGATTCCCGCGGCCGGCCACCGAGCATTGTTGTGGTGGGCGAGGTGAACCGCGGTAAATCAACGCTGGTGAACTCGCTGCTGGCGACGGCAAATCTGGCACCCACCGGGCCGAGCGCAGTGACCGCCCTGGCGGTGAACTACGAGGTGGCGAGCGATGATTTTCCGCTGGGAGAAGCCGAACTCGAGTTCCCGCAACCGCCGAACCGCCGGCGTATCCTCGCTGCCGAACTACCGGCGTGGATCCGGCTTGATTCGCCGGTGCTGATGAACGCCGATCCGGCCCCACTGCAGGCATCGCAGGCAGTTCGCCCCGGTTTTTTGCAGGGATGCACGATAGTCGACACCCCCGGTTCGGGCGGCCTGAGCGAAGCCTACGCACTGCGCGCGCTGGCACGCGCACGTGACGCGAGCGTGCTGCTGCTGGTAACCGATGCGGCCGGACGCATCACCGAACCCGCACTCGATTTTTTGATGAACTGTGCCGAGCATGTCGAATCGGTGGTCGTGGCCGTCACCAAACTTGACCTGTATCGCAATAGTTCTGCCCAGATTCTTGAAGAAAACCGGCAGATTCTCGCGGCCCGGTCACCGCGCCTGGCGAATATCCCTATGGTCGCAGTGTCGGGGGCGTGGGGTGAACGCGCCGCTGCCGAAGCCGACCCCGAGCGGCGTCGGCGCCTGTTTGAGGCCAGCCGGGTTCCCGAACTCGCCGATGCACTGCGGGCACCGCTAATGCGCGCAAACCAGCTACCCACACTGAACGCGCTGCGGCAGGGAGCGGCGTTGCTCGAACAGCCACTTGTCGCGCTGCAAGCCGAACGCGAGGCGCTGGGCGGTGCGGTTGAGGCGCCCGAGGATGCCGTACGCATTAAAGAGCACCGCGAAAACCTGCTGCGCACATTTGAAGATGCGCGCTACGACTGGGGCGCGCAGGTCGACCGCGTGCGGGTTGAACTGACCTCGGCAAACTCCCGACTCACTCGTGAATTTGCCGCGCACTGGCGTGAGCGGGTGCAGTCGAAAGGTTCGGGAATTAGCGACCAGCAGGCGCTGGTGCTGCGCAACGAACTCGCCGCCGACCTCGAAGTGAACGTGCGTCGGGCCCTTGCAGGTATTGCACAGCGAGCCGGTGCGCTGCTCGCTGAACTCTACGCCGATGCCGGTATGGATCCCCATCGTGCGCTTTTTGGTGAGCTCAATCGCCGCATCACCGAGGTGGGTGATCAGCCCCGCGCTCCGATTGAACACAATGCCGCATCCCTCGACCCTCGCACACTGTTTTCGGGTGCCCTGATGGGGTCGGGTATCGGTTCACTGACCCTCGGCGCGCTACTCGGACCGGTTGGGGCGGCGCTGGTCGGCATGTCGATTATGGGCAGCCTCGGTGCACTATTGGCGCGGCGGCAGGCAAAGCGGCAGTCGTTTTTGCAGACCGTTAACGACGCCACGGTTGAGTTGCGTGAGGTGCTCGATCGGGCGGTACGCGGGGTACTGCAGGTGGTGCAAACGGATGCAAAAAAAATTTTTGATCGCGACCTGAAAGCATCCGCCAACGCCGCGAAAGCCGAGCTTGACCGCATCGAATCGGCGCGGCGAGCGAGTGAATCTGAGCGGAGACAGAGGCTTGGCCGGCTCAATCCGCAGATCGAACAGATTCAGGACGCGATACGTACGGCAGCTGCGGAAGTCGAACGACTAACGCAGTCAAAGACCGAACCGTAATCCAAACCTCGTATGCTCATTCAACGTGACTCAACCACTTCCATAACAACGACGAGAGGAGCGTCGGCCGATGACCTGGCGACTCGCCATCGACTTTGGTACTTCGAACACCGCCGCCGCTATTGACGCGAACGGTGTGGTTCGGCCGGTGAGCCTGTCTGATGGTGGCATCACCATGCCCTCGGCCGTAGTGCTGACGCCCTCGGGCTTTCGTGTTGGTGACGAGGCGCTCAACGCGCAGCTGCGACACCCCGACGGCTTTGAGCGCACCCCCAAAGCACTGATTGGTCGTGGCGATGTGGTGCTCGGCGGCAAAATTGTCAGCCCCGAAGATCTGATCACCGAGGTGTATTCGAGCGTGCGCGAAACCGCGCTGCGTCGGCAAAACAATGAACCGCCACGGGAAGTGTGGCTGACGCATCCGGTCGCCTGGGCGCCCTCGCAGATCGAGTCGCTGCGCAAGGGCGCGATCGCGGCCGGTTTCAGGCCCGACACGATTCGCACCGTTTCTGAACCGATCGCCGCGGCCGCACACTATGCCCGCAACCAGCAGGCGGCACCGGGATCGCGGGTGGCGGTATTCGATTTCGGTGGCGGCACGCTCGACCTCGCGGTGCTCGAACGCGCACCACAATCACCGGTCGGCTACCGGGTATTGGCCTATGGTGGCGACCCGGTGCTCGGCGGCCGCACCTTTGATGCCCGCCTGCTCGACTGGACACTCGACACACTGCGCTCGCGCGGGCACCAGGAGCTCGCCGATCGCCTGCACCAGCCGCGCACCATGGCCGAGCTGCGCGCACAATCAGCGCTCGGCAGCGCGGTAACCGCCGCAAAAACCGAACTCTCCACCCGTCCCGACGCCGATATTTCGGTGAGCCTGGGTGAAGAGGATGCGGTGGTGACGATCACCCGTGGCGAATATGAGCGGCTGATTGCCGGCGATATTGAGCGTGCCGCAAAGCTGCTTCAGGATGTGTTCGATCGCGTCTCGGGTGAACGCCCGGCACTCGTCTACCTCACCGGTGGCTCGTCACGCACCCCGGCGATTAGCCGCATGATTCGTGAGCGCACGAATTTGCAGATCGCCACGCTTGACGACCCCAAACTGGTCACTGCCGAAGGCGCGCTCTACGTGTCCGCGGCCGGCGCCGGCCGCCGCGGACGACCACCGCAGGCTCCGGGCCGGCAACAGCCGCGACGGGGTGCTCCGAGCCCGAACGGTCCGCGGCCTGGCGCGCAGCGTCCCGGTGGGCAGCCTCCAACCCGGCAGCATTCCGGCGGCGCTCGACCGAATGGGCCGCATACCCGACCGAACCCGGCAGGCGGCGGTGCTCCCGCACAAACCGGCCCGATGCGCCAGCCCGGCCAGCGGCCAACGCCAGCTCCAGGAGCCCGACCGCCTGGACCGAACCCCGGCTCACCGAACGGGCAGCGTCCGAACGGCCCGGCACCGCGGCCAAACGTACCGCGCCCAGCCTCGCAGCATCCTGGCGGTGGTGCGCCACGCCCCGCCGATCGGCGACCGGCACCGCAGCCCGCAAAGCCTGCCACCAAAAAGCGTAATGTGCCGCTCATAATCGGACTCGTGATTCTCGCGCTCGCGGTGGTCGTCGGGCTTATCTGGGGTGGTGTGGCCCTGTTCGGCGGCGGTTCAAAACCGAGCGCCGGGTCGGCCCCGAGCGGCAAAGTCACCTGCTGGGACGATTCCACCGCTGAAGCCGGTAAAAACTGTCCAGCCCTCACCGGGGAAGCAGCCCTCAAATGGATCGTGCCGGTCGACGACGCGTCATGCCGTTCGTCGAACTTCGAGGCAAAAACAGCGCTCGAGTGCACCTGGTATGACGAGCCGTACGCATCACTGCACCTGCTCGAGTTCGACAGCGCCGACACCGCGATTGCCTACGGCGAAAACAGCTACGGCGGTTCGGGTAGTGAATGGACCCTCGACGGTAAGGCGAGCGGCACCACCTGGGAGGGCGACTTCGATCAGGGAAGTGGGGGCTACTCGTATTACTACGTGTATCAAGACCTGCCCTACGGTATTTTTGTGCGCTTCGACAACGACTCCTCCGGTAATCACGGAAAAATCGAAGACCTGAAGCGCCACTTCGATCCCAAAACCTACCGGAAGGTTTCAACCGCGGTGGCGGTTGCGGATCGCGCATGAGTGCCATCAGCGCCAGTGAGGGGATGCGCCGGGCAGTTAACGAACTGTGTGACGCATTTGATCGGGTTGATCGCCCCGGCACCGGACAGCTCACCGATTCGGTGCGGCGCTCGCTTAACGACACCATTCGACTGGCGGTGGTTGGCCGTGTCAAAGCCGGTAAATCGACACTGGTAAATGCGCTCGTCGGTCGGGTTGTGGCACCGACCAGCGCCGTGGAATGTACCAAAGTAACCACCCACTACACCTTTGGTGGCCCCGAACGCGGCGAAGTCGTGCTGCGCAACGGTCAGCGGCTGCCTTTTGACCTCATAAACGGCTGCCTGCCCGACACACTGCCGGCACCCATCGAACATATTGCCCACGCGATCGTCTATTTGCAGTCGGAAGTGCTGCGCGATATGACGCTCATCGACACCCCGGGGCTTGCCACAACCACCACGGAACACGCCGAAGCCACCCGCCGCGAAATCCTCGGCCATGAGGGTGCTCAGGCCGCCGACGCGCTGGTCTATGTGTTTCGGGATATGCCACTGCGCGACGATCTCGAATTCCTCCGCGAGTGGGGGAGCATCACCAACACAGCAGGTGAAGACGCCGCGCGCGCAATCGGAGTGCTCAGCCACGCCGACACCTTCGGCGGCACACCCTGGGGGAGTGCCGACCCCATCGAGCTGGCGCGTCAACGCGCCGAAACATTTGCCTCGCAGCACGGCGCCAACCTCGGCACGGTGGTGGCGATTGCCGGCAATATGGCGCAGGCGGCACGCACCGGGCTGGTACGAGAAGACGACGCCACCTCGCTGGCGCAGTTGGCCGCTGCGGATGACCTCGACCTCGAATTGCGAGGAGGCGAACCGGATGCGGCCATCGCCCCGGGCATTTATAACCGCGAAGTGCAGCGCCTGGTCGAATTGATCGGTGAGTATGGGCTGCGTCACGGACGCGCCCCGGCTCAGCAGGGGGCGCGCGCCCTCAGCGATTGGCTCGTGCAGGCCTCGGGAATTGAGCAGCTGCGCCGGGCGCTCGCGGTGCGCTATGTGGGGCGCTACTCGTATGTAAAAACCCGTCGCGCACTCGAACAACTCGAACGGCTGGCCTGGTCGAACGGGGCACCGCCACCGCTGCGTAACCTGGTGGCCGAGGCCCGGCTGCGCCCCGAATTGCATCCGCTCAATGAATTGGATGCGCTGGAACGGCTGGCTGCGGTCGAACCTGACCACCCGCTGGTTGGGATGCTCGACCGCCAGCTCGCCGGGCGCAACGATGCCGAAAAACTCGCGATGCCGCCATCATCAACGGCACTGCAATTGCGTGACCGGGCACTGAAATGGTCGGTAGAGGCCCGCCGCGCGGCTGTAGTTGAGCCATACCCCGAGCGGCAGAACGCCTACCAGGTGCTCGACCGCTCATTCACCAACCTGGCGCTGCGCCTCAACGGATAGCCAGTAGCTAAACGTCAGTAGCTAGCCGCCAGTAGTTAGACGTCGCGGCGGCTAGACGAGGAAGGCGTTCGAGTCGTCGCCGGGAGTGTCGAAATCGTTGTCGGTGTCGTGCGATTCGCCAAGGTCGGCGCTGTCGTAATTGGGCTGGTCGATGTCGAGTGCCTGGTCGCCGCCAAATTCGCCGGTGTCGATACCGGCTGCGTCGTCGCTGAACTCGGCAGTGCCGAAGACGCTGTCGAGCAGCGAGCCGTTGCCTGCCGAGTCGTCGGTCGACTCGGGCGTGGGGGATGGTTCGCCGTCGCTTGGCCGCTGGTCGGTGTCGACGGGGTCGGCATCGGTCGCCGTGCCCGACTCGAGTCCGTGGTCAAAAATCGCGTCGTTATCGATCACATCCGGATCGATCGCATCATCGGCGTAGTCGGCGGTGTCGTTTTCGGCGGGGTCATCAAAAAGGTCAACGAGGTGGTCGGCCATTCCCGGGGGTGCGATGAATGCGTCCTCAAGCATGCCGTCCCACTGCTCATCGCTGAGCGAAGGCACCTCGCCGAGGAACGATTCGTCTGCCAGCTGGGGTGAATTGGGGTCCGACATGATGTTCTCTCTCTTACAGTGCGCGCCGGTGGTAAAAATCTGTGACTCTACTGAGTGTGATGCATCGGGCGCCGGGAAAGTTCCCGGCTCAGCAGAAATTCCGGCGCCCGATGCGGTTGTGAAAATTGCGGTTACGAAATTGTCTAGACGAAATCCGACACTTCCGGACCATCAAAGTCTTCCAACTCGTTGATCTCGCCATTACCGTCGGCGTGGCCAACCGAGTCAAAAGTGCCGTCGCCGGTGGTGTCCATCCACACCTCGTCGGCGAGGCCATCGCCGTCGTGGTCGATCAGCATCGTGTCGAGGTTGCCGTCGCTATCGCCGTCAACCAGGGCGCCGTCGAGCTGGCCGTCACCGTCGGTGTCGAACTCGACCTGGCCTTCGAGGTAACTGGATTCGTCGGTGTCATTGATCGGCTCGCCCGAGTTGCCTCCGTCAGTCGAGTCGCCGGTGGCATCCCCGGTGCCGGTGGGGTCAGACGGGAGCGGCTGCTCGTTCGGCGGCGCGGGAAGGTTGTTGATGTCGTTCGCGTCGGTGAAGCTGTCGGGCCCGTAGGGATCGATGGCGTGTTCTTCGTCGGCATAACCGTCACCGTCAATGTCGACACGAGCCAGATCGAGCTTGCCGTCACCGTCGGTGTCGTAGGCGGTGGTGTCGATGATGCCGTCGCCATCGCTGTCAATGTCGGCGTAGTCGAAGGTGCCGTCACCGTCAGTATCGATAAATCGAGTGTCGATGTTTCCGTCGCCGGTGGTGTCGGCGTAAACATTGTCAACGCTGCCGTCACCGTCAAAATCGAACGCCTTGGCGCTGGTGCCGTCGGGGTTCGTTGACTCTGCAACCGGGTCGTGTCCGTAGAAGGCCTCGTTCGGGTTGCCGCTGTCGGTGGTGCTCATCGTTGTTTGCTCCTTCGAATCAAAGTCGTAGTGGATGCTTTCGCTGATTCGTAGATTGGATGCGCATCCACACCCAAAAGTTCCCCGCATCCGAAAAATATTTCTGGCCGGTCTGCTGCCGCGCAGGCGCACCGGCCGGGAGAGGCAGCTGTGCGCCGCATCTGGCCGAGAAGCGACTGAGAGTCAATCTCTAGACGGATATTTACTCTGGAATCTTTCAACGTAACCCGCAACTATTAGTTTTTGTTCCGATTGTGTTGAGCTGCCGAGAGGCGAACGACAGGAGTGGCAATGGAGAGTGCTGCCAATGAAGCCCAACTGCTTGCCGAAGCGAAGCAGGGCGACCGGCGCGCTTTTTCACTCTTGCTTGAGCCCTACCGAAACCGACTCTGGGCCGTATGCCTGCGCACCTGCGGGCACCGAGCCGACGCCGAAGACGCCCTGCAAAACACGCTGATTGCGATCTGGCAAAACCTGCCGAAGTTTCGGGGCGAATCGTCAATTTCGACGTGGGCGTTCCGCATCGCACAGAACTCGGCACTGGCGATTATCCGCAAACGCCGAGAGGTGACTGTCGACGAAGACGCCGCCGAGTATGTGTTCGATCGCGCCGACGACACCGACCACGCCGAAGCCAATGCGGTGCGTGATCGCGTGCAGCGCGCGCTCGAAACGCTCAGTGAAGACTTCCGCGTGGCGCTGGTGCTGCGCGAATTTGCCGACTACACCTACGAGCAGATCGCCGACTACCAGCAGGTGCCGGTGCAGACCGTGCGCTCACGACTCAACCGGGCACGTAAACAACTCAAAGAAGCCCTGCTCGCGCAGGAACAAATTGAGCTCTGAGGCAGCCTAGTTTTCGAGCCGTTCGGCAAGTTCGAGCCAGCGCAACTCGAGCTCATCGATTTCATCCTGCACGGCGCTGCGCTCGTGACCGATCGCGGTGAGCCCCTCGTAATCTGACTGGTCATGTGCGGCCAGCCTCGCATCCACCGCGGTTAATTCTTCGGCGAGTTTCGTGAGGCGCCGCTGAATGGCCGCGGTCTCTTTTTCGAGGCTGCGCCGCTCGGCACCGCTGAGCCGGGATGAATCGGCCGCTGCCGGAGCGGCAACCTGCTCGCCCGCCTGGGGGGCCGCAGGTGCGGTGCCGTGCGCTGAAAGCCGCAGATATTCATCCACGCCACCGGGAAGATGCCGAAGCGTGCCACCAATCACCGCATACTGCTGGTCGGTGATGCGCTCGAGCAGGTAGCGGTCGTGTGACACCACCAGCAGCGTGCCCGGCCAGGTGTCGAGCAAATCTTCCATCGCCGCGAGCATGTCGGTGTCGAGATCGTTTGTGGGCTCGTCGAGGATGAGCACATTCGGTTCGTCAAGCAAAATCAGCAGCAATTGCAGCCGGCGTTTTTGACCGCCCGATAGATCACGCACCGGGGTCTGCAATTGCGCGCTGGTAAAGCCGAGCCGCTCGAGCAGCTGCGAGGGGGTCATCTCGTCGCCTGCCGCGGTGTAGGTGCGCTTGAGACGGCCCACCACCTCAAACACGCGGTCGTCAGCAACCTCTTTGAGCTCGTCAAGCTGCTGCGACAGGGTGGCGATGCGCACGGTCTTACCGTGTTTGACCCGGCCCGAAGTGGGTGAGAGCTCACCGGTAATGAGCCGTAGCAGCGTCGATTTCCCGGCGCCGTTCACTCCCAGAATGCCGGTGCGCTCACCCGGAGCAATCCGCCAGGTAACGTCATGCAGCACCTGCCGATCACCAAACGCAACGGCGGCGTTCTCAAGATCGACCACATCCTTGCCGAGTCGCGCAACCGCCATCCGCTGTAGTTCGATCGGATTCCGCACCGGCGGCACATCGGCAATCAGTTGGTTGGCGGCTTCGATGCGAAACTTCGGTTTTGACGTGCGCGCCGGAGCGCCGCGGCGCAGCCAGGCGAGCTCTTTGCGCATCAGGTTTTGGCGTTTTTGCTCGGCGATTGCAGCCTGCCGGTCGCGCTCAACACGCTGCAGCACATACGCGGCATAACCGCCCTCGAATTCTTCGACGATGCGGTCGTGCACCTCCCACATGCGGGTGCAAACCTCGTCGAGAAACCAGCGGTCGTGGGTAACCACCACGAGCGCACCCTCGTTCGGCGACCAGCGTTCGTTGAGATGCTTTGCCAGCCAGTGAACCCCCTCAATGTCGAGGTGGTTGGTGGGCTCGTCAAGCATCAAAATATCGCAATCATCGATGAGCACCTGCGCGAGCGCCACCCGACGCTGCTGGCCACCCGAAAGGTCACCAATGCGGGCATCCCAATCGAGATCGCTGACCAGGCCGCCAATTATGTCGCGGATGTGTGCATCCCCGGCCCACTCAAATTCGTCACGGTCACCAACGATGCTGTGTCCCACCGAGTCATCCAGATCGAGCGCATCGCTCTGGTCGAGCATGGCGATGCGGGTGTCGCGGCGCACGGTCACTTGACCGGCATCGGGTTGCATCCGCCCGGCCATGATTTTCATCAGCGTTGATTTACCGTCGCCGTTGCGGCCGACAATGCCGATGCGGTCGCCGGCAGCAATTCCCACGGTGACGTCGTCGAAGACGGCTTTGGTGGGGAATTCGAGCTGCAGATGTTCGGCGCCAAGTAGATGAACCATAGGCGTCTAGTTTGCCTGACAGCACGCGGCGGAGCTAACTGCCGCGCTGGAGGCATCGCGGGCGCTAGCTGTCGTTCGGTGCGATCCGCACTGCCAGCGTGCGCAGGGTGTCGGCAAAAACCTCGCGTTCGGCCGGCGATAGCGGCTCGAGCAGCGACTGCTCGGCCCGGAGCAGATGCTTAATTGCTTCGTCAACGCGGGCGATGCCGTCGCCGGTCATGTGCACGAGCACGCTGCGGCCATCGGCGGGATCATCGCTGCGGCGCACCAGGCCGCGCTGTTCGAGTCGGTCGATGCGGTTGGTCATGGTGCCCGAAGAAACCAGGTTGGTTTGCATCAGCTGCTTCGGGGTGAGTGCGTGCGGGTGACCGGCACGGCGCAGCGCCGAGAGCACATCAAACTCCCACAGTTCGAGCTGCGCCGCCGAAAAAGCGGTGCGGCGAACGGCATCGAGCTGGCGTGAGATGCGTTTGATTCGCGAAAACACCTCGAGGGGCGAAAAATCGAGGTCGCCACGCACGGTGGCCCACTCTGCGACGATCTGGTCGACCGCATCCCGACCGCTGAATTCAGACATAAGTTCTATTATTCCCGACGGTTTTTCGGCGCCTGCGGCGAAGTCGTGGCAGACTATACGGGCACGACACATTCCTCCTTGGTGTAACGGCAGCACGACGGCCTTTGGAGCCGTGAGGTCCAGGTTCGAATCCTGGGGGAGGAGCTACAACTCAATGCCCGCGTACCGTCGCCAATGACACGATCTTGGGAGTAGCCACATGACCGATCAGAACTTGGCCGTGATCATCCTCGCCGCTGGTAAGGGCACCCGGATGAAGTCGAAAACGCCGAAGGTGCTGCACAAGCTCGGTGGGCTGCCAATGATCGGACACGTGCTGCACACGGCGGCAGAGCTCGGTGCCGCGCACACAGTTGCGGTGGTACGCCACGATCGCGACCGGGTGGCCGAAGCCATCCTCGAATTTGCACCGAACACCATCATTGCCGATCAGGATGAAATTCCCGGCACCGGTCGTGCCCTAGAAACCGGTTTGGATGCACTGCCCGCCGATTTTGACGGCGATGTGGTGGTGCTCTCAGGCGATGTGCCGCTGCTCGACTCGGTAACGGTGGGGCGTCTGGTGGATGCGCACCGCAGCCGGCGCGACGATCTCACCATGCTCAGCGCAATCTATGACGATCCGACCGGATTCGGCCGCGTGCTGCGCGATGACAGCGGGGAGTTTGCCCAGATCGTTGAAGATCGTGACGCCACCGAGCAGCAGAAGCTTGTGCGTGAAATCAACGCCGGAGTGTATGCCTTTACCGCAGCCGCGGCTCGGGATGCGATGTCGCGCATCGGCACCGACAATGTGCAGGCCGAAAAATATCTTACGGATGCGGCCGCACTGATCCGCGGCGACGGCGGCCGGATTGCTGCGGTGGCGGTCACCGACAACTGGCTCGTACAGGGAATTAACGACCGCGCGCAGCTGGGTGCGACCGCGCGCGAATACAACCGTCGCGTACTCGAACACTGGATGCGTGAGGGTGTGACGATTGTCGACCCCGACACCACCATCATTGAGCGCGACGTGACCCTGGCTCCCGACGTGGAAATTCAGCCGGGTACGCAGCTGCGCGGGGCAACCACAGTGGCCGAGGGGGCTGTGATCGGCCCCGACACCACGCTGGTTGACTGCGAGGTTGGCGCTGGCGCCACGGTGAAACGCACTGACGCTACGCTCTCGGTGATCGGCGAGGGGGCGACCGTGGGGCCCTGGAGCTATCTGCGGCCGAACTCGGTCGTGGGTGCCGGAGCGAAGGTAGGCACCTTCGTTGAGACCAAAAACAGCGCCATCGGTGCCGGCGCAAAAGTGCCGCACCTTTCGTATGTCGGCGATGCTGAAATTGGTGAGGGTTCGAACCTCGGCGCCGGCACGATCACCGCGAACTACGACGGGGTGGCGAAACATCGCACCGTGGTTGGCAAACACGTCAAGATCGGTTCCGACAATGTGCTGGTGGCTCCGGTTGAGATTGGCGACGGCGCATACTCGGGTGCCGGTACGACCATCCGCAAGGATGTGCCCGCCGGCGCCCTGGTGATCACCGTGGCCCCGCAGCGAAACATTCCCGGCTGGGTGGCAAAAAACCGGCCCGGTTCCGACTCTGCCAAGGCTGCCGAGGATGCATCCGGCACGTCGGGCGAATAAAGCGAGTAACCTGGTTTTATTAATCTTGCAGACGACAGCAAACTGCAGTTGACGAGCGAAATAGGGGCGGTAATTCGTGTCTGGCATCATGCATCCCGGTGAAAAACGACTCGTACTGATCGCGGGGCGCACCCATCCCGAGCTGGCCCAGCAAATTGCGCACGAGCTTGGAACTGAGCTGCTCGAAACCGAAACCCGCACCTTCGCCAATGGCGAGATTTACGCCCGCTACGGCGAGTCGGTGCGTGGTGCGGATGCGTTTGTGATCCAGTCGCATGACGCCCCGATCAACGAGGCGATCATGGAGCAGCTCATCATGGTGGACGCGCTCAAGCGCGCCTCTGCCAAGCGCATCACCGTCGTTGCGCCCTGCTACCCATATGCCCGCCAGGACAAGAAGGGCCGCGGGCGCGAACCCATCTCGGCACGTCTGATCGCTGACCTGTTCAAGACCGCCGGCGCTGACCGCATCATGTCGGTGGATCTTCACGCCTCCCAGATCCAGGGCTTCTTCGACGGGCCCGTCGACCACCTGTTCGCTATGCCGGTGCTGATGGAGTACTTCCGCAAAAAGCTCGGCAACGACCCGAACCTCACCATCGTTTCGCCCGATATGGGCCGCGTGCGCGTCGCCGACCGCTGGTCGGACGCACTCGGTGCACCCCTCGCGATTATCCACAAGCGTCGCGATCCGAAGGTGGCGAACGAGGTGACCGTGCACGACATCGTCGGAAACGTCGAGGGCCGCACCTGTCTGATGGTAGACGACCTGATCGACACCGGCGGCACGATCCTCAAGGCCGCACAAGCGCTGCGCGACCACGGCGCCTCGAAGGTGGTCGTGGCGGCAACCCATGCCGTGTTCTCGGGCCCGGCTATCGAGCGGCTCTCAAACGAGTGCATCGACGAGGTGGTCGTCACCGACACGCTGCCCATCACCGCAGAAAAGCAGTTCGACTCGCTCACGGTGCTGCCGATTGCGCCGCTCATTGCGCGCGCGATTCACGAGGTGTTTGAGGACGGCTCGGTCACCAGCATGTTTGACGGGGCCGCGTAACATCCTGCCGTGAGGGCGACAGCACATCTCGCATTTTGTCGCAGTAGATGTCAGAGTGTGACGTCGCGTGACGCTGAACTGCGCTTTGTGACAGCTCGGCTGGGCAGCTGATGCGGCTCGCCATACGGTGGCTGCATGACCGCCGTTCCGTTCTCATTTGAGCTATTCCCGCCGCGCACGCCCGCCGTCGCGGCGCGGATGCCGGATGTTGCGCGCCAATTGGGTGCGCTGGGGCCGGAGTTCATTTCGGTCACCTTCGGTGCCGGCGGCTCATCACGGAAAGAGTCGCTGGGCGTGCTCGAACTGGTGCGAGACCTCGCCGGAGTGCGTCCCCTCGCGCACCTCACCTGCGTGGGCGCCACCACCGCAGAGCTTTCAGCGCTCATCGGTGAATTCATCGACCGCGGCATCCGCGACTTCCTCGCCCTGCGCGGTGACAAGCCAGCGGAAGCGGAAGGGGATGAGTGGCTCGGCGAAATCCGCACCGGAGCCGAACTCGCGCAACTCGTGCGCGGAGTGCGACGCACCCGCATCCCCGAAGAACTCGAACGCGTTACTCCCACCGACGGACGCTGGCGCGTCAGGGACGCCCGCGGCGGCATCATCGCGGTCGCCGCGTATCCCACCGGGCATCCAGAATCTCGCGACGAACAGCAGGACCTCAACACCCTCCTGGCCAAAGAAGCAGCCGGAGCCAACCTCGCGATCACCCAGCTGTTTTTTGAGGCCGACGATTACCTGCGTTTTGTTGAACGTGCCCGCGCCCACGGTGTGACCATCCCCATCCTGCCGGGCATCATGCCGATCACCTCGATCGCGCGACTGAATCGCATGGCGCAGCTCAGCGGTGAACCGGTGCCACAGCGCTGGCAGCGCGCGCTCGAATCGTGCACCAGTGACGCCGCGCGCAAAGAACTCGGGATCGCCCAGGCAACCGCCATGTGTCACGACCTGCTCGACGGGGGCGCTCCGGGGCTGCACCTCTACACCCAAAACCGAGTCAGCGAACCGGTCGAACTGCTCTGCCGCGTCGGCGCAGTTGATCGAGCGCGAGCTGAAGCCCTGCTGGCCAAACAAGACCCGGTTCCCGAGTCGAGCTCGAGTGCAGCGTTCCGAATGCTGATGCGCTCGCACTGAACGCCACGGGCGACAGAGCCGAGCGCGCATCCCACCAGCATCCGGCGGTAGCTGACCGCACCGCAGCCGAAAACGATCTGAAAGAAGCACAGCATGACCATCCAGCACCAGTCATTCCCAACCGGCACCGTCCTCGGTTACCCGCGCATCGGCCGCAACCGCGAACTCAAGCGCGCACTCGAGCAATATTGGCGTGGTAAGACCACCCGCGACGAGCTCGAACAAGTGCGTGGTGAAGTACGCGCCGCTGCCCGCGCAGCCCTCGCCGCGGCGGGGCTCGAACGCACCGACTCATCCATCCCCGAAGACTCGTCAACCTACGACCACGTGCTCGACACGCTCGTTACCGTGGGTGCGGTGCCGGCTCGCTTCGCTGACGCTATTAATGCCGAAACCGTGACCACCGACGATGCCTTCCTGCTCGCGCGCGGTGACGCCACGCATCCGGCGCTCGAGATGACCAAATGGTTCGACACGAACTATCACTACCTGGTGCCCGAGATCGGCCCCGAAACCAATTTCGCCTACGCCAATCGAGAGCGCGCCGAACAGGTGCGCGAGGCAAAAGCCGCCGGATACGTGACACGCCCGGTGCTGGTTGGCCCGGTCACCTTCCTCGCGCTCGCAAAGGCGAGCGATGCCGCACCCGAAGGATTCGATCCGCTCGACCGGCTCGACGACCTCGTGCCCGTGTACCGCGAACTGCTGGCCGATCTTCGGGATGCGGGTGCCGAGTGGGTGCAGCTGGATGAATCGGCGCTCGTTTCACAGCTGCTCGGTGCCGACCAGGCGCGTCTGGGGAAGCTTGCCGGTCAGGTGTACCGCGAACTGGCAGCGGCAAGCGACCGTCCCGCGATTTTTGTCGCCACCTCGTATGCAGCTCTTCCCGAAGCGAGCTTCGCACAGCTTGCGGAATCGGGAGTGGAGGCCGTCGGTATTGACCTCGTTAACGGTGAGGCGCCGGCGGCAGCGGCGAACGAGCAGCGCGTGCAGCTGGTTGCCGGAGTGATTAACGGACACAATATTTGGCGTGCCGATCTTGACCGCGCGCTCGGCAAGCTCGAGCAGCTGCGCGATGGTGGGGCCCGGGTTTCGGCGGCAACCTCCACGTCGCTCTTTCACGTGCCGCACACCCTGGCAGACGAGACCGAAGCGCTGCCCGAACAGCTGCGCTCATGGCTTGCCTTCGCCGATGAAAAAACCCGCGAAGTGGTGATACTGGCGCGCGGTCTCGAAAACGGACGCGAACACATCCAGGTCGAGTTGGATGAGGCAAGCGCAGCCCTCGCCGACCGCGAGGCAGCCCCCGGCGTGCACAACCCGGCGGTGCGTGAACGGGTAGCTGGAATCACCGCCGCAGATCGCCAACGCGAACCGTACAGCGAACGGGCTGCAGCACAGGCCGCCGCACTGGCGCTGCCGCCACTACCGACCACCACGATCGGTTCGTTCCCGCAGACAGGTGAAATTCGCCGCGCGCGCCGCGACTTCCTGCGCGGTGACATTGATGAGCAGGCCTACAACGGCTTCCTGCGCGACGAAATTCGCCGCGTGATCGAGCTGCAGCTCGAACTCGGTTTGGACGTGCTCGTGCATGGTGAACCCGAGCGCAACGATATGGTGCAGTACTTTGCTGAGCACCTCGACGGTTTTGCCACCACCGCAAACGGTTGGGTGCAATCGTACGGATCTCGCTGTACCCGCCCGTCGATTTTGTGGGGCGATGTATCGCGCCCGGCACCGATCACCGTGCCCTGGTCGCAGTACGCCCAGTCGCTCACCGACCGCCCGGTGAAGGGGATGCTGACCGGGCCGGTCACCATCCTCGCCTGGTCGTTCGTGCGCGATGACCAGCCGCTTGCCGACACCGCCGCCCAGGTGGCACTGGCACTGCGCGATGAGGTGAGCGACCTTGAAGCCGCCGGCATCCACATCATTCAGGTTGATGAGCCGGCGCTGCGTGAGCTGCTGCCGCTTGAGCGTGACCGCCACGACGACTACCTGCGCTGGTCGGTGGATGCCTTCCGTCTTGCCACCGCCGCAGTGGCAGCGACGACGCAGATCCACACCCACCTTTGCTACTCGGAGTTCGGTGAAATCATCGCGGCAATTGACGGTCTCGATGCCGATGTCACCTCGATCGAGGCGGCCCGCTCACGGATGGAAGTGGTGGCAGATCTCGCCGCTCACGACTACCCGCGCGGTATCGGCCCCGGCGTGTGGGACATTCACTCGCCGCGCGTGCCCAGCGATGACGAGATTGCCGAGCTCGTGGAAATCGCCGCGAAAGCGATTCCCAGCGACCGACTGTGGATTAACCCCGACTGCGGTCTAAAAACCCGTGGCTATGACGAGACAATCGCCTCGCTGCGTGGGCTCGTCAAAGCTGCCGCCGCCGCTCGCGAGACGCTCGCGACTACGCACTAGCAGGTGCAGCTGCGGAAGGGTTCGTTCGAGTGACCGGACCCTTCGCCGCTAGCGCCCAAACGCATCGGCGACAATGGAGGCATGTCTGATTCGAGCGGAGCCGCACTAGAGCGCTATCAGCCGGTGCCCGTTTCACTTCCCGAAAGTGAGGTTGGGTGGCGGCGTCACGGTAGCGACACCGATTTGCATTTTGTTGCACCGGTGGGCGACCGGATGTGGCGCCGCAACGCAGTGCCAGCCGGAACCATCCCGTTTTGGTCGGGTGTCGGCTGGGGTGCGCTGGGGATTGGTGCCGGGTCGCTCGCCGGCGTGCTCGAACTTGCCGCAGCGCAACCGTTTATGCCGCTCATTATTGCCGGGGCTGGAGCAGCTGCCTTCATCGGTGGCTGGCTGGGCGGGAAACGCCGCCAGCGTCAGGTGCGAGCCCGCAATGCCGCCATCGAAGCGGCTGGTGAAGCGCTATCGCAGTCGTACGCGGTTGATTTGCACGGCGCGGCGGGTGCCCCGGTTCGGGCCCGGATCCGCGAGACGCTGCGCACCGGCGAGCCCGGATCGGTGAGCACCTTCACCGGCCGCGGCCACGCGAGCTTTCGAGTGCGAGCTGTGAGTGACAACGAAATTGTCGTGAGCCCGTTCGAACGCCCATCGACTCGCAACTCGTTTATCGACGATGTGGTGCGCGCCACCGCGATGCCGATCACTCCCGCCGGCGGGACAAAAAGCGCGACCCCCGAGGCGGATGCCCGCATGGGGCAGCTGGAGCAGCGGCTGCGGGTGATCGAAAAAGCTGGCGCCATCACCGCCGCGCATCCCGCTTATACGAGGCTGGTGACGCTGAAAGTCGACCGGATGACCGAATACCGGGTGCTAGCGGGACGAATCACCGCGGTGAAACGACTCAAAACCGGGCAGTCTGAGGCAACCGTGGCCGAGCTCGAACGCGACCTCGACCGCGTGGTTGAGTTAATGCGTCGTGGTGTCGACGAGCTCGAGCAAGAAGTGTTGGGGGATGCCCGCCGTGATAGCGATGCCCACCTCGACTTTTTGCAGCAAAAATACGGGCGCCTCGACACAGACCCTGCCGACACAGACGCTGCTGCTGCCGACACAAACGCCCCGGGCAGCGATGAAGCCGCTACCCGGGGCGAGACGAGCGGCGACTAGTTCAGCTGCTGCTCGGTGCGGTCACCCGACCAATTGGTGTGGAAGGTGCCATCCCGGTCAACCCTGCCGTAGGTGTGCGCCCCAAAAAAATCACGCTGCGCCTGGATGAGCGCGGCCGGCAGCCGTTCGGCCGCGAGCGAATCGTAGTAGGCGAGCGAGGCCGAAAACGCCGGTGCCGGCACACCCGAAAGCGCGGCCGTTGACACCACGTGACGCCATGCATCAGCACCCTTGGCGACCTCGGCGGCAAAGTACGGATCGGCCAGTAGCGAGCTCAGCTGCGGGTTGCGGCTGTATGCCTCGGCGATGCGGTTGAGGAACCGGGCGCGGATGATGCATCCGGCGCGCCACACCTTCGCCACCACACCGGGATCGATTTCCCAGCCGTATTCACGGGCGCCTTCAAGAATTAGGTCAAAACCCTGTGCGTAAGCAATCACCTTGGATGCGTAGAGCGCCAGTCGCACCTGCTCAACAAAGCTCTCGTCAACCGCGACCGGCTGCGGCGGGTTCGTAATCGTGGGGCGCACCGCCGCCCGTTGCGCCGTGCGGCCCGACACACCGCGAGCAAAGACGGCCTCGCCGATCCCCGACACCGGTACCGCGAGCGACAGCGCGGTCTGTACGGTCCAGGTTCCGGTGCCCTTCATCCCGGCCCGGTCGACGATGACGTCAACGAACGGCTTACCCGTTTCGGCGTCGGTGTGACGCAGCACCTCGGAGGTGATTTCGATGAGATACGACTCGAGGTCGCCGCGGTTCCACTCGGCAAACACCTCGGCAATCTGCGCGGGTTTGAGGCCGCCCACGTGCCGCAGCAGATCGTAGGCTTCGCCGATGAGCTGCATATCGGCGTACTCGATACCGTTGTGCACCATTTTTACAAAATGACCGGCGCCATCGGTGCCGATATGGGCCACACACGGCACGCCATCTTCGGGGGCGCGGGCCGCGATCGATTCGAGGATGGGGCCGAGGGTGCGGTACGACTCGGCGGGGCCGCCCGGCATAATCGCGGGGCCGTTCAGCGCGCCCTCTTCACCACCCGAAATACCGGCGCCCACAAAGTGCAGACCACGCTCACGCACCGCAGCCTCCCGGCGGATCGTGTCGGTGTAGAGGGCGTTACCGCCGTCGACAATGATGTCGCCCGGCTCAAACACCTCGCACAGCTGATCAATCACCGCATCCGTGGCGTTGCCGGCCTGCACCATGATGATTGCGGTTCGGGGCCGCTGCAGTGCGGCAGCGAACTGTTCGAGGGTGTGCGTGGCAACAAAATCGGCTTCGGGATGCGCGGCAACCAGCGCGTCGGTGCGTTCGGGGGAGCGGTTGTAAATTGCGACGGTATTACCGTCGCGGGAGGCGAGGTTGCGAGCCAGATTTGACCCCATCACTGCCAGTCCAACTACTCCGATATTGGCGGATGCACTTGTCGGGGTGGTACGGGTATCAGTCATGGCTCGCCTTTCTTCGCGTAGTGCTTCCTTCGATTATGGATGGCCGCGGCCAAAATCGTTACCGAGGCTGACCGGAATCGACCGCCGAGGTCGTTACGCTAAAGCCAACCGTTCACAAGACCTATCGTTGCGAAACCACTTGTTACGAAAGAGGGGCACGATTTCATGACCGATCAGCAGCCGTGGTGGAACCAGCCCGCAGCCAACAACTCGGCACAGGACGAGCCAACACCGACCCGCGCCTACGACCTGAACATCAACGGTGGCGACGGACAATCGGATGCATCCGGTCGCGATGGCGGAGCTCGGGATGCGGCCGAATCGGTTACTGCAACCAGCCGCTACGACACCGACGATCTCAACTATGCTCGGCAGCCAAGCGCGGCCACCCGAGTGGATGAACCCACCCAGGTGCTTCCCGCCGCGGTGCCGCCAGCATCGCAACAGCCCGGCGCCGCAGCCCCGCAACGCAACAACCCACCCCAGTGGCATAATCCGCAGCACGCAACACCGCAGCAGATGCTCGCCGAACGCGATCTGCGCGCCCCCGGTTATCAGCTGGACCATCGCGGCGTGAACGTGATGGCGGTGCTCGAAGAGGGAACCGGCAACCCCGGCACCGGCGCCCGGGTTGCAGCGATGCTGATCGGTGCGGTCTTGGGTCTCATCGTGCTGTTCATGAGCGTTGAACCCTATATTCCGGGCAGCAACATCATGCAGAGTTTCTCTGAGTGGCTCATGTCGACCTTCAGCGACCAGCTCATCGTTGCGGGCGTATTGACGGGCATTGTCGGACTCATCAAGCTGCTGGTGGTGCTCAGCTCGATGCTTTCTGGTCTGGCACCACTGGTGTTCGGTGTGTTCGCGCTGGCGCAGGGTATGGCGGTGTGGATGATGGCCGGTGATCGCTTCGACGGCGCAGTGGGGAGCAGTATGCTGCAGTCTGCCATTGTTGAAGCTGTGCTGTTTTTCACGCTCGCACTCGTGGTGCACCTTGTACGTGGCTCGGGATATCGAAAAGCACTTCGCCTGGTGCGTCAGGCATCCCGGCGATAATGCTCTGGGTTTGAGCGCAGATCAAAAACGCCTACCGGGCCATATAAATCGGTGTAGACTATCGGGCGTACTTCGGCGAGGGGCCAGCTGTGCCCGTTATCGACGCGGTGCGCAGGTTCCGTAATCGCGGGGTTTTGCGCGGGCGTCTCGCCTGCCACAATGCGAAAGGAAACCAACATGGCTAAAGAGCTCGACAACAAGCTCGACGTCACTGTCCGCACCGAATTCGGTAAGGGTGCCGCCCGCCGCCTGCGCGCCGCCGGCGAAATCCCAGCCGTGCTCTACGGTCACGGCACCGAACCGCAGCACCTCGCACTGCCCGGTCACAAGACCATGCTGCTCGTTCGTCGCGCCAACGCGCTGCTCGAACTCAACATCGAGGGCACCAAGCAGCTCGCGCTTGTAAAAGACGTGCAGCGCGACCCGGTGCTGCAGATCATCGAGCACATCGACCTGCTCATCGTGAAGCAGGGCGAGCGCGTCGAGGTTGAAGTTCCGGTTATCGCCGAGGGCGAGCCGTTCTCGGGCACCATCCTGCTGCAGGAAACCGCATCGGTGCTCGTTTCGGCCGAGGCCACCAACATTCCCGAGAACGTCATCCACAGCGTCGAGGGTCTGGAAGAGGGCACTGTCGTGCTCGCCACCGACCTCGCTCTGCCCAAGGGCACCAAGCTGGTTGACGACGAGACCGAAATCGTCATCTTCACCATCGCTGTTCCGCAGGAAGAAGCACCTGAAGAAGACGAAGACGCCGCCGAAGAGGTGGCCGCCGAAGCTCCGGCCGAAGAAGCCTCGGAAGAGTAACAAACAGTGGCTGGTGAGTGGCTCGTCGTCGGTCTCGGGAACCCCGGTGACCGGTACGCGGCAACGCGTCACAACATCGGCCAGATGGTGGTTGATGCGCTCGCGCAGCGGATGGCGGCACGTTTCCGTCGCCATCCGCGCGCGAGCGCCGTCACAGCCGAAGGGCGCCTAGCACCCGGACAACCCAAATTGATACTCGCGAAATCGACCGGTTTTATGAACGTGTCGGGCGGGCCGGTTTCGCAGCTGGTGAAGTATCACAGCATCCCCATCGAACGCATCATCGTCGTGCACGATGAGCTCGATATCCCCTTCGACACGCTGAAACTCAAGCGCGGTGGCGGACACGGCGGCCACAATGGCCTGCGCGATATTTCTGCCGCAATCGGCGCTGATTACATCCGCGTGCGGGTTGGCATCGGTCGACCGCCGGGCCGACAGGACGTTGCCGATTTCGTGCTGCGTCCGTTTGGCAGCACCGAACGGGATGCCCTCCCGGTGCTAATTGAGGATGCGGCGGATGCCGTCGAACTGACGGTCACCGACGGGCTGGTGGCCGCGCAACAAAAATTTCACGCCCCGGCCAGCTAGCGATATGCCCGTCAGCGCCAACTGACGGCGGAGGTTTCACAATGCGAGCGGTAGCCACACGGTGCACAAGCGCCTCGGTTGAGGTCGAGGGCAAAATCGTTGGGCAGCTACCTCGACCCGGACTACTCGTGCTCGTGGGCGCGACCCACACCGATACCGAAGCAGATGCCGCGAAGATTGTTCGCAAATTGGCGGGCCTGCGCATCCTCGAAGATGAGCGATCGGCACTCGATCTTGACGCGCCCGTGCTGGTGGTGAGCCAGTTCACCCTCTATGGCGACGTGCGCAAAGGTCGGCGGCCATCCTGGTCGCGGGCTTCGGGCCGCGAACACTCCGAACCGCTGATCGAACACTTTTGCGAACTGCTGCGCGAGGCCGGACTGCACGTCGAAACCGGTCGGTTCGGGGCGATGATGCGCGTCAGCTCGGTCAACGACGGTCCGTTCACGGTGCTGATCGACTCGGCCGACCTCGCCTAACAAAGCACGTCTGGCCAGTGGCTCATGCACCTGGCTAGAGGCCGCCGCGGGCGGCCAACTAGACTGCTGGGGTGCGACTTCACGGATTTCTCGCGGCAGCCCAGCAAGCCGATAGCTTTGCGCGCGCAGTTTCGCGTGCCGATCGGGACACCGACTTCACCCTCGCTGAGGGACTCAGTGCCCCGCTGCTGGCGGCGCTTGTCGAAGCTCGCTCACGCGAAGTGTCCGCACCCTCGTGCACGCTGGTGGTTACCGCATCCAGTCGCGAAGCCGAACAGTACGCAACCGATCTTGCCGCCTTTTTGCCGGCGGCGCATATTGTTGAATTCCCCGCCTGGGAGACGCTGCCGCACGAACGCTTGAGCCCCAGCGCCGACACCACCGGTCGCCGGCTCGCGGCCATGCGCGCGCTCGGCCAGTGGCGCCGAGGTGAACCGGTCACCACCGGGGCCGCCAGCGTCGGCACTGCATCCCAAGTCGCTCCCGAAGCGCAGGTGCCGTTCATCATGTTTGCCTCGGTGCGTGCGGCGCTGCAGCCGCTGATGCCGCAGCTCGATTCGGCCCGGCAGCTCGAACTCGTGGCGGGGGAGCGCGACTACGACCTCGGAGACATCGCCGAGCAGCTCGTTGAACTGGCCTATGCCCGAGTCGATATGGTCACTCGCCGCGGCGAATTTGCGGTGCGCGGCGGCATCCTCGATGTTTTCCCGCCCGACGCTCAACACGCGGTGCGAGTCGATTTTTTTGGTGACGAAATCGACGAGATGCGGCCGTTTTCGGTGAGCGACCAGCGCTCATTCGACGAAACCATTGAGCGCATCACACTCACCCCCAGCCGTGAGCTGCTGCTCACCGAATCGGTGCGCAACCGTGCGCGTGAAATGGAACACGAGTTCCCAAATATTTCCGGGATGCTCGGCAAAATTGCCGAGGGTATCGCCGTTGAGGGGATGGAGTCGCTCGCTCCGGCACTTGTCGACGAGCTCGTGCCGATCATCAACTACCTCCCCGAAAACGCGGCCATCGCAGTGCTCCGTCCCGAACGGGTCACCACCCGCGCCAACGACCTGCGACAAACCAACCGCGAGTTCCTCGAAGCCGCCTGGAGCGCTGCAACGGCGGGAGCTGAAGCCCCGATTGATCTCTCTGGCGGCGACTATCTCGCCCTCGGGCAATTGCGTGAACTCAAAGGCGGGCGGCCCTGGTGGACCTTTTCGCAATTTGGCGGCGAAGAGGATGCGGTTGACAACTCGGTGCGGCTCGCCGGCGATCCGGTGCCAAGTTTTGCGGGGAACACCGAATCAGCCGTCGACCACGTGGTTGACCGACTGCAATCCGGCTGGACTGCGGTGATGTCGGCAAACGGCCCGGGACTTGTGGAGCGCGCCGTGCAGGTGCTTGCCGAACGCGGCGCCGCAGGCCGCCCCGTGTCGGCGCTGCCCGAAAGCCCTGACGAGCTCGAACCGGGTGTCTGTTACCTCGTACACGCGCCGCTGAGCGTCGGTATCGAACTCACCAACCAAAAACTCGCGCTGCTGACCGAATCTGACTTCTACGGCCGCGCGGTCGGCTATAACGCTGCAGCACCCCGCAAACTCGCCCGTCGCCGCAGCGGACAGGTGGTCGACCCGCTGCAGCTCAAAGCCGGCGACTATGTCGTCCACGATCAGCACGGTATTGGCCGGTTCCAGCGGCTCGAACAGCGCGAAATCCCGGTACCGGGGCGTCCCGGGCAGCGGTCAACAAAAGAGTTTCTTGTCATTGAGTACGCCCCCTCAAAACGAGGACATCCCGGCGACAAACTGCTCGTTCCCACCGACCACCTCGATCAGCTCACCCGCTATGTGGGCGGTGAAGAACCCAGCCTCTCAAAAATGGGTGGCAGCGATTGGGCACAGACAAAATCGAAGGCCCGCAAAGCCACGCACGAAATCGCCGTCGGGCTCGTCAAGCTCTACAGCCAACGGCAAGCCGCCCGCGGTTTTGCGTTCAGTTCAGACACCCCCTTCCAGCACGAGTTCGAAGAAGCATTCCCATACGTCGAAACTGCCGACCAGCTGCAAACCATCGACGAAATCAAACGCGATATGGAATCGCCCCTGCCGATGGACCGGCTGCTCTCAGGCGATGTCGGTTTCGGTAAAACCGAAGTTGCGGTGCGTGCCGCGTTCAAGGCGGTGCAAGACAACAAGCAGGTGGTGGTGCTCGTGCCAACCACCCTGCTGGTGCGCCAACACCTCGAAACCTTTACCGAGCGCATGGCCGGTTTCCCGGTGCAAATTCGCGGGGTCAGCCGATTCCAAAAATCAAAAGAGATCGCCGAAACCAAAGTCGGGCTTGCCGACGGCACCGTCGACATTGTGATCGGCACGCACCGGCTGCTCAGCGACGACTTCACCTACCGCGACCTGGGGCTCGTCATCATCGACGAAGAACAGCGCTTCGGTGTCGAACACAAAGAGCAGCTCAAACAGCTCAAAACCAACGTCGATGTGCTCGCCATGAGCGCGACACCCATCCCGCGCACCCTCGAAATGGCGGCCACGGGCATCCGCGAAATGTCAACGCTCGCAACCCCGCCCGAAGACCGGCACCCGATCCTCACCTTCGTCGGCCCCAAATCTGATAAGCAGATCACCGCCGCAATCCGCCGCGAACTGCTGCGCGAAGGACAGGTGTTTTACGTCCATAACCGCACCGCATCCATCAACCGCGTCGCCCAACACCTCGCTGAACTCGTACCCGAAGCGCGCATCGCGGTCGCCCACGGTCGGCTGAGCGAAAACAGCCTCGAACAGGTCATGGTCGATTTCTGGGAACGCAAATTTGATGTGCTGGTCACCACCACCATCGTCGAAACCGGGCTCGACATCCCCAACGCCAACACGCTCATCATCGACGACGCCGAACGTTACGGCCTCAGCCAGCTCCACCAGCTGCGCGGTCGCGTTGGGCGAGGCCGTGACCGGGCCTACGCTTACTTCCTCTACGACGGCAACAAACCGCTCACCGAAACCGCCCACAACCGGCTCGAAACCATCGCCGCAAATAACGAACTCGGCGCCGGGATGCAGGTGGCGATGAAAGACCTCGAACTGCGCGGCGCCGGAAACCTGCTCGGCGGCGCACAATCCGGGCATATCGCCGGCGTCGGCTTCGACCTCTACCTGCGCATGATCGGCGAAGCGGTTGAAGCGTTCCGCGGTGAACACCACGAGGCCCGCAACGAACTGCGGCTCGAACTGCCGCTGGATGCGCGCATCCCCGACGAATACATCGATTCAGAACGACTGCGGCTCGAGGCCTACCAAAAACTCTCGGCAGCCGCCGCAGCCAATGCCAAGCCCGGCCATATCGACCTCGTCGTAGAAGAACTGCGCGACCGCTACGGCGAACTTCCCGACAGCGTGCAAACACTTGTGGCAGTGTCGCGCATCCGGCGCATGGCGGGCCTGCTCGAACTCTCAGAGGTCGTGGCGATGGGGAAGGTGCTGCGCATCACGCCCGTCAAACTCGCCGATTCAAAACAGATTCGACTGCGTCGCATGTATCCGGATGCGAAATATCAGGATGCGCAGGGCGTTTTGACCCTGCCCCTCCCGGGCGGGCGGCTCGGCAAACCCATCAGCGACACTGAGCTGATCGAGTGGCTGCTCGGCATCTTCCGCGCCATCTTTGAAGCCGAACCCGACCACGCCGAGTCCCCAGAAGCTGCTCAAAACGAAACCTCAAAAACAGGTGCCTCATCGTGACCAAAGCAAACGAACCGCATCCGCTCGACCGAGTCAACGAAGTAGCCGAAATAGCCCCCGACGCGCATCGCGAACTGCTGCGCCTCCTCGCCGTGGTTGACGCGTTTCGCGGTGAGCAGGGGTGCGCCTGGTACGAGGCACAAACACACCACAGCCTCGTGCCCTATTTGCAGGAAGAAAGCGCCGAACTGATCGACGCGATCGAATCAGGAACCGCCGGCGATATACGTGAAGAGCTCGGCGATGTGCTGTTTCAGGTGCTCTTTCACGCCGATATTGCCGCCGACTTCGACCTCGAAGACGTAGCCCGTGATCAGGCCGACAAACTACTGCGCCGCAACCCGCACGTATTCGGCCCGACCCCAACCCGCGATATCGACGAGATCATTCGGCTGTGGCACGAAGCTAAAGCCGTTGAAAAAGCCAACCGCACCTCGGTGCTCGACGGTGTCGCCTTCGGGATGCCCGCCCTTGCGCTCGCGCAAAAAGTGCTCGCCAAAGCGGCAGCAGTTCCGGTCACGGTCACACCGGCCACACTCGAATCCACCGACGCGGACGCGATCGGTGACGCACTGCTGGCGCTCGCGGCGGCCGCGCACGAGGCGGGCGTGGACGCCGAAGCCGCGCTGCGCGGCGCCACCCGCAGACTCGCCGAGCGGGTGCGTGAGGCCGAAAACTCGCGAGGCCACCACAAACTAGCGAGCTCGATGAAAACTAGCGAGACCGCAGCAAACTAGAGCGGGGTATTCACCAGGCCCTCGTCGAGCAGCCTTCGATAGCGTGGCCCGGCATTCCGACGCAGGAACGCATCCAGTGGCGTCACCAGCTTCGGCATATTGCCAAACAGCATGGCAAAGGTGCCCGGCCCGGCAATCCCTTCGCTCGCACGCAGCGAGCGGAACTGGATCGCTCGACCGCGGCCGGCGGTAAAGAGCACGAGCCGCACGCGCTGGGCAGGCTTGATTCGAGTGAGGGGCGTCGTTGACGGGAGCCGGCCAACGTGGAGTTCGACCGCGTCAAGATCCTGCCAGTTGAGCTGCCACTGTTCGTCCGGGAACTTCGGGTCGACATAGCGCAGCTGGTACGCGTCGGCTTCCAACCAGCGCTTGCGGCGAATCCAAAGGGGCGCCGCTAACAAAACCAGACCGAGCAGCAAAAAAATCACGCCCAGGATAGTGATCCCCACCGGGGGCGCTTCATCCGAGAGGCCGGGCACGAGCGCCGACAACACCGTCAGGCCGCCCAGCGCGGTACAGATCACCCCACCGGCAATGATTATGCCGATCTGATTGGGGATCATCACATGGTCAGCGCCGGGTTGTGGTTCAGACATTCGCCTGTCCTTTCCTGTCGTTCACCGATCGTGCAAATTCGAGTACCGGTTCGAGTAGTTCGCGATCGGTGAAATCAACCGACTTACCATAGCTATCGCAAAACTTTTGCGCCTTCTCATCACCCTTTTTGGCGCGCTGCCGCATCATGCCGTACATCATCCGCATCAGCATCCGATGCTGAAACCGCATCCGCTCATAGTCGAGACCGCCGCGCAGATGGAACCAGTTGATCCGCTTAAACACCGGCGCTGGCAGCGCGGCTTTGCATTTGCCGAGCACCTCTTCGCGGCCGTTCGTATCGCTGTTGAGATCGTTCATACTCACCGTGGCAATCGCGATCGGCACCTCGGGCGCGGCCTCAGCCAGCTGCCCAACACGTTTAACCGCCGTGAGATTTGCCGCGTACACGGGCAAAACAAAAATTGCGCAATCGGCACCAATCAGCGGCGTCGGTCGGCGATCTGCCAGATCGATAGGTGCCGTGGACAGCGATTCGCCCAACCACTGCGCATATTTTTCGGTGTGGCCATACTCGGAACGAAACAGCACGAGTGAATTCATGATCGACACCTCTGTTGAACGGAATGCTTGGTTTAACGTAAACACGGGATGCTGAACACGGGCTTGGTGAACAAAATGCGCGCGCACTGCGTGGGCCGAGAGATAATGGAGCACTATGGCCACACAGATCAATCCGCCGCGCGGGATGCGCGACTTCCTGCCCACCGACAAGCGTCGCCGCGAGCGCGTGCTCGCCACCATCCGGCGAGTGTACGCAGCTCACGGGTTCGACGAAATCGAAACTCCGGTTGTGGAAGACAGCGCGCGGCTGCATTCGGGAATGGGTGGTGACAATGAAAAACTGTCGTTCGCCGTGATGCGTCGCGGCCTCGACCAAGCGGCGCTGGAATCAGCGGCCAGCACCGGCAACCCGCTCGAGCTGAGCGACCTCGGGCTGCGCTTCGACCTCACCGTGCCGCTGGCGCGATTCATGGCAACGCATCGGGGTAACCTGCCGATGGTGTTCCGGTCAATGCAAATCGGGCCGGTATGGCGAGCCGAGCGGCCGCAGAAGGGGCGCTACCGCCAGTTTGTGCAATGCGACGTCGATATTTTGGGTGAGCCGTCGCTGCTTGCCGAAGCCGAACTGCTGATTGCCGGCTCGGCGGCGCTGGGCGAGCTGGGGCTGCACGACTGCACCATCCGCGTAAATGACCGTCGCCTGCTCACCTGCCTGCTCGAGTGGTGCGGGTTCGCTGCCGAGCAGCAGCCGGGTGCGCTCATCTCAGTCGACAAACTCGACAAGATCGGTGTCGAGGGCGTGGTGGCAGAGCTCGGCGAGGTCGACGCGGCCGCCGCCGAACGGCTGCGCGAAGCGCTCACCGGCTGGGAACCGTCACTTGCCACGGGCATCCCGCTGAACACCGAAGCCATCCTCGCCTCGCTGCCACAATCACTGCGCGAAAACGAACAGGCACGCGCCGCAGCCGAATCGCTCGGCGAGATCGCCGCGGCCGTGGCTGCCGGTGGGGGAGCGCTGCCGCTGGTATACGACCCCACCCTCGTGCGCGGCATGGGCTACTACACCGGCACCATCTTCGAGGTGGCCCACCCCGCATCCGGTTCATCGGTTGGTGGCGGCGGACGCTACGACGGTATGATCGGACGCTTTTTGGGGCAGGATGTGCCGGCCTGCGGGTTTTCGATCGGGTTTGAACGCATTGTCGACCTCGTAACCGAACAGGACACCGACGAATCCGAAGCTGTCATCGCGCTTGTTGACAAACGCATCCTGCCTGCCGACGCCATGCTCCTCAAACGCGCGCTGCTGCAGCCGGGCCGTCGAGTACGGCTCGAAAAGCGACCCAAAAACGTGCGCAACCTGCTTGACCGGGCCGCATCCGAGGGATTCACCCACGTGGCACACCTGCGGGATGAGCATCTCGTCAACCCCGAAACCATCACGCTCGAGCCGCTCAATTAGCTCGCGCCCAGCCACAACTCCACCGGCCCCGGCAGTTGCTCAGCGAACTGTCGGGGTCTGTGCGTTCTGTTCACGCCGGGGGCAGTAGGCTGGGAGTGCAACTGGCACTACGACCTGAGGAGCTGCACGTGTCGTTCATCGTTGACGTTTTTGCCCGCGAAATTCTTGACTCACGAGGAAACCCGACTGTTGAGGTTGAGGTGACGCTCGACGACGGCTCACGTGGCCGTGCCGCCGTGCCCTCGGGCGCCTCGACCGGTGCTTTTGAAGCCTACGAACTGCGTGATGGCGACGCCAACCGCTACCTCGGTAAGGGCGTCGAAAAAGCCGTGCAGGGCGTGGTTGATGAGATCAACCCCGCTGTTGAATTCTTCGACGCAACCGACCAGCGCGCGATCGACGCTGAACTGATTGAGCTTGACGGCACCAAGAATAAAGAACGCCTCGGCGCCAACGCGCTGCTCGGTGTCAGCCTCGCCACCGCGAAGGCTGCCGCGGTTTCGGCCAACCTGCCGCTTTTCCGCTACGTCGGCGGTGCAAACGCGCACATGCTGCCGGTGCCGATGATGAACATCATCAACGGTGGCGCGCACGCCGACAACGGTGTGGACGTGCAGGAATTCATGATTCTGCCGATCGGTGCCAGCAGCTTTAAGGAAGCGCTGCAGTGGGGTGCCGAGGTTTACCACCAGCTCAAGAAGACCATCAAGAGCAAGGGCCTTTCGACCGGTCTCGGCGACGAGGGCGGTTTCGCTCCCGACGTGCCCACGACCCGCGCGGCGCTCGACCTGATCGTTGAGGCGATCGGTGAAACACGCTTCAAGCTCGGCACCGACATTGCGCTCGGCCTCGACGTGGCCTCGACCGAGTTTTTCAAGGACGGCGTGTACCACTTCGAGGGCGAGGAACTCACCGCCGAGCAGATGACCGCTTTTTACGAGCAGCTCATCGTCGACTACCCGATCGTCAGCATCGAAGACCCGCTGGCCGAGGAAGACTGGGACGGGTACGTCGCGCTCACTCAGAAGATCGGTGACAAAGTGCAGCTCGTGGGCGATGACCTGTTTGTCACCAACCCTGAGCGTCTGCAGCGCGGCCTTGAGCTGGGGGTTGCCAACTCGATCCTCGTCAAGGTGAACCAGATCGGTACCCTCACCGAAACGCTCGACGCAGTGTCGCTCGCGCACCTGCACCGCTACACCGCGATTCTCTCGCACCGCTCGGGCGAGACCGAAGACACCACGATCGCTCACCTCGCGGTGGCCACCAACTGCGGCCAGATCAAGACCGGTGCTCCGGCCCGTACCGACCGCGTTGCCAAGTACAACGAGCTGCTGCGCATTGAAGAAGAGCTCGGCGACCAGGCTCGCTACGCGGGTGCTCACGCCTTCCCGCGTTTCACCGCCAAGTAGTCCCGTTTTCGACCGGCTGGGCCCGTCACCGATTCCGGTGCCGGGCCCAGCCGGCTTTTTCCGTGGTGGTGTGGTGCCTGTTGGCTGTTGCCTGCTGTCTGCCGTCTGCTGCCGCACCGCCGCCGTCTCTGCACCGCATCCCCGAGCCGCACCGCACCGCATCCCTGAGTCGAATCCCTCCAACAAACAAAAAACCAACTTTGGCCAAATGGGTGCCGGTATGCAGATATCTGCGTATCGACCGGCATATGACCAAAGTTGGTGAAGGTCAGTGGGCGCACGGGGCCAGCGTCGGGAGAGGTGCGGGGCGGGGTGAGTGTGGGGCGGAAGCAGCGCGGGCATCCGAGAAGCAATCATCGGATGCGCCCGCATCGGCGGTGCGACGCTCGGCTCCGCATCCAATCGGCGACAATGGACACCATGACTGATCGGCGCCCAAACACCACCGCCTCCGCGCGGCGGCGTTCGATGCGTCGCCCCGGGCTCGGCTCGCTCATCATCCTCGGCGCCATAGTCGTTGGTGTCGGCCTCGTTACCCCGAGCATTAACCAGTTGATTGAGCAGCAGGTGCGCATCTCCGAACTGCGCCAAGACATCGACGAAGCGAATCAGCAAACTCAAGCACTACGAACCGAGCAGCGCCGCTGGAGCGACCCCGCCTATATCCGTTCGCAGGCCCGCGGGCGCCTGCTTTTCGTGAATCCCGGAGACACCAGCTACACCGTGCTCGACTCCGGCAAACAGATCGCCATGCGGGTACCCATCGAAGTTTCGGTTGAACAGCACACGACCACCACCGACTCGAATGCGCTCTATCTCGACTCGCTTATTCGGGCCGCGAAGGCTGATGAACAACCCCAAGACGACCAGGCTGATCAGGAGAAACCGTGACCGCATCACCCCACTACACACCAGCAACCGAGCATGATCTCGAGGTGCTTGAGCAGCAGCTCGGGCGCCCCATGCGCGGCGTGCTCGGAATCGGTGCGCGCTGCGTTTGCGGTAACCCGGTGGTGGTGGTGACGGCGCCGCGCCTCGAAGATGGAACCCCGTTCCCGACGCTGTACTACCTGTCGCATCCGGCGGCGACAGCCGAGATGTCACGACTTGAGGTGGCGCACCTGATGGTGCAGATGCAGGATGCGCTGGCGGCAGATGAGGAGCTGCGGGCCGCCTACCAGCGCGCCCACGAACAGTACCTGCAGGAACGTGAATCGGTGGCGCATGTTGAAGAAATCGCGCACGTCACCGCCGGCGGGATGCCCACGCGCGTGAAATGTCTGCATGCTTTGGCAGCTCACTCGCTGGCCGCCGGCCCCGGGGTGAATCCGATGGGTGACTGGGCGCTGCGCGAGTCGCGCTGGAGTATTGATCGCTGCCAGTGTGCCTAGCCGGTGCATCCGGGCCACGGCACCGGGTCACGGTGGGTTCGGGGTGCCGCGGCCGCGCGGTTTTAGCATCCTCGCATCCCAGCTACATCCAGGTGGCGTGAGGTTGCAGGTCTAGAATCGGCAGTGACAGTCCAGCTGTGTCCAGTTATTTAACTCAGCGAAAGAGGTTCGGCGTGACAAAGATTCTGATCATCGGCGGCGGTTATGCAGGGTTCACCACTGCTCGCCAGCTCGAAAAGAAACTTAACCCCGGTGAAGCACAGGTCACACTGGTTGACCCGCTGCCGTACATGACCTACCAGCCCTTCCTGCCTGAGGTGGCGAGCGGTTCGATCGAGCCCCGTCACGCAGTGGTTTCGCACCGCCGGCACCTGAAGCGCACGCGCGTGATCACCGCTGAGGTTGCCAAGCTCGACCACGCCAGCAAGACTGCGACGATCAAGCCGGCTGATGGTGATGAATACACGCTCGGCTACGACATTGTCGTGATGACTGCCGGTGCTGTGAGCCGCACCTTCCCGATCCCGGGTATTGCCGATAATGCGGTTGGGCTCAAGCAGATTGAAGAGGCGGTCTGGGTGCGCGACACCATGATCGACAACTTCAACCGCGCCTCGACCATGGCCCCCGGCCCCGAGCGTTCGCGTCTGCTCACCTTCGTTGTTGTCGGTGGTGGTTTTGCGGGTATCGAGGCGTTTGCCGAGATGCGTTCGCTCGCTACCGCGCTGCTGGCCGACTACCCGTCGCTGCAGTTTGATGATGTGCAGTTCCACCTCATTGAGGCGGCTGGCCGCATCATGCCCGAGGTTTCGGAGGAGACTGCGCTCAGTGTGATCAAAAACCTCGCCGAGCGCGGCGCCACGGTGCACCTGAACACCCAGTGCACCTCGGCGGTTGATGGTGTTGTCGAGACTTCAAACGGCGACAAGTTCCCAACTGACGTGATTGTGTGGACCGCCGGCCAGATGGCTAACCCGCTGGCTCAGGGCTTCACCGATCTGCCTGTTAACCAGCGCGGTAATGTGCGCGTTCGTGCCGACCTGCGGGTTGAGGGCGATGAGGGCATCGTGCAGGATGCATGGGCAGCCGGTGACGTTGCCGCGGTACCCGACCTGTCGGGTGGCGGTGTTGCCGGATACTGCGTGCCCAACGCTCAGCATGCGGTGCGTCAGGCGAAGGTGCTCGCCAATAACCTTGTGGCGACGCTGCGTGGGGATGCGCCGACCGACTACTACCACGAGAACATGGGCGCTGTTGCCGGCCTCGGCCTTGGTTTCGGTGCCTTCCAGTCGGGTAAGCGCGGTATGACCGGTTTCATCGCGTGGCTGATGCACCGCGGCTACCACGGTATGGCGATCCCGACCTACGAGCGCAAGGCTCGGGTGTTTAGCAACTGGTGCAGCCAGACTGTGTGGGGCCGCGACTTTGTGTCGCTGTCGAAGGTGCGCGAACCGAAGCACTTCTTTGAGCGTTTCGCGGCACGTCCGAAGCCGGCTGCGAAGAAGCCTGCAGCCGCAGCGAAGAAGTCTGACTCGTAACCGTCAAGTTGCGATTTAGCGACGCCGCCGTACCCTTAATAGGATGCGGCGGCGTCGCCGTTGCGCCGCCATTGTTGGCTGTGTGCAAAATCCCCTGGTAGCCCAATTGGCAGAGGCAGGCGACTTAAAATCGCCAAAGTGCGGGTTCGAACCCCGCCCGGGGGACGCTTACATACCCGGTGACTGCGGCTTGACTACTCGATCTGCAGAACCGGTAGTAGGAATGCGCAGCTATTTAACGGCTCTGCAAGGCCAGTCATGCACGGCCCGACGCAAGTGCCTTGTGTTGATGCCGGGAACCTCTAACCAAGTCACCTGTGCCAACGTGCAGCGCGCCCGCAAACTGCGCTCGCTAGAATTCGCGTCATGGATAACCTCGGTTGGCTCATTCCCGTGATCATCGTTGCGGTCATCGTGATTGCTCTTGCGGTATGGTTTTTCATCACCCGCAAACATTTGCAGACTGCCACCGCACAGGTGGATGCGAGCTGGAATGACGTTGCCGATCAGCTCAAACGACGCAATGATCTGATCCCCAACCTGGTCGCCGCCGTCCGCGAATTCGCCGGCCCGGAACAGCAGGTGTACGCCGAACTCGAAAGCGCCAGCGCAGACGCGGTGGCCAGCTCCGGCCCCAACGATGCTGCCGCGGCCGAAAACCGTTTCCAAGGCGCGCTGCGCAGCGTGTTCGGTCTCGTTTCGGGATACCCGCAACTGTCGAACCAGCCAAACTTTCTGCAAATCAAGGCCGATCTCGTGCAAACCGAAGACAAGATTCAGGCCGCTCGACGCAATTACAACAGCACCGTGCGTGGCTACAACCGCCAAATTTCGCGCTTTCCCAACAGCCTCGTCGCTGGCAGCTCCCGCGCCGAAGAGCGCGCGATCTACGAGGTTACTGATCGCGCGGCCATCTCGGAGCCGCCGCGGGTCCAGTTCTAATGACGGGCAACGAACAAACCGGTGGCAAAACCGTCATCGAACAATCACGCATCCCTGAAGACCGTGAATATGTCACCAAACCAGTACGGATAGCCGCGGCGTGGGCGTGGCGACTGATCCTCATCGTCTTGGCCGCCATCCCCATCATTTGGCTGCTTGCCAAGGGCAGCATCGTGGTGATTCCGCTGCTGGTGGCGATTTTGCTGACCGCGCTCATCACCCCGATTGCGAACTATTTTCGTGACCGGCTGCGCTGGCCGGCATGGATCGCCATTCTCATCGCGCTGCTCGCGCTGATTGCCGGACTATCAGCACTCATCGCCCTGGTGGTGGTCGCATTCCGCAGCGGCCAGCAATTTGACGTCGACAGCATCCAGCGCCGCGGTCAAGAGCTACTCAGGCTGCTCGAAGACAGCCCCCTGCACATCACCACCGACCACCTGCAGCAGTGGTACGGCGAAGCCACTAACTGGGTGAAAGAAAACGCCGCGTCGCTCGTGCAAGGAACGCTCGCCGCCAGCTCTACCGTCGCCTCGGTGGTTACCGGCGCCACAGTGGCCCTATTTGCCATCGTCTTTTATTTGGCGGATGGTCGGCGAATTTGGCTGTTTATCGTCTCGTTTTTGCCGGCAAGCGCCCGTGCCGCGGTCGACGGTGCGGGGGAGCGAGCCTGGATTTCTACCGGCCACTATGTGCGCGTGCAGGTCGTGGTGGCATTCATCGATGCGGTCGGGATTTTCCTCGGCGCGCTCATCCTGCAGGTGCCTTATGCGCTCGCCATCGGCATCATCGTGTTCATCGCGGCGTTCGTGCCGCTGGTGGGTGCGGTTGCCTCGGGTGCGGTCGCGGTACTCATCGCACTCATCGCCAATGGATTCTGGAACGCCGTCATCATGCTGGCCATCGTCATCGCGGTGATGGCGATCGAAGCGAATGTGTTGCAGCCGCTCATCATGGGGCAGGCCGTCGAGCTCCATCCGCTGGCGGTGCTGGTGTCGGTGAGCGCCGGCTCAATCTTCGCCGGTATCGCCGGGGCGGTTTTTGCGGTGCCGGTGGTCGCGGCGATACGTACGATGGTGAAATACATTCAATCAGGCAAATGGCGGGGCGATCCCGACCCCACCGTCGGGCTGTCAGACGACAGTGACTCGCTTGGTGGCCGGGTACCGAACCGTCAGCCGCTGTCCCTCCGTGTTAGAAAGAAACCGAGCGCATGACCGCTGAACTTGACCTCACATTCGAACCCACCCTGGAACGAATCGAGCAGGCTCGCGAGATCGTGCAGCGCACCACGCGGGTTACGCCGATGGAGTCGGCAAAATTCCTGCGCAAATATGTTGGCTCGCCCGTGTTTCTCAAATGCGAAAACATGCAGCGCACCGGTTCGTACAAGCTTCGCGGTGCCACCTACCGGCTCTCGCAGCTCTCAGAAGAAGAACGGGCGCGCGGGGTGGTGGCCGCATCCGCCGGTAACCACGCGCAGGGGGTCGCGTTCGCGGCTGCTGAGCTGGGTATTCCCGCCACTATTTATATGCCGATCGGCGTTCCCATCCCGAAACTCGAGGCCACCCGCAACTACGGTGCCGAGGTGGTGCTGCAGGGCTACAACGTGGCCGATTCGCTCGCCGGCGCTCAGGAATTTGCCGAACGCACCGGCGCAACGTTCATTCATCCCTACGACCACCCCGACATCATCACCGGCCAGGCAACCCTCGGCCTCGACATTCTCGAGCAGGCGCCGGATGTCGACACCGTGATTGTGCCGATCGGTGGCGGCGGGCTCGCTTCGGGCGTGGCGGCGCTGCTCAAACTCAAAGCGACCGAACTCGGCCGGGACATTCGCGTGATTGGCGTGCAAGCCGAGGGATCGGCCCCCTTCCGGCCGTCAATTGCTGCCGGGCATCCCGTGAAAGTTTCGGGGCATCCGACCATCGCCGACGGTATCGCGGTCAATGAACCGGGCAGGCTCACTTTTGAGCTGGTGCGCAAATATGTGGATGAAATTGTTGAAGTATCGGATGCGGATATTTCGCGGGCGATCCTGCTGTTGCTTGAGCGCGCGAAGCTCGTCGTTGAACCTGCCGGCGCCACGGGTGTGGCAGCCATGCTGGCCGGGAAAATTCACGACAGCGGTAAAACAGTGGCGGTGCTCTCGGGCGGCAATATTGACCCGATGATGCTCGAAAAGGTGATCGCGCAGGGTCTCACCGCATCCGACCGCTATATGCGCATCATTATTGGCCTGCACGATGTGCCGGGGCACCTGGCACGGATTTCGACAATTCTCGCGGATATCAACGCGAACGTGATCGAGGTGCTGCACACGCGCCACAACAAGGGCCTCCAGATCACGCAGGTTGAACTGGAGATTTCGGTGGAGACGCGCGGTAGCGAGCATGCGGCGCTCGTACTTGATTCGCTGCGCGCCGCGGGATACGAACCTCGCGTCGATCGCTACGCCACGGTGTAGTGGATGCAAAACACAAGTCGGCCCCGAACACCACTGCGGTGTGCGGGGCCGATTCGTGTGCTGCGTAATTAGCTGCGGAAGGTTTCGACGTCGATGATTTCGACGGGGATATCGCGACCGTTCGGTGCGAGATAGCTGGTTGTTTCGCCGATCTTCAGTCCCTCAATGGCGGCACCGATCGGGCTGTCGGGCGAGAACACCCGCAGGTCGGTTTGGGCTTCGAGCTCGGCATCGGCATACAAAAACTTTTGTTCCCGGCCGGCGATTGTGGCGAGCACTACGGTGCCGAGCTCAACCACACCAGCGGCTTCGGGGGCCTCTGAAACGACGGCGGTTTTGAGCATGGCTTCGATTTCAACAATGCGGGCCTCGATGCGGCCCTGTTCTTCACGGGCAGCGTGGTAGCCGGCGTTTTCTTTCAGGTCGCCGTCTTCCCGAGCCTCTTGGATTTCTTTTGCGATATTGCGTCGACCGGTGGTCGAAAGTTCGTCAAGTTCGGCACGAAGACGGTCATACGCGGCTTGGGTGAGCCAGGTCGACTCGTTCTGCTGCGACATGGGGTCTCCTTTTGGATAAAAAAATGCACCCCGACCTCCTGTCGGGGCAGTTTTCACATTCTAGCGTATCCGCTCAATAGACGGCCAGAATAAAGCGGTAATTGGATGCGGGGCTCGGCTAGTGGTCGGTGACCCAACACTCTTTTACCTGTACAACATCCGCAGCCTGGGTGGTTCGCAGCGTCACATCAATCACCTGATGCGCCTGTTCGCTCGGTGCCAGTTCGACAACCTTCCAGCCCACGACGGTGCCCGTCGTGTTGTGCGCCTCAACCGCGCAGGCGAGCGGTGTGCCAGGATGCACTGACACGCGTGCCTGCAGCGTCGCCGAAGCAGGGGAGACGACCTCAAAGCGCGCGGTTTGCGTTTCGACGGTAGCGCTGGGCGAAAGCGCAGTCATCGCCCAAAACAACACCACGCCGACGAACATGGCGGCCGCGGCCAGCCACACCCAGCGTGAGGAATTGGACGTCACGCGGCGACTTGTGCCGTAACGTTCGTCGAGTTCGCTCACGGTACTCCTGGCTGGCGGATAGGCTTAGGCGTTGAATTACCAGCTTAGTCCGTTGGGTCAACACGCGGCGCCGAACGGATCGGAATTGAGGCAGGAGCAGGGAAGTGACCTATCGGCTGCTGGCAGTGCACGCGCATCCCGACGACGAGTCGAGTAAGGGAGCCGGAACGTACGCAATGTACGAAGACCGTGGCGCCGAGGTCATGATTGTTAGCTGTACCGGCGGTGAAGCTGGCGACATTCTCAACACTGCCGTACCGTCCCGAGCACACGCCCAGCGCGACCTGCCGGGACTGCGCCGAGTTGAGATGGTTGAGGCCCAGCGCATCCTCGGCATTGAGCACCGCTGGTTGGGGTACCGCGATTCGGGGATGCCCGCAGACGGTGTGGTGCCCGCCGATAGTTTCGCTGCCATCCCGATTGAAATATCGGTGCGCCCGCTGGTGCGGCTCATTCGTGAGTTTCGCCCGCATGTGATGGTCACCTATGACGAGAACGGTGGCTATCCGCATCCCGACCACATTCGCACCCACGAGGTGTCGATTCGCGCCTGGGAACTGTCTGGCGACGAAGAATATCGTCCCGAACTGGGGTCGGCGTGGAGCATCCAGAAGCTCTACTACGACCGCACCATGAACTCCAACCGCTACCAGTCGCTGCTGCACGAGTTAAAAAAGCACAGCGAGCATGAGCATCTGGCTGACCGCATGGAAGCCATGGTCGCGCGGGTGCTCGAGCACGAGCAAGCCCGGCAGGGGCGCATCGGTGCGCGCATCAATGTGGCTGAGTATTTGCAGCGGCGGGATGCGGCGCTGCGTTCGCACTCGAGCCAGGTGGCGCCGAACGACGCGTTCTTTTTCGGCTATCCTCGCGATCTGGAGGCAGTTGCCTACCCGTTCGAAGATTACGAGCTGGTGATGTCGCGCGTGGCTGCCCCGGGCGGTGATCCGGCCGCGCTCGAAACGGATCTATTCGCGGGCATCATCGATGAGGGAGCTTGGTAATGAATCAACTGGCGCTGTGGGCCGTGTGGATGGGGATTGACGAGCCGCTCCCCACACCGACCGATCCCGCATTCAATCCCGCCGATGTGACGCCCGGGCCAATCGGATTTATTTTCACTGCGGTGTTTATGGTGGCCGTTGGTTTGCTCGTGATGTCGATGATGACAAAAATGTCGCGGGTGAACGCCCGCTACCAGGTGCGCGAAGAACTCGAGCGCGAAGCAGCCGCGAAGCAAGCATCCGGTCAGGATTCGGCCGGGCAGGATGTATCCGGTCGGGATGTAGCCGGGCAGGATGTGGCCGCTGAGGCTGAGCGCGAAACCGGCGATAGTGACCCGAGTTCGGGAGACATCAGCCGCTAAGTTTCCCGGCGAACGAACGAGCCCCGGCCACGCCCAATGCGAGGTCGGGGCTCGTCTGCGGATGCGCTCGGCTAACGGGATGCGCTAGGCGGCCGGGTTGAGCACAATCAGCAGGATCGCAACCCAGTGGCAGGCCCAGGCAACCACCGTGTGCGCGTGAAAAATCTCGTGAAAACCGAAATAGCGCGGCCAGGGATTGGGGCGTTTCATCGCGTAGAACACGGCGCCGACCGTGTAAACCACACCGCCCACGGCAACCAGCACCATCATGGCGACGGATGCTGCCAGCAAATCACCCAGATACATGACGGCAAGCCAGCCGGTGGCGAGATAGAGCGCCACGTACAGCCAGCGCGGTGCGGTGATCCACAGCACATTAAAAGTGATGCCTGCGGCCGCAGCACCCCACACCAGCCAGAACAGCAGCCAACCTTTTTCTGGTGGCAGCCCCAGCAGCGCGATCGGTGTGTAAGTGCCGGCAATGAGCAGGAAAATATTGGCGTGGTCGATGCGTCGCAGCACCGCCTTGGTGCGCGGCTGCCACGCGACCCGGTGGTACAGCGCCGACATTCCGAACAGCACCACCGATGAGGCGGTGTACACGGTGATCGCGAACACCTGGCGGGCATTATCGGCGAACACCAGGAGCAGGCCGCCAAGCACTGCGGCAGCAACCGCAGCCCAGGTGTGCAGCTCTCCCCGCATCCGCGGTGGGATGGCCGCAGGCGGCTGCGGTGAAGCGTCGGCGGTATCTTGGGCGAAGGACTTTGCCGGAGTATCCGGCTTCGTGGCTGCCATACACACACCCTACGCCGTGCACTAGATTAACGGTGTGAAAGTTCGTGTGCCGGTTGCTTCAGCGATGCTGTACCGCCTGTATACCCGTCGCCTGTGGCGTGCGCTTGACCGGATGAGTGCGCGGCCGCAACACGTGGCGATGATTATTGATGGCAATCGGCGCTGGGCTCGGCTTGCCGGTCACGAGGATGCGGCTGCTGGGCACCGGGCCGGGGCCGCCAAGATGATCGAGTTTCTCGGCTGGTGTGATCGGGCCCGGATTGGCACGGTCACGCTGTATTTGCTCTCACGCGACAATCTCACCAATCGCGAGAGCCGCGAACTGCACGAACTACAGCAGATCATTGCTCGGCTGGCCGACGCCATCGCCGCTAATGACCGCTGGCGGGTGCAGCATGTGGGCTCGAGCGAGGGGCTTGACCCGCAGCTCGCTGCCACTCTCAAACGCGTGCAGGAAGAGACCGCCACTCGCAAGGCGAGCCTGCATGTGAATCTGGCCGTCGGCTACGGCGGCCGCAGCGAAATCGTGGATGGGATGCGGTCGATCGTTAGCGCACATGCCGATTCGGGCGGGTCGATTGCTGAACTCGCGGATATTCTCACTCCCGAACTGATCGGTGAACATCTTTACACCGGCGGGCAGCCCGACCCCGACCTGCTGATCCGTACTTCGGGCGAGCAGCGGCTCAGCGACTTCATGCTGTGGCAGGCGGCGCACTCGGAGTTTTATTTTGTGGAGGCGCTCGGACCCGATCTGCGCGAGGTTGATTTTTTGCGCGCGGTGCGTGATTTTGCCAGCCGAGAGCGGCGCTACGGCAAATAGCTGCCTGCGCCGACACGCCCGGGCCGGCGTGTCGGAATCGGTGGCGGAACGGCTTTTCGGGTGCTTTTTCGCCCGGTATTTGTCACATTCGTCACAGCCGCATCACCCGTAACAGCCAAGATGAACTTCGGGTAACCGTCGGGAAACGACTGCGCATAACCGCATCGGACTAACGCTCTCACCCAGCTGCGGGGCGATAGCTTGGCGGCATCAGGGGACATTCCTGATCGAAGCGGCCACACAAGTTCGTTTCGACATCGCGACGGGTTTCGACACCGAAACTGAGTGGCCGAATCGCAGCACCGACGAGCGCAAGCTCGGCGAGGAGACGACGCCGTGACCACCGCGACACCGACCACCATCGACCGTGGCAACGAAGCCGCAGCAGCCACCAACGCGGGCGAACATCCCGCTAACAACACCGATTCAGCAACCCGAGTGCGCACCTATGTGCTCGACACCTCGGTGCTGCTGAGCGACCCGCGAGCAATTTTTCACTTCGCTGAACACGAGGTCGTCATCCCGATCGTGGTGATCACCGAGCTCGAAAAAAAGCGCTCCGACCCCGAGATCGGCTATTTTGCTCGCCAAGCACTGCGGCTGCTTGACCGGTTCCGCATCGAACACGGCCGGCTCGACTTCCCGATGCCGGTGGGGGATGAGGGCGGCACTCTGCGGGTCGAACTCAACCACTCCAACCAGCAAGTGTTGCCAAGCGGGATGCAGCTGGGCGACAACGACTCGCGCATCCTTGCTGTGGCTGCCAACCTGCAAAACGACGGCCTGGAAGTGACCGTTGTCTCAAAAGACCTGCCGATGCGAGTGAAAGCGTCGGCCATCGGCATCGCCGCCGATGAATACCGCCACGAACTCGCTCGCGATACCGGCTACACCGGGCTCACCCAGATCGAACTCGGTAGCGAAGCAATCAGCGAGCTGTACGAACACGAAGAAATCGCCTGCGATGACATTGCCGAACAGCCGATCAACACCTCACTCGTGATCGCCTCCGAACGCGGGTCAGCGCTCGGTCGCGTGGTGCGCGGCGCCGACGGCGATCGTCGCGTGCGCCTCGTGCGTGGCGACCGCGACGTGTTTGGCGTGCACGGCCGCTCAGCCGAACAGCGCCTGGCCATCGACCTGCTGCTCGACCCCTCGGTGGGCATCGTCTCGCTGGGCGGGCGCGCCGGAACCGGCAAATCGGCACTCGCGCTCGCGGCCGGGCTCGAGGCCGTCCTCGAGCGCGGACTGCACCGCAAAATCATGGTGTTTCGGCCGCTGTTCGCGGTGGGCGGCCAAGAACTCGGCTACCTGCCAGGCGATCAGGACGAAAAGATGAACCCGTGGGGGCAAGCCGTTTACGACGCGCTCTCCTCGATCGTCTCCGACAACGTCATCGACGAAGTGCTCGACCGTGGCATCCTCGAAATCCTGCCGCTCACTCACATCCGCGGCCGCTCACTGCACGACGCCTTCGTGATCGTCGACGAAGCGCAATCGCTCGAACGCAATGTGCTGTTGACCATGCTGTCGCGCGTGGGACAAAACTCACGCGTGGTGCTCACCCACGACGTCGCCCAACGCGACAACCTGCGCGTGGGACGCCACGACGGCATCGCCTCGGTGATTGAAACGCTCAAGGGACAGCCACTCTTTGGCCACATCACGCTCACGCGATCCGAACGCAGCGCCATCGCGGGACTCGTGACCGATCTGCTTGAGGGGTACGAAATCTACTAGCGCACTCGACCCCGCCGGCCGCATCCCTGTGGATAACCGCAGCGGCTGCGGCCGGTTCTCGCTAGGGTGCCGCCGTGGACGAAACCCAAGTGCAGCTCGCCGCAGCCGGCGCAATAGCCCTGTGGGCAGCTGCAGTCACGCCTGCCCTGGTGCAGCACGATCTGCGTGAGTTTCGGCTACCGAACCGGCTCACCCTACCGGGCTGGTGGGTGGCGGCCGGTGCGCTTGCGGTGGTCACACCGCTCACCGGCCAGTTCCCGACCTCGGCGGCCCTGACCGCGCTCATCCTGCTGGTGGTGCTCGTCGCCGTCGCGTTCACCGGCGGACTCGGGATGGGGGATGTCAAACTCGTGCTGCCGCTGGCGGTCGGGCTGCTGCTCGTTCATCCGCAAACCGCGCTCGTTGCCGCGATGCTGGCGCTGTGTAGCGGCGCGATCGTTGCGCTCGGCACGGTGATTCAGCAGCGTAACCTGCGCGCTCACATCCCTTTTGGTCCGCCAATTTTGTTGGGCTATTGGACGGGATACACCTGGAGTGCCACGGGTATCCTGCCGGGCATTCTGCCGTAGGGATGCACTCGGGAAGCTATCGACCAAGCAGCGTAGAATTGAGGGGCAAGAATCCCAGATCCGAAAGGGGACAGCGTGGTCGAGAACAACGAGACCGAATACCGTATCGAGCACGACACCATGGGCGAGGTGCGCGTTCCAAAAAACGCCCTCTACGCCGCGCAGACGCAGCGTGCGGTCGAAAACTTCCCGATCTCGGGTCAGGTGCTTGAAGACCGTCAGATCATCGCGCTCGCACAGATCAAGCGTGCCGCAGCAATCGTGAACGCCAAGCTGGGCATCCTCGACGAGGGTCGCTCGAAGGCAATCGTCGCCGCTGCCGAGCAGATCATCGGTGGTCAGCACCTTGACCAGTTCCCGATTGACATCTACCAGACCGGGTCGGGTACCTCGTCGAACATGAACACCAACGAGGTGCTCGCGAAGCTCGCCACCGACATCTTCGAAGACCAAGTACACCCCAACGACCACGTCAACGCCTCGCAGTCGTCGAATGACGTGTTCCCCACCTCGGTGCACATTGCTGTCACCGGCGCGCTGATTGAAGACCTCGTGCCCGACCTCGAGTACCTCGCCGAGGCACTCGAAGAAAAGGCCGAGCTGTGGAAGGACGCTGTTAAGGCCGGCCGCACCCACCTGATGGACGCGACCCCGGTGACCCTCGGCCAGGAATTTGCCGGTTACGCCCGCCAGATTCGCCTGGGCATCGACCGCGTGAAGGCCACCATTGAGCGCGTTGCCGAGGTGCCGCTGGGCGGTACCGCAGTGGGTACCGGTATCAACACGCCCAAGGGCTTCTCGGAGCAGGTTATTGCCGAGCTCGCCGCCAAAACCGGCCTGCCGCTGCACGAAGCTGCCGACCACTTCGAGGCACAGAGCGCGCGTGACGGTCTGGTTGAGGCTTCGGGTGCGCTGCGCACCGTCGCGGTCTCGCTCACCAAGATCAACAACGACCTGCGCTGGATGGGGTCGGGTCCGAACACCGGTCTCGGCGAACTGCACATCCCCGACCTGCAGCCCGGCTCGTCGATCATGCCCGGTAAGGTCAACCCGGTTGTTCCCGAAGCCGTGCTGATGGTGTGCTCGCGCGTGATCGGTAACGACGCCGGTATCGCGATTGCCGGTGCCTCGGGTTCGTTCGAGCTCAACGTGCAGATTCCGTTCATGGGCACCGCACTGCTCGAGTCGATCCGTCTGCTCGGTAACGCCTGCCGGGTGCTCGCCGACAAGACCATCAAGGGCCTCGAAGCCAACCTCGAGCACGCCCGCGAGCTGGCCGAGTCGTCGCCCTCGATCGTCACGCCGCTCAACCGTGTTATCGGTTACGAAGCATCCGCGAAGATCGCGAAGCACGCCGTTGCCAACAAGCTCACCGTGCGCCAGGCCGTGATCGACCTCGGCTACGTTGAGCGCGGCGAGATCACCGAAGAGGTGCTCGACGAAAAGCTTGACGTGCTCAAGATGACCTCGCCGAACCTCTAAGCGAGTCAAAAACAAGTTGTGGCCCGGAAGTTCGCTTCCGGGCCACAACTGTTATGGGGATGCACGCTCGACGGCAGCCAAACCGTGCGGTTAGTTTGCTAGCGGTGCGGTTAGTTTGTTAGCCGGCAGCGGCGATACGCTCGGCCAGCAGCCGCACCTGCTCGGGGTCGTGCGAGCCGTACACCACGAATAGCGAACCGTCGATTTCGCTGATCAGCGCGTAGCGGGTGTTTCCGGCCTCCTCGGGCGAGAGGTGGGTGGCATCAAACTCGCGCCACTGCACACCGCCGACCGTGATCTCACCGGTCTGGCTGCGCCCGGCAAGTTTTTGCAATGCCCAGGTGTCGTTCGCATTGAGCCCCTGGCTCATCCCCACGAACCCCTGAGCCTGGTCGCCGTCGTAGATCACAAAGCCGGTGTACCACTCGGTGACCTTGTCGGCGCCGGTGCGGATCTCAGCGGCATTGGAACGCCACGACTCAGGCACCTCTGGGGCGACCAGCGGCTGCGTGAAGTCGTGTTGTGCCTCGGCTGCCACAGCCCGATAGTCGACATCAAACACGCGCGGTGAATCATTGCGCGGAACAATCAGCACCAGCACCAGCACCGCCAGCCCACAAACCAGCAGTGACGCCAGCAAATTGCGCACCGTCTGCCGCGAACGATGCAGCCGCGATGCTTCAGCTTTGCGCTCGGCAGCTTCGGCTGGGGTTTCGGGGCGGCCCAGATCGGCGCGAATTGGACGCTCGCTGCTCACTTGGTCTGCTCGGCTTCGTCGCGGCCCTGCTCGGCTTCGTTACGAGCCTGCTCGAGTCGTTCGCGAGCACCCTTCAACCAGTGTTCGCAGCGGCCCGCGAGCTGCTCGCCGCGCTCCCACAGGTTCAGCGAGGTGGCCAGCGGCAGCGAGCCCTGCTCGAGTTTTTGGACCACGAGAATGAGTTCGTCGCGAGCCTGCTCGAAACTCATTTCAGCTACGGGGGTGGATGCGGGCACTTCGGCCGATTGGTCGGTCATATTGCTCATTCTACGGTCGCCTCGATTCGTCCATCGGTCACGCGGATGCTCAATGCATCCCCAGCGCGAACCTGCTCGGTATTGGTAACAATTGCTGATTCATCATTGCGCTGCCGCTCAACGATGGCGTAGCCGCGCCGCAGCGTGCCCTCTGGCGAGAGCGCCGAAAGCCGCTGGGTGAGCGAGGCAAGATCGCGTTCGGCATCATCAACTTGGCGGCGCACCAGCTCCTCACCACGGGCCGCGAGCCGCATGAGTTCTTCACCGTGTCGATCAACAATCCATGACGGTTCGGCCAGCACCGGTCGTGAGCGCAGCGCCGCGAGCTGCCGGGTTTCATTCACCACCTGTTCGGTCACTCGGCGACGCAGCCGGGCCCGCAGCTGCGTCACCAGGTCGAGCTGTTCGGCAGTGTCTGGGACCACTCGCTTGGCGGCGTCGGTTGGCGTGGATGCGCGCAAATCCGCCACTTCATCGAGTAGCGGCCGGTCGTTTTCGTGGCCGATGGCGCTGACAATCGGGGTACGGGCCGCGGCCGCAGCACGGACCAGCGCCTCGTCGCTGAACGGCAGCAGATGCATAAAATCGCCACCACCGCGGGCAATGATGATGACATCCACCTCGGGGTCCGCATCGAGTGTTTCGAGCGCGGCAATGACCTGCTCGGCAGTACCTTCACCCTGCACACGGGTGTGGATGGTGCGGAAGTGCACGGCTGGCCAACGCAGCTCGGCGTTGCGTCGCACATCTTTTTCAGCATCCGAATCTTTACCCGTAATCAGACCGATGCACTGGGGGAGGAAGGGGAGCGGCTGCTTGCGTTCGACCGCGAACAACCCCTCGGCCGCGAGTTTTTCGCCGAGCTTGCGCAGCTGCTCGAGCAAATTGCCCAGGCCCGCGTGGCGCATATTCATCACCTGTAGTGAGAGCGTGCCGCCCTTGACCCAAAAATCAATCTTGCCGAACACGACCACGCGGTCACCCTGCTGGAACTGTTCGGTGAGTTTGGCGAGCGTTGAGCGCCACACCACCAGCGACAGCGACACATCGTCGTTGAGGTCGCGCAGCTTGGCATAGGCGTGGCCGCCGCGGATCTGGTAGCTCGTGAGCTCACCTTCAACCCACACCGTGCCGAGCTTGTCGAGCCAGCCCTTGATGCCCTCCGATACTTCGCGCACCTGCATTGGCTGCTCGGCCGTGGGCTGCGTCGTCACCGTGGTTCTCCGTTCTGTTTGTGAGGGGATGCGGGTCAGCTACTGGCGGACATCCGTCAGAAAGTCGGTGGGTCACCGTACACTGGGAGGCGTGAGTGAATCGGTTATTGCCCTGCCCACGCCGCGTATCCCGCGGCCTGCTGTCGTGCTCGAAGACCGGCCGGTTGCCGGACCGAAGCGGGTATTGCTTGCCGCACCACGAGGATACTGTGCCGGTGTTGACCGCGCGGTGGTGGCTGTGGAAAAAGCGCTCGAGGTATACGGTCCGCCGGTGTATGTGCGCAAGCAGATCGTGCACAACCGTCACGTTGTGTCGGAGCTTGAAAAACGCGGCGCAATTTTTGTGGATGAGGTTGATGAGGTGCCCGAGGGGGCCAATCTCGTGTTCTCGGCACACGGTGTTTCACCAATGGTGAAATCAGCGGCGGCCGAACGTGAACTGAACACCATCGACGCCACCTGCCCGCTCGTGACCAAAGTGCACCGTGAAGCAACCCGGTTTGCGAAACAAAACCGAGAGATTCTGCTGATCGGGCACGACGGGCACGAAGAGGTCGAGGGCACGGCCGGTCACGGTGGCGACAGGGTCACCGTGGTGAACAGTGTTGCCGAAGCGAAAACCGTCACCGTCGAAAATCCCAGTAATGTCGTGTGGCTGTCGCAGACCACGCTCTCGGTAGATGAGACCTACGAGATCGTCGGCGTGCTCCGCGAACGTTTCCCTGAGCTGCAAGACCCGCCGAGCGACGATATTTGCTACGCCACGCAGAACCGCCAGGTGGCGATCAAAAAGGTGGCTGCCGAATCCGATCTGGTGATTGTGGTGGGTTCAGCCAACTCATCCAACTCGGTTCGTCTTGTCGAGGTGGCACTACAGCACGGTGCCCGTGCCGCCTACCGTATCGACTACGCGAACGAAATCAAACAGGAGTGGCTGGATGATGTGGTCACGGTTGGGGTGACCTCGGGCGCATCCGTACCGGAGGTGCTCGTGCAAGAAGTGGTCGCGGCGCTCAGCACCGCCGGCTATCGCGATGTTGCCGAGGTAGAAACCGCCACCGAAGACCTCATGTTCTCGCTGCCCAAAGAACTGCGCGCCCAGCTGGGTGGCGAGCAGCAGCGCGGCGGACACGGCCAGGGTGTGCGCGACAAAAACTAGTTTGTCGCTCTCCTCTGTAGCTCGTTTACCCAAATTAGGGTGCGGTGGTGGCCGCCGGTGGGAATCCCTGCTGCACCATCGCATCAATGAGACCGGGATGCGCGATCACGGCCGCGGCCATCAGCAGCGAACTCATAATCCAGGCCAGGAGCGCGCCCATCAGCGCAAACCAAGCGGTGAACTTCTTAGCGCGCCAGCGTCGCACCGAAAAATACAGCCAGATGGCGTAGTTGAGCGGATGCAGGATGATACCCGCCCACTCAATTGCGGCCAGACCCTCGGGGCGCACATAGTCGCCGAGCCCGTACTGCTCATAAAAATCAGCAATGGTCATCACCAGCACCCGCTCGGTGCTCGCGAGCATCATATTGATGGTCGCAAAAACACCGATAACGAATAGCGTGATGCCATAGAGCCGGTCGACTCGCAGCAGCTGCTCGCGTCGACCGCCAACGGGCGAGGGGCCCGAGCCATTTGGCTGAGACCCCTCACCGTGGTTGCCAGGGTTCGTCATTAGACAGTCAGCGAGTTGCCGTACGAACCGAGCTGCTGAGTGGCCTCAACCACACGAGCAGCCATCGCCGACTCTGCCTTCTTACCCCACGAACGCGGGTCATAAACCTTCTTGTTGCCGACCTCGCCATCGATCTTCAGGAAGCCGTCATAGTTTTTGAGCACCGAATCGGCCACCGAACGCGAGTAGGCGTACTGCGTGTCGGTGTCGATGTTCATCTTCACCACACCGTTCGCAACCGCGGTGGCGATCTCTTCAGCGCTCGAGCCCGAACCACCGTGGAACACGAGGTCGAGCGGCTTCGGGCCGGTGCCGTACTTCTCTTGCAGACCAGCCTGAATTTCGGCAAGCAGCTCGGGGCGCAGCTTCACATTGCCGGGCTTGTAAACACCGTGCACATTACCGAAGGTGAGAGCAGTCATGTACCGGCCCTGCTCGCCGAGGCCGAGGGCCTCAACGGTGGCGATAGCATCCTCGAGATCGGTGTAGAGCTTTTCGTTGATTTCGGCGGCCACACCGTCTTCCTCGCCACCCACAACACCGATCTCAACCTCGAGGATCTGACCGTTGTTTTTCAGGCGGGGGAGCAGCTGCTTGGCAATTTCGAGGTTCTCGTCGAGCGGCACTGCCGAACCATCCCACATGTGCGACTGGAAAATCGGCTCGCCGCCGCGCTTTACGGTCTCTTCGCTGGCCGCAATCAGCGGCAGCACAAAGTCGTCAAGGGCGTTTTTGGGGCAGTGATCGGTGTGCAGCGCGACAGTGATCGGGTAGTTCTTTGCCACCTCGTGTGCGAACGCGGCCATGGCGAGCGCACCGGATGCGCGAGCGGTGCGGGTCTGGCCGGCAAAGTAGTCAGCGCCACCGGTGGTCACCTGGATGATGCCGTCAGAGCCAGCCTCAGTGAGGCCCTGCAGCACCGAATTAATGGTCTGCGAGCTCGACACGTTAATTGCCGGGAATGCGTAGCCGCGCTCCTTGGCACGGTCGAGCATTTCGGCGTACTGGTCGGGGGTTGCGATTGGCATTGCGACTCCTTGCAAATAGCTGATGCGTGTGCGCGGTGCGAGACCTTCGCCCCAGGCAGTCTATCTACCGCTGTTCACGGAAAACCGAATCCTGCGCACTAGGCTGGAAGTACGAGTTTTGCACGACGAAAAAGGGGCAAAAAGTGACCGAACAAACTGGCACCACTGATCACGGGGCCGAGCTGATTTCTCACCCCGACCGCAACCTGGCAATGGAGCTGGTGCGCGCGACCGAAGCCGCCGCTATCCGGGCTGTGCCGTGGATCGGTCGCGGGAACAAAAACGCTGCCGACGGCGCCGCCGTAGACGCCATGCGGAAGTTTCTCGCAACCGTCGACTTCCAAGGCGAGGTCGTGATCGGTGAGGGAGAAAAAGACGAGGCACCGATGTTGTTTAACGGCGAGATCGTCGGTAACGGCACCGGTCCGCTGTGCGATATCGCAGTTGACCCGATCGATGGCACCAGCCTGACCGCGGCCGGCCGCCCGAACGCGCTCTCGGTTATCGCAGTCGCCGACCGCGGCTCGATGTATAACCCGAAAGATGTCTTCTACATGGACAAAATCGTGACCGGAAGCGCAGGCCACGGTGTCATCGACCTCGATCGCCCCATTGGCGACAACATTCGCGCGCTCGCTAAAACACTCGACAAAGACCTCGTCGACATGAAGATCGCAGTGCTCGACCGGCCCCGCCATGAACAGCTCATCGCCGAAATCCGCGAGGCCGGCGCCGGCACCGAACTCATGCTCGACGGTGACGTTGCTGGCGGTATCGTCGCCGCGCTCGGAACCGGTCGCATCGACATGTGCGTCGGAATCGGCGGCACACCCGAAGGCGTGATCACCGCCTGCGCAGTCAAAGCACTCGGCGGGGTTATGCAGGGACGGCTGCACCCGCGCAACGAAGAAGAACGCCAAAAAGCAATCGATGCCGGCCACGACCTCAGCCGCGTCCTCACCCAGGACGATCTCGTCACCACCGACAACACGTTTTTCGTGTGCACCGGTGTTACCGACGGGATGCTCGTGAAGGGCGTCGACCGCGAACGCAACGCCATCACCACCGACTCGGTGGTGCTGCGCTCACACTCGGGAACCTTCCGTCGCGTGACTGCAACGCACCGCGTCGACAAGTGGCTGAACGATGACTAATAGCAGTTGACACCACCATCGCGAGCGGGCCGCCTACCAAAACTTTCAGTTAGGCGGTCCGCTCGCATCCGAAGCCAAAAATCTCGCTCACGTCACCGGCTCATAAACGGCCACGGGGATACAATCAGGAACGCACGCTGAGCAGCAGCTCAATACGCGCATCCAAATATTCCGGCAGCGGTTGTGCCGATGCTGCCGGCGCCGAAGCCGACCAAATCACCATCGGCTTCCCGTCGCGAACCAACACCGGCGCGCTTGTATCCGTGAGCTCGGAAGCGATAATCGGCACCGCATCCCAGTGCACCGTCTCACCCTCACGAAACCCGCCCCGAATCGCCGCATACCGAAGCTGATCCCGTTCACGAGCCGACTCGGACGGGTAGTTAATATGCGGTTTCGGAACGTGCGCGCGCAGCGTGTGCGTCGCCGCGAACAGCTCACCAGCCACCGACACCAGCAGCCGGCCAACAACCCATGCGCTGCCAACCCGCTCAATTCGTGGTGGTCGGGTGCCAAATAACCGGCGGCGCGCAGGCACAAAGCGACCCAGCGCATCCGGCGAAACCCCGGCTGCGGTAAGCCGCGCCGCCGCATCCGCCGCCGCCCGCGCGACAACCGCAGCCGTATCGCAAACCATCGTTATTCGCCGTAAAGCTCGCGCATCTCGTCGGCGAAATGTTCGAGCACCACGCGACGAATCAATTTCGTCGAAGCCGAAACCTCGCCGCGCCGCTCGTCAAACTCGCGGTGAACAATCACAAATTTGCGGATCGACTCGGCCCGCGAAACCTTCTCGTTCGCCAGCTCAATAGCGCGCTCAATGGATGCCCGCACTGCCGGGTTCTGACTCGCCTCGGCAATCGAAAGCGAGCTGTCCTCACCGTGGTTGCGCAGCCAGCTGGCGAGCATCTGCTTATCGAGCGCCACCAGTGCACCAATAAACGGCTTCCCCTCACCAACAACCATGACCTCACCGATCAACGGATGCGAACGCAGCGCGCCCTCCAACACTGCCGGCTGCACGTTTTTACCGCCTGCAGTGACGATGATCTCCTTGCTGCGACCCGAAATTTTCAGGTAGCCATCGTCATCGATCGAGCCCAAATCGCCGGTGCGATACCAGCCATCCTCGGTGAACGCGGCCGCGGTAGCTTCAGGATTGTTTCGGTAGCCCCGGAACACACCCGTGCCCTTGACCTGCACCTCACCCTCGGCCGAAATTCGCAGGCTCGTGCCGGGATAGGGAGCGCCAACCGTGCCGATCTTGATTTTGCCGGGACGGTTCACCGAAGCCGGCGCGGTCGTCTCGGTCGCACCATAACCCTCCATCACCGTGACACCAATGCCGCGGAAAAAATGACCGTGACGAGTTGCCAGCGCGGCACCACCCGAAATGGCCACCTCCAGGGCGCCACCCATCACCGCACGGAGCTGACCAAACACCATCCGGTCGGCCACCCGCAGCCGCCAGCGCTGCTTCAGCGACGGGCCAGCCGCGGTGTCGAGCGCCATCGAATACGTTTGCGCCACTCGAGCGGCCCAGCGGAAAATCCGCAGCTTCAAACCTGATCCCGCACGCGCATCCGCCGCGTTGTAGACCTTTTCGAACACCCGCGGCACCGCAATCAGCCATGTCGGCTTGAACTCCTGCAGGTCTTCCACCAGCCGCGAAGTTGACGGGGCATACCCCATAACCGAACCCGAATGCACGCAGAGCATCTGCGCGAACCGGCCATACGAGTGCGAAGGCGGCAAAAACAGCAGCGTGCGCTTTTGCACACCGTTTTCATCCGGGGTAACCACATGGCGCAAACCGGGGTCGGCCACACCGTGATAGCAGTGGGCGAGCAAATTACCGTGCGTCAGCTCAGCGCCCTTGGGGCGGCCAGTCGTGCCGGAGGTGTAACAAACCGTGGCCACCGTGTCATAGCGAACCGATGCCGAAAGCTCAGCGAGCTGCGCATCCGAAATATTTGCCGCCCGACCGGCCTCGCGCAACTGCTCGAGCGCACCATCTGCATCCGAATCAGCATCGATCACAAAAATTTTTTCGAGGCAGGTGGAATCCAAAAGCGGCTCGACCAGCTGCGCCTGATCGGCACCCTCAACGAACAAGAACCGCACCTGCGAGTCGCTCACCATCCACTCCACCTGGGTGCGCGACGAGGTGTGGTAGACGGGAACCACCAGCCCGGCGACTTTCAACGTGGCAAAGTCGAGCACCGTCCACTCGTAGCGAGTTGGAGCCATGATGCCCACCGCATCACCGGGCTTGATGCCCAGCGCCACAAGTCCCTTCGCAACCGCATCCACAGTCGCCACGAATTCGTCAACGGTTACCGGCACGAACGCGGTACCATCGCGGCGCTCCGCGAGAATAGAGTCGCCGCCGCGATCAGCACGGTCCTGCAACATGGTGAGCAGCGTGTGCTGTTCAGACAGTTCGGCCAGGCCCTGGGTGTGGGTCGTCGTTAGGGACATACTTCGTAAGTGCTCCGATAAAGATGGCAAAAACCGGCCGAAAATTGTGGCCAAAGGTTGATACTACGGGCAGCCGAGGCGAGTCCCATGCACGAAAACCACAAAGTTCGCCAACCTTTCTACCGGAAGCAAGGTTCGCCGGGTATTGTCACGCGCTTTTGGCAACTTGCAGCGCAACCGGTAGCCTTAGTGCTCAAATCACGCCAGCAACGAGCGTGAACGTCACACATGAGGAAGCAATGACAACCTCCATATCTCGGGATGCGCAATACGCGCCATCGCGCACTGACCGGCTTGACCGGCTCACATTCAACCGCGCCCACGGCAAACTGCTGGTCGGCTCAGGACTCGGATGGGCACTCGATGCCATGGACGTCGGGCTGCTGTCATTCGTGATCGCCGCGCTAGTTCAGCAGGGATTTGCCACCGGTGAGCAGGCAAGCTGGCTCGCATCCATCGGCTTTGCCGGTATGGCCATTGGTGCGACGCTCGGCGGTCGTCTAGCCGACCGATTCGGTCGCCGACAAACATTCGCGCTCACCCTCGTGGTGTTCGGTATCGCAACGGGCGCCTCGGCACTGGCGCCATCAATCACCGCGCTCATGGTGCTGCGCTTTTTCATCGGTCTGGGGTTGGGTGCCGAACTGCCCGTGGCTTCGACGCTCGTCTCGGAATTTTCACCCACCAAAATTCGCGGCCGGATGGTCGTGTGGCTCGAAGCGTTTTGGGCACTGGGATGGATTCTCGCGGCGCTCGTCGGCACCTATGTGGTTCCCACGAGCGAGGACGGCTGGCGCTGGGCGCTTGCCATCGGTATGCTGCCCGCCGCCTACGCGGTCGTAGTTCGCTGGGGACTGCCAGAGTCGGTGCGCTTCCTTGAATCGCGGGGACGCCTTGATGAGGCCGAAGCGGCGGTGCGTAATTTTGAGCGTTACGCAGGCACAACGCCCGCAGCCGAACTCATCGCGCAGGCCGACCGTGAACGTGATCAGCGCCTGGCGGCGGAGGCAGCTGCGGAAGCGCGCGAGCACGGCGAATCGATTTGGGCGCCGCAGCTGCGTCGCCGCACCATCGCGCTGTGGACGATCTGGTTCTGCATTAATTTCAGCTACTACGGGGCCTTTTTGTGGATCCCGAACCTGCTGGTTGAGGCGGGCTTTGCGCTGGCGAAGTCATTTGAATTTACGCTCATCATTACGCTGGCGCAGCTGCCCGGATACGCGGTGGCTGCTTGGCTGATCGAGGTGTGGGGGCGCCGCGCGACACTGGCGACGTTCCTTGCCGGATCGATGGTTTCTGCCGCATTTTTTGGGTTTGCCAACACTGAGACACAGATCATCATCTCTGGCTGCCTGCTGTCGTTCTTTAACCTGGGTGCGTGGGGCGCCCTCTATGCGATCGGGCCAGAGCTGTACCCGACGACCATTCGCGGCACCGGTACCGGTGCTGCGGCTGGATTCGGGCGCATCGCCTCGATTCTCGCGCCGATTGTGGCGCTCAGCCTAACCAAGTCGGGTGGCGTGGTGCTCACCTTCACCGTGTTCGCGATCGCCTTCGGCATCGCCGCGTTCGCTGCGTTCTTGCTGCCGGAGCAGCGCGGTAAAGAACTCGCCGATTAGCTGCCGCCGGTTATTTTGACGGGTGTGGGACGCGCCGCAGCGCACCCCACACCCGTCGCTGCGTTGCCCGGGTGCCGCCGCCTGGCCCGTGCTGCCTTCTGGCCGGGTCCCCGCCGCCTGGCCCGTGCTGCCTTCTGGCCGGGTCCCCGCCGTCTCGCCGGGTCCCCGCCGTCTCGCCGCCCCGTCGCCCCGCGGCACAGTTATCCCGCCTCGTCGCCCCGCCCGCACCCGCCCCGCCCGCACCCGCTGCACCGTCATCCCGTCCTGCCGCCCCCGCCCTCACCAACTTTGGTCAAATGCTGGCCGATATGCAGATATAGGCGTATAGACATGCATGTGGCCAAAGTTGGTGCGGGGTGCATTGGTGCAGGGCGTGCGGGTGTGGGGCGCTGGCTCGCGGGCCTCGGCGAGTGGACTGTGGCGCGTGGTTTTCGGCCCGAATCCAGCACGGCGTGTGGTTTCGCGGTCGGGTAGGTGCTCGAAACCAACTTTGGTCAAATGCTGGCCGATATGCAGATATAGGCGTATGGACATGCATGTGGCCAAAGTTGGTGCGGGCATGGGGAGTAGGGTCGGGTACGGCGAGTAGGGCCGGGCACGGGGCGCGTGTGCGAGAGTGGTTGCGTGATCCGGCTGTTGTGGGTATGACATGGTGATCACGGCGCGGCGTAGGCTGGATGCATGTCAAACCCCCAGCCCACGCGCCGCGCTTTCGTTCGCACCGTCACTGCCGCCGGCGGTGGCGCTGCCCTGACTGCCTTCCTTGCCGCATGCTCGACCGGCACCGGCGGGGCCGCCGCCGAAACGCCCGCACCCTTTGAGCTTCCCGCTTCGGAGGTGCCGGTGGGCGGTGGCGTGGTGCTCAACGAGCACAGCGCGGTCGTGACGCAGCCGAGCGCCGGCGAGTTCCATGCCTTCGTCGCCATCTGCACCCACAAACAGTGCCCGCTTTCATCGGTTGAGGGCCTCGGCGCCTACTGTGCCTGCCACTCGAGTTATTTCGACATCGCCACCGGCCACCCGGTTGCCGGCCCTGCCCAAGAAGCGCTGCCGGAACTGCCCGTGACGGTTTCTGGCGACACTCTTCGCATCGGCTAGCACCCGCAGCGACACAAGATCTTTCCAGCCGGCGGCGCAGCGCATGCCACTGTTTGTTTGACGCACGCGGCTAGTATGCGCGTGTGACGACTACGACCCCTAGCCCCACACTTTTGCAACTGGCTGAGCGATACGGGGTGGCCACCTCGTACCACAATTGGCGTGGCGACCACGTTGAGGTGCCAGCTGAGACGCTCAGGGCGGTGCTGGCCGCACTCGACATTGATGTCACCGATGAGCACACCCTCGCCGCAGCGCTCCGTGCCGCTGACGAGCAGCCCTGGCGCCACGGTGTGCCGCCAACCACGATGGTTCGGCAGGGGAGTGCCGGCGAGGTCGCGATCCACGTACCCCACGGCGTATCGGTCGACGCGGTTGCGGTGCTCGAAACTGGTGAGTCGGTGCCCCTGCAGCAGGTCGACAATTGGAATGGCCCGGCGAATATCGACGGCGTAGAGGTGGGGGAGGCGAGTTTCCGCATCCCTGACGACCTTCCGCTCGGCTGGCACCGGGTGCGGGCAACTTCGGGGCCCGAAGCAGCGGCCCAGGCTGAGATGCTCGGCTATCGACTCGATGAGGATGCGCAGCTGGTCGCTACCGGTGCGCTGATCGTTGTGCCCGAGCGCCCCGCAACCCAGCTCGATGAGCCGGTTTGGGGTTTGATGACGCAAATGTACCAGCTGCGCTCGCGGCGGTCGTGGGCGGTTGGCGATCTCGCCGATTTGCAGACACTCGGGCAGTGGGGCGCCGAGCGTGACGCTGATTTTGTGCTGATCAACCCGGTGCACGCGCCGGCTCCTGTGACGCCGATTACCCCGTCGCCGTATTTGCCCACCACGCGCCAATTCATCGATCCGAGCATCCTCAGCATTGAGGCGGTCATCGATGAGGTGGTTGCTGCTTCCGGTAAATCTTCGCTGGCTGATGTTGTGGATGCGCCAACACTGCGGCGTTTGAGTGATCTCACTCGGGATGCTCGGCTGGCGAATGCCGGCGAGGTGATCGATCGCGATCGTTGCTGGCTCGCGAAGGTTGAATCGCTGTGGCTGCTGTTCAAGGTGGCGGTGCGGCTCGATCATGAGCGTTGGCGGGCGTTTGGTGATTTTTGTGACGAAGAGGCTGAGCCGCTGATGAATTTCGCCACCTGGTGTGTGCTCGCTGAACAGTTTGGCAGTGATTGGCGTCAGTGGCCCGAGGCATTGCAAACGCCGCATTCACCCGAGGTGGAGGCGTTCCGACAGCAGCATGCGCTGCGCGTGCAGTTCTACGCCTGGCTGCAGTTTGAGGCCCGCCAGCAGTCGATTGCGACTCAGGATGCCTTGCGTGACGCAGGCATGTCGATTGGTGTGATGCGTGACTTGGCGGTGGGTGTTGCTGGTGCGGGGGCGGATGCGTGGGCGCTCGGGCCGGCGATGGCGCGCGGTGTCACGGTTGGTGCGCCGCCGGATGCGTTCAACCAGCTCGGTCAGAACTGGGGCCAGCCGCCGCTGCGCCCAGACTCGCTCTACCTGCAGGGGTATGAGCCGATGCGCGCGCTATTGCGTAATGCTTTTGCCGGGGCCGGTGCGCTGCGAATCGACCACATTCTCGGATTTTTCCGGCTGTGGTGGGTGCCGGCGGGGGCGAGTGCCGATGCTGGCACCTATGTTGCCTATGACTATGACGCGATGCTCGGCGTGCTGCTGTTGGAAGCGGGCCGCGCCGGGGCGATCGTGGTGGGCGAGGATCTCGGTGTGGTGTCGGATCTCACTCGCGAGCAGATGCAGCAGCGTCATGTGTACGGCACTCAGATCATGTGGTTTGAACGGGATGCTCAGGGCCGTCCGAAGCCGCCGGGAGACTACCGGGTTGAGTGTTTGGCGACGGTCACCACACACGATTTGCCGCCCACTGCCGGTTACCTCGAGCTTGCGCATGTGACGCTTCGCGATCAGCTAGGCCTTTACACCCGGCCGGTTGCCGAAGAGCTCGCTGAGGAGCAGGCTTGGGTCACGGCACACATTGATGCGCTGCAGCGGGAAGGCTGGGTTGGGGATGCACCAACCACCGAACAGCTGGTGCTGGGACTGCATCGCCGCCTAGCAAGCGGTGCCTCGCGGATGTTTGGTGTGTCGGTCGCTGACCTTGCCGGCGATCGCCGTGCGATCAATCAGCCGGGTACCGATGCGGAGTATCCGAACTGGCGGCTACCGCTATCGGATGCATCCGGCGAGGTGGTGAGTCTGGAAGCGCTCACCGAGTCGAATTTTGCCGATGAGCTGGCACGTGCATCCCAACGCCGCGCGCCGCAGCAGTAGGCCGATGTGCGTGCTAACTGAGCTTCCCCGGCAGCGCTGGCTTTGACTAATTGCAATGCAAATGTGTACATTTTGTGCCACTTTCGCGTAGTATCGCCGGGGATTCGTTATCGAGTACCGGCAAGGGAGCGGGTTTTCGGTAACAATATGCACGTCGAGTCGGAGAAACACCCCACTCTCCGATAACGTGAACCACTACTAACAATTTAATCCGAGTCCACACAGGCCCTCACCCGGGGTTCTGTCTCACAGTTAGGTCAAGATTCGAGATGGCACTGACAAAGTTCGTCCTGCGACGACTTGTCGGATACATCCTGTTGGCGTTTATTGCGACGTCGCTGACCTTCCTGCTGGCGCAAGCGCTCTTGAACCCGCAGGAAGTCATGTATCCGCCGAACACCCAGGGAGGGAAGCCGATTCCTCCCGAAGTTATGCAGGCGTACTTTGATGCGCGAAACATCAACCCCGATGTGTCGATCTGGCAGCGCTACCTGAACTGGCTCACGAACCTATTCACCGCCCCGTGGGAAGAGAAGCTCGGTGTCACCACCGGTACCGACAAGAAGGCGCTGTGGGTGATCCCCGAGATGGGTACTCGTATCTGGATCTCGCTGCGACTCGTGGTGATCGGAACCTTCCTCGGCGTGATCCTGGGTATCGTTCTCGGCGCCTGGTCGGCGGTGCGCCGCGGTTCGATCTCTGACAAGACCATCTCGACCATCAGCTTCATCGTGCTGGCACTGCCCACCCCGGTGATCATTCTGTGCATCCAGGGCTTCAACCTGGCGATGGGGAACGCGATCGGTTTTAAATTCCCGTCAACGAACCCCGTCGACCCGCTGGCCGAACCCGGTAGCTGGGAGTCAATCAGCTTCCAGATCAAGGCGATGGTGATGCCAACCATCGCGCTCGCGGTGATGGGTATTGCAAGCTACTCGCGCTACATGAAGGTCACCACGCTGGATGTGTTGAGCGCCGACTACCTGCGCACCGCTCGCGCTAAGGGGCTCACCAAGGGCCAGGCGATGCGCCGCCACGGTTTCCGCATGGCGCTGATCCCGATGGGCCAGTACTTTGCCTTTGCGCTCACCGGCGCGTTCGCCGGGTCGTTCTTCGTGGAGCGACTGTTCAACTGGCAGGGTATTGGTTCGTGGGCGGTCACCCAGCTGCAGATCGGTGACATTAATGGCACCACCGGCGTGATGATTTACGGCGCCATTTTGGTGCTGCTCGCGGCAACACTTGCCGACTTCTTCCAGGCCGTCCTCGACCCGCGGATTCGGTGATCACAATGACTCAAGTACCACCAAACCTCCCCGCCGGCAGCGACTCGGAGTCGATGCTCGAAGCTGAGCAGGCAGACCTTGAACAGACCCAGGAAGTAATTGCTGCCGAAACCGGCAAGCCCACGCACGCGGCGAAGCGTTCGGCGCTCGTATGGCGTCGTTTCCGCCGTATGCCCTCAGCGTGGATTGGGATGAGCATCCTGCTGCTGCTCGCCCTGGCCGCCATTTTCATGCCGATGGTGTACCAGTACACCCCGATCGAGTACGACTTCGCCAACCAGCTGAAGCCACCGAGCGCCTATCACTGGTTTGGCACGAACAGTCAGGGGCAAGACATCTTCGCCCAGATCATGGTGGGGTTGCGGATCTCGCTGATCATTGGGTTTGCAACGGCCCTATTTGTGCTCTTCCTCTCGGTGCTGTTCGGCACTCTCGCCGGCTATTTTGGCGGTGTGATCGACAAAGTTGTTGTGACCTTCATCAACTTCCTGCTGATCGTTCCCTCGCTGCTGCTGATGCTACTGCTGAGCCCGTTCTTGCAGGGCGTGCACTGGATCCTCATGGTGCCGCTACTCGGTGCATTCTCGTGGATGATCACCGCGCGTGTGCTGCGCGCCCTCACCCAGAGCCTCGTCAACACCGAGTATGTGCAGGCCGCACGATTCATGGGTGTGCCGCACCACCGCATCATTCGCCGCCACATCATCCCGAATATTTCCTCGTGGATGATCATCGACACCACCCTCGGTGTTGGTGCCGCGGTGCTTGCCGAAACCGGCCTGTCGTTCCTGGGCTTCGGCATCCTCTACCCGAACTTCTCGCTCGGTTCGGTGCTGCAGAACTACAACATCGCCCACCCGCACACGTGGGTCTTCGCGGCAGCTATCCTCGCGCTGCTCGTGATTTCGATCAACATGGTCGGCGAAGCTCTTCGCGACGCGCTCGACCCGACCAGCGGACGGGGGCACTAAACCATGGCAAACACCAACACCGGATCGATCTTCACCAAGTCAATCCCCGTCATCGACCGTACCGATGTGCTGCTTGACGTGCGCAACCTCAGCGTCTCGTTCAAGTCCGAAGCCGGTATCGTGCAGGCCGTCCGCAACCTCAGCTACCAGGTGCACCGCGGCGAATCGCTCGCCATCGTGGGCGAATCAGGATCGGGTAAATCGGTTTCATCACTCGCGGTCATGGGGTTGCTCGCCGAAAACGCGATGGTCGAAGGCGAGATCCTCTTCGAGGGTGAAAACCTCCTCAAACAGAACGACCGGCAGCTGTCGGCGCTGCGCGGCGAAAAGATTTCGATGGTGTTCCAGGATCCGCTGTCGGCGCTGACCCCGGTCTACCGCATCGGTGACCAGATCGCCGAAGTGATCCGGGCGCATCATAATGTGTCGAAATCGGCTGCGCGCAAACGTGCCGTTGACCTGCTGGATGCGGTGGGCATCCCCAACCCGAAGCTGCGGGCCCAGTCGTTCCCACACGAGTTCTCGGGCGGTATGCGGCAGCGCGCCATGATCGCCATGGCGATTGCTAACGAGCCCGACCTCATCATTGCCGACGAGCCCACCACTGCACTCGATGTGACCATTCAGGCGCAGGTGATGGAACTGCTCAAGATGGCGCAAGATATCACCGGTGCCGCAACTGTGCTCATCACACACGACCTCGGCGTTGTGAGCGGTTTCGCCGATCGCGTGATGGTGATGTACGCCGGTAAAGCTGTCGAGTTCGGTGACGTGCACTCGCTGTATGAATCGCCCCGGATGCCCTACACTGCGGGGTTGCTCGCATCGATTCCGCGCGCCGACCGGCTCGTTCACGAACCGCTCACGCCGATCGAAGGATCGCCGCCGTCGCTAGTGAACCTGCCCACCGGCTGCCCGTTCGCGCCGCGCTGTCCGATCGCCACCGATCTGTGCCGCACCGAAGAACCGCAGCTTACCGGCACTGACAAGCCGGGCATCCTGGCTGCCTGCCACCACAGCGACCAGCTTGTTGGTGGAGAAGAAATTTTCAAACGCCCCGAAGCTCCCGAGCCGACACTCACCGCGCCCCGTGAAGAACGCCCCTCGGTGCTCGAGCTCGACAGTGTTGAGCGGGTTTTCCCGATCACCAAGGGCGCGCTCGTGAAGCGCAAGCTTGGCGAAGTGCACGCGGTCGACCAAGCCAGTTTTGATATTCGCGAGGGTGAAACGCTCGCGCTGGTGGGTGAGTCGGGATCTGGTAAGACCACGACCATCCTCGAAGTGATGCAGCTCAAGGCACCACAGGCGGGCACCATCAAGATTGATGGCCGGGATGTGAGCGAGCTGAACCGGCGCGAGCGGCTGGCGCTGCGCAGCGATATGGGCATTGTGTTCCAAGACCCGATGGCTTCGCTCGACCCGCGCATGCCCATCGGTGACATTCTGCGCGAACCGATGGAAGTGCAGAACTACACGACCGAGCAGATGGAAGAGCGTGTCGACTGGCTGCTGCGCACCGTCGGGTTGCTACCCGAGCACGCCGACCGATACCCGCAGGAGTTCTCGGGTGGTCAGCGTCAGCGCATCGGTATCGCTCGTGCGCTCGCCTGCGAACCGCGCTTCATCGTGCTTGACGAACCGGTGTCAGCGCTTGACGTGTCTATCCAGGCTGGCGTAATTAACCTGCTCGACGAGCTCAAGCACCGGCTGGGGCTCAGCTACCTGTTTGTGTCGCACGACCTCTCGGTGGTGGCGCACATCGCCGACCGGGTTGCCGTGATGTACCTCGGTCGCATTGTCGAACTCGGTTCAACCGACGAAATTTTCAGCGAGGGAATCAACCACCCGTACACGCGGGCGCTGCTTTCGGCAGTGCCGATTCCCGACCCGGTGATCGAGCGCAAACGTGAGCGCATCGTGCTTGAGGGCGACCTGCCCTCGCCCACTGAACGCCCGACCGGGTGCCGTTTCGTGAGCCGCTGCTACATCTATCAGCACCTGCTTGACGAAGAACAGCGCCAGCGCTGTAGCGATGAAATTCCTGCGCTTGAACAGCTCAGTGACCGCGACCACGCGATCGCCTGTTTTTACCCAGAGAAAACTGAGACGTATATTCCCCCTAAGCGAAAACTGAATATCGATTCCACCTCACAAGGAGAAACCGAATGAAGAAGCGGATCCTGACCGGTGTCGCTGCTGTAGCGGCACTGGCACTCGCACTGACCGGTTGTGCTCGGGCCGATGAAGACCCGAACAACACTCAGGCTGGCGGCGACCAGATCGCAGCCGACCAGAATGAGATGAACGCTCAGCCCGAGGAGAACCTCGGCGAGGGCGGCACACTCCGGCTGTACAACAATGCCTTCCCGGCGAACTTCAACACCGCGACCGCTGACGGTAACGAGCGCAACACCATAGACATCATGGATGCCGTCTACCCCGGCCTGTACAAGTACACCGCTGACGGCCAGGTGATCCCGAACGAGCTCTACGCCAAGCGCATCGAGCAAACCAACGAGTCGCCCCAGACCTTCGAAATCGAACTGGTCGAAGGTAACAAGTGGTCGGACGGCACCCCCATCGACTGGAAGTCGATCAAGAACACCTTCGACGCCATGGTCAACGAAGAATTCAATGTTGCTTCGCGTGAAGGTTACGACCGCGTCGAAAAGGTTGAGAAGGGTGACAACGACTACACCGCAGTCGTGACCTTCAAGGAGGGCGAGGTTTACGCCGACTGGATGGGTCTGGCTAGCGTTATGCCCGACCAGCTCGTCGCCTCGGCCAAGGAGTTCAACGAGGGCTGGGTGAACGGCCCCAAGGTGACCGCCGGCCCCTACACGATCGACAAGATCGACTCGGCGAATAAGTCGGTTACCCTCAAGCCTGACGAGAACTGGACCGGTGCACGCAAAGCCAAGCTTGACCGCATCTCGTTCCAGACCATCGAAGACCCGGCTGCTGCCGCTACCTCGTTCAACGGTGGCCAGCTTGACGTGATCGATGCCTCGAACCTCTCGATCTACTCGGTTGTCGAGCCCGAGACCGGAGAAGGCACCGACTTCGAGATCCGTAAGGCAGCTGGCCCGAGCTGGACCCACTTCACCCTGAACGGTAAGGAAGGGTACATCCTCGAAGACCAGAACCTGCGTCAGGCATTCGCCTACGCCATCGACCGCAAGTCGATCTTCCAGGCTGTGAACGGCACCCTGCCCTACCCGAGCGGTACAGCTGACGACCTGCTCGGCAACCACATGCTCGTGCAGAACCAGGACGGCTACGAGAACTACGCCGGCGAATACGGCACCGCAAACGTCGAGAAGGCCAAGGAACTCATCGAGAAGTCGGGTTGGACTATGGGTGACGACGGTTACTACCAGAAGGACGGCAAGACCCTCGAGATCCGCTACGTCTACAACGCTGGTTCGACCGTTAACGGCACCGTCGCCCCAATCGCTACCGAGAACCTCAAGGCAGCCGGTATGAAGCTGAAGGTCGAGCAGGTGCCGCCAACCGACCTGTTCTCGAAGTACGTCATCCCCGGTGACTACGACATGACCCTGTTCGGCTGGAATGGTAACCCGTTCGTGACCTCGGGTGTGTCGATCTGGCGTGCCGACGGTGAGCAGAACTTCTCGAACGTCGGTACCGACGAGATCGATGGTCTGCTCGACGAACTGCAGCGCACCACCGACGTTGACAAGCAGACTGAACTGCTCAACCAGATCGACGAGAAGCTGTGGCCGGTCATGGGTAACCTGCCCCTGTACCAGTCGTACGACTTCATCGTGACCCCGAAGGACCTCGCTAACTACGGCGCTCCCGGTTTCGAGAGCGTTGACTGGACCCTCGTTGGTTACGTGAAGGACTCGCCGAAGCTCAAGGGCTAGGCTGACTGTCTAACCGCTGGGGCTGGTGGTGCGCGTGTTGCGCCACCAGCCCCGGCTCGTTTCCTGGTTCCGTTCGCGGCCGGCCGGGTGCCACCCCGGCCCTGCGCCCCCGGTGCCGTATTCCGGTGCCGAGCCTTGGGCGTCGTAAGCATTCCGGTACCTTCCAGCCTGCCGGCACCGCATCCTGGTCCTGATCACCGCATCCCCGGCCCCCAACCCGCATCCTGGTCCTGACCACCGCATCCCCGGCCCCCAACCCGCATCCAGCGCCGCATCCCCGCGCTGGAACACGGCAGCTTCATCCTGGTCCTCGCATCAACTGCCTCACCGCAGCCTCGCAGCCTCATCTCACCGCCTCACCTCACTTCCTCACCGCCTCACCTCACTTCCTCACCGCCTCACCTCACCAACTTTGGCCACATATCGGGTGATGCGGAGATATCTGCATAACGACAGTTAAATGACCAAAGTTGATGGGGCGACCAGACTGCTTCAGCTCGGAAGGTTCCAGCCTCCGGAAATCCCGCAGAAGCGAAGGTGCCGAAAAACTCTACGAGGCATGCGTGGTCGCAAGCGTCGCCGGCATTCGGCCTAGGATGCATGCATGGTCTCCACACACAGCGCCGCACGCACGCGCCTTCACTGGGAGATCTGGATTGTGTTGGCGTTGGCGATCCTGCCATCGTCTGTCTCCGCCATAGTTGCCCTGCTTGAAACATCATTGCAGCACGCGACGCCTGGTGATGGAGTGCAGCAAATCAACCCCACAACCAGCACTTTTCCGGTTGTCGACCTGCTGCGTCGACTCAACTGGATCGCCGCATCGCTCGCACCGGTCGCGCTCGCAATCTGGCTTCTCTGGACCCGGCACGAATCGGGGTTCCACCGCCTAGGGATTGATTGGCGAGGCCCTCAGCAGCTGGGGCGCGACTGCATCCGCGGCGCCGCACTCGCCGCAACCGTCGGCATCCCCGGACTCGCGCTCTACGTGGTTTCACGGCTCGCGGGCATGACGCCTCAGGTAGTGACATCGGACGCCAGTCTTACTGTTATGCAGGTCACACTGCTTGTGATGGCAGCGCTGAGAGCAGCACTGCTCGAGGAGATCGTTGTCGTCGGCTACCTCATTGTGCGGTTGCAGGCGCTCGGCTGGTCGATGTGGAAGATCGTGGCGGTATCTGCACTTCTGCGCGGGTCGTACCACCTCTATCAGGGGACGGGAATGGCGCTCGGTAACGTAGCGATGGGAGTGCTGTTCGCATGGCTATTTTTGCGCGGTTCACGGCGCGACACGTTCGTGAACCGACAGCGCTTAGCGCCACTTATCGTGGCACATTTCACGCTCGACTGTGTTGCGTTCCTGGGCTACCCGCTCGCTGTCTCACTATGGCCAGATCTTTTTTAGGCGGTGTGTTCGACGGGGCTTCGCAGGTGCCAGCGGCGCCTGACGAATGCGAGTATTCGCTCGAGTGTGTCGGGCCATTCATGCACAACATGCCGGTAGGTGAGCCGCATCACGACGTATCCGCGGGAGACTGCGATTTGGTCGGCATCTCGGTCGTTGTGGAAGGCTTCGGGGCGGTCATGATGCTCGCGGCCATCGGTCTCGACCAGTAGCGAACGCCCAATCTTCATGTCGTAGCGGCGAACTCCGCGAACGGGCCACTGTGTGGTCAGCTTGATGCGAAGCGCCCGTAATCGCGCGCGCAGTAGCGACTCGAGCCCCGAATCGGACGCGATATCGCTGTATTGCAGCACTCGTCGCCCCTTGCGGCCAGATTGCTCGCAAATCTCGACGAAAGTCTCGTAATCGAGTAGTTGTTCACGGATGAGGCTGTCGCCGATAGCCACAAGTTCGTCAATTGGCTGGCATTCGAAGCAGGCCAGAAATGCCGCGGCTACGTTGTCGACGACCACTTGGGTTGCGTTTGCGAGTCGTGGCTCACGGTGTATGCACACATTTTTTGTGCGGCGGATGCGGTGTTTGCGATCAACTCGTACGTGCAGCCGCCGGTCGTGTGCGCGCCAAGCGCCTCTGGGTTGCAACGCCGAAGGCCCGGTGAGCGAGCCGCCGGCAACGCGGGCCCGGGTGATGTCTGGGTGTGCATCTGAAAGTGCATACCAGCCATATGCGGGTCGAATAAGCGTGCCATTCGCAACGAGACGTTTGAGCCTGTGTGGCGAGATTCCGGCGTGCAGTAACCATTTGCGGCGCGCTGCCCCGCCACATCGTCGCAGCAAATCAGTTGCCTCGGGCGGTAGCGCTAGGTCTCGAAACATGGGGGTAGTGAACCCGAATTGTTGGCTCGTTGCTGGTGGCGTCGAGGATTCTGTGGATAAGTGACTTTCACAGGTGCGTCGGTTGCCGCGTACGCGTGCGCGGGTGGCTGTGGCGGCGTATGGCTGCTGTGGCGGCGAATGGCTGTTGCTGCGCGCCCGTGGTTGCTTTGGCGCTCGCGTCGCACCAACTTTGGCCACACTGCTGCAGTTATGCGGATATCTGCATAGCAGCACGTATGTGGCCAAAGTTGGTGGAGGGGTGGGGAGGAGGGAGGGGGAGGAGGGTGAAGAGGCTGAAGATGGTGCGGAGGGTGTGGAGGCTGAGGAGAGGTGGGGCGTGGAGGTGTGGGCTCGGAGCGGCATGGACGGAGCGACACAGGCGAAAGGGAAGTGGCGTGTGTGGGGTGTCGGGGCGAAGAGAGCGGGGCCGCGCGGGCGGACTGAGAAGGAGCGGGCTTGCGCCTGGACGATAGCCATCGCTCGTACATGCGCGATAGCCATTGGTCGTACAATTGAGATTCCGCCGATACCTATTGCAAAGGCACTGTTCATATGACCTCAACCCTCGCTCACCGCAACGACATTCGTAACGTCGCCATCGTCGCTCACGTTGACCACGGCAAAACCACGCTCGTGGATGCAATGCTGAAGCAGACCCACACTTTCGGTGAGCACTCGTCACACGAAAACGACGATCGGGTGATGGACTCGGGTGATCTCGAGCGCGAAAAGGGCATCACGATCCTCGCGAAGAACACCGCGATCCGTTACAAGGGCGAACACTCGGATGGTGAAGAAATCATCATCAATGTCGTCGACACTCCCGGTCACGCCGACTTCGGCGGCGAGGTCGAGCGTGCGCTATCGATGGTCGATGGTGTGGTGCTGCTTGTCGACTCGGCTGAGGGTCCGATGCCGCAGACTCGTTTTGTGCTGCGCAAGGCGCTCGAAGCGAAACTGCCGGTGATTTTGCTGGTAAACAAGACTGACCGGCCGGATGCTCGCATCCCCGAGGTTGTGGGCGAGGCGCAGGATCTGTTGCTCGGTATCGCGGGTGACTTGAGCGATACAGTTCCCGATCTCGACATTGATGCGCTGCTAGAGCTGCCCGTGCTCTACGCTTCGGGCCGTGCCGGGGTGGCTTCGACCAACGAGCCGGCAAACGGTGAGCTGCCGGACAACGACAATCTCGAGCCGCTGTTCAACGCTATTCTCGAGCACATCCCAGCTCCCACGTATGACGCGGATGCGCCGCTGCAGGCGCATGTCACGAACCTCGACTCGTCGCCGTTCCTGGGCCGTATCGCACTGCTGCGTATTCACAATGGCACGCTGCGCAAGGGCGAGACGGTTGCGTGGGTGCACGACGGTGAGACTCGGAACGTGCGTATCACCGAGATGATGGAGACGATTGGTCTCGAGCGCGTCCCCACCCAGGAAGCTGGCCCCGGCGACATCATTGCTATTGCCGGTATTGAGGACATCATGATCGGTGACACGATCGCCGATCCCGAGGATGTGCGTCCGCTACCGACGATCACGGTGGATGAACCGGCGATCTCGATGACGATTGGTACCAACACTTCGCCGCTCGTTGGCAAGGTGAAGGGCCACAAGCTAACCGCCCGCATGGTGAAGGAGCGTCTCGACCGCGAACTGATCGGTAACGTGTCGCTGCGCGTGCTGGACATTGGCCGCCCGGATGCGTGGGAGGTGCAGGGCCGTGGTGAGCTGGCGCTGTCGATTTTGATTGAGAACATGCGTCGTGAGGGTTTCGAGTTGACTGCGGGCAAGCCGCAGGTGGTTACGAAGGAGATCGACGGTAAGAAGCATGAGCCGTTCGAGCAGACGACCATTGATGTTCCGGAGGAGTTCCTCGGCGCGATCACGCAGCTGATGGCGGCGCGTAAGGGCCAGCTTGAGAGCATGGAGAACCACGGCACTGGCTGGGTGCGGATGGAGTTTTTGGTGCCCTCGCGCGGATTGATTGGTTTCCGTAGCGAGTTCATGACGCTCACGAAGGGCACCGGTATTGCTAACTCGATTGCGGCTGGATACCTGCCGTGGGCTGGGCAGATTCAGTCGCGCGTGAACGGCTCGATTGTGGCCGACCGGGCTGGCGTCGCCACATCGTTTGCGATGATCGGGCTGCAGGAGCGCATGTCGTTCTTCATCGATCCGACTGATGAGGTGTACGAGGGCATGGTGATTGGTGAGAACACCCGTGCTGATGACATGGATGTGAACATCACCAAAGAGAAGAAGCTCACGAATATGCGTTCGGCCACCGCTGACGAGTTCGAAAAGCTCACGCCGCCGCGTCACCTGACCCTCGAGGAATCGCTTGAGTTTGCTCGTGAGGATGAGTGCGTCGAGGTGACACCCGAGAAGGTGCGCATCCGCAAGGTGGTGCTTGACGGCACCGCTCGCGCTCGTGCTGCGGCGCGGGCAAAGCGCGAGGGTTAGTGATGCGGCAGCCTGCCGGGACGTCTCGCTGGAAGTCAGTGTTGGAGACAGTGCTGACGTCGCTGGCGTATTTGCTTTTTGGGGCAACGGCAGCAACGATCGGCACTTTTGCTCATCGCACTCGATTTTTTGTGGGCGAGTTTCCGGTGTGGATTGGCTGTGTTGGTGCGCTAACTGCGGTGCTGCTCATTGCGCTTGGTTTGCGCTGGTACTTGGATGAGTGGATGCCGTCGCTGGCGTTCTTTTTGGGCGTGGTGTTGACGGTGTTTTTGTATTCCACGCCGGGTTTGGGGCGGTCGGTGATCTTCCCGGCGGGCGAGTTGACCGGTCCAGCGCTTTGGTGGCTGTATGGCTCGGCCATTGCAGCTGGGTTGCCGTTGATGATGCCGAAGATACGCCGCCAGAGCTCGGCTGCACGCCAGAAACCGAGTCGTGCGGGTATGGTTGAGAACGCATCCGTAGTTGAGAAGGAGTCTGCATCGTGACCTACGTAATTGCACTTCCGTGTGTTGACATCAAGGACCGTGCCTGCGTAGACGAGTGCCCGGTCGACTGCATCTATGAGGGTGAGCGGATGCTGTACATTCACCCGGATGAGTGCGTTGACTGTGGCGCCTGCGAGCCGGTTTGCCCGGTTGAGGCGATCTACTACGAGGATGATCTGCCGGAGGAGTGGTCGGACTACTACCGTGCGAATGTCGACTTTTTCGCCGAAATCGGTTCGCCCGGTGGCGCTGCCAAGCTCGGTCCACAGAATTTTGACGACAAGATGATTGCCGATTTGCCTGCGGGAATTAACGACTAGCGGTTACTACCGTTTATGGGGTGTGAGTGGGCGTGGCTAAGCGGGTCGCGCCCACGGCGTTTACGGCGTCACGGCTGCAACTTTTGCGCGAGTTCCGCATCCGACTTGTAGTGAACGGCAATCACTCACCCCGCTGCGTTGTGGTCGCACGCAATGCTCATAGTTGCCGGTTAGGGTAGGGGGTGTGGCTGCCGCGCAGAGGATGCCGTGGCGGCCCCGCAGCACGACAAATCCATGAGGAGGATCCGTGAGCGATCAGCAAGATTCGGTGCAGAACGCGCAGCAGGTCGCGACTTTCACCTTCCCCGGTGGCTCGGCAGAGTTGCCGATTATCCGGGCAGTTGATGGCCGTGATGCGGTGGATATGTCCACGTTCACCAAGCAGACCGGGCTGACCGGTCTTGACTATGGCTTCGTCAACACTTCGTCAACGCGCAGCGAAATCACCTACATTGATGGTGACCAGGGCATCCTGCGCTACCGGGGGTACCCGATTGAGCAGCTGGCTGAGCACTCGACCTTCCTCGAGGTGGCCTATTTGCTCATCTACGGTGAACTGCCTTCCGAAACTGAATATAAAGACTTCACCACTCGCATCTCGCGGCACACGCTGCTGCACGAGGACGTCAAAAAGCTGTTTGACGCGCTGCCTTATTCAGCGCATCCGATGTCGGTGCTTTCGAGTGCGGTGGCCGCGCTCGCCACGTACTACGAAGACACGCTCGATGTGCACGATCCCGAGCATGTTGATCTGAACACAGTGCGGCTGCTGGCGAAGTTGCCGGTAATTGCTGCTTACGCGCACAAAAAGTCGGTCGGGCAGGCTTTTTTGTATCCCGACAACTCGCTGTCGTTTGTTGATAACTTCCTGAAGCTCAACTTCGGTAACTATGCCGAGGAATATGTGGTCAATCCGGTCTTGTCGAAGGCACTCGACCGACTGCTCATCCTGCATGCCGACCACGAGCAGAACGCTTCGACCTCGACGGTGCGGCTCGTGGGCTCGACTGAGGCGAACCTGTATGCCTCGGTCTCGGCCGGTATTTCAGCACTGTTTGGTCCACTGCACGGTGGCGCCAACGAGGCGGTGCTGAAAATGCTCGCCGACATTGTCGAGTCGGGTCAGGGCGTCGCACGTTTTGTGGAGCGCGTGAAAAACAAGGAAGACGGTGTGCGACTGATGGGCTTCGGTCACCGCGTCTATAAGAGCTACGACCCGCGCGCGAAACTGGTGAAGCAGTCTGCTGATGAAGTGCTCGAAGCACTGGGCGTACACGACCCGCTGCTCGAGGTGGCGGTTGAGCTCGAGCAGGTGGCATTGAACGACGAGTATTTCCAGTCGCGTCGGCTCTACCCGAATGTCGATTTTTACACCGGCATCATCTACAAGGCGATGGGTTTCCCGACAAGGATGTTTACGCCGCTATTCGCGATCGGTCGACTGCCCGGTTGGATTGCACAGTGGCGCGAGCAGAATATCGATCCGAAGTCGAAGATTGGCCGTCCGCAGCAGCTCTACACGGGGTCGGCTAAGCGCGACTATCCGGAAGGTCGCCACTTTTCGACGCATAGCTAGTTCTGTCGCATCGTAGGATGTCAACGCCGCTGCTCCCGGGTGGCGGCGTTGATGACGAGAGGAACAAACGGATGAGCGTACGCGCCTCGATGCCGCAGCTGCCGGCGCGTATTTTGCATCCCGCTATTGATCCGACCGACTATCCGATTGCGGCTCGACCGAACCCCATCGGACAGGCTCTGTTGCGGCTACCGGTGTGGGTTCAGCTGACGATTCTGTATGTGCTGTCGCGCATCGTCACCACGGTGCTCATGCTGTGGTTTGCGAGTAGGCAACCTGATTCCTGGCAAATCTCGGCCCAGCCCGACTATTTTTCATTTGCGAATATTTGGGATGCGGCCTGGTATCAGCGAATCGCAACTTACGGTTATCCCGTCACGCTTCCCGTAAATGAGTTGGGTGCGGTTACCGAGAACGCCTGGGCGTTCATGCCGGTGTACCCCTTCTTGGTGCGCGGTGTCAGCCTGGTGACGTTGCTGCCGTTCGAGGTGGCCTCGGTGCTGGTGTCGCTGGCAGCGGGTTTGGCGACGGCTTTCGCTTTTCACCGCCTGATGCGCTATTTTTTGGGCCCTCGGGCGGCGCTGGTTGCGGTGGGTCTGGTGCTGTTTGGGCCGATTTCGCCCCTGTTTCAGGTGGGGTATGCCGAGGCACTGCACTTTTGGATGCTCTGCCAGCTGCTCATTGAGCTGCGGGAGCGTCGCTGGCTGCAAATGATGCCGCTGATTGCCGTAGCTTCGTTGACTCGGCCTACGGGGCTGGCATGGGCGTTCACGATGCTGCTGGTGATCCTCAACCGCTACTACAGTCAGCATGTGCTGCGGATTGAACGCTTCGACCGCCGGGAGCAATTGCATGCGTGGATTGCCGCGGTGTTTTCGGGCGTCATGGGCCTTGCCTGGCTTATTTTGTGCGGTATCGTCACTGGGCGCCCGCTGGGCTATCTCGATACCGAACATGCCTGGCGCAATCACTACACCGGTGGTGCGGATACGCCGCCGTTTACGCCGTGGTTCCACGCCGGTAAGTTTTGGCTCGACCAGCCCCACGGAACGCTAATTGTGGCGGTGATGATCCTCGGGGTGACCGCGATAATTGTGGGGCTCGGGGCGCCGATGATGCAGCGGTTTGGGGCCGAGATCACGGCCTGGGGTGTCGCCTATTTTTCGTACATTCTGGCGGTGTTTTTCCCGCAATCGTCGACGTTCCGGATGCTGTTCCCGATGTTCCCAGCGGCGGCGGGACCGATGGCGCTGCCACAGTCACCGCTGTATCGGGTGCTGGTGTTTGCCGGGGCGATAGTCGCGCAGCTGCTGTGGCTGCGGTTCATGTGGTTTGTTGAGCCGGGGGATTGGTCGGCACCCTAACAACAGCGGTGGCGCACCGGCGGTCACAGCAGGCGAGCCGGGCGCCGACACAGTCGAAAAACACCGCGCTGGTCGCTGATATGCAAACGGTGTGTCTCGGCGCTATTGCCGAGACACACCGTTTCGTGTGTTTGCTGTAACTAGGCCGCAACGGCTGCGTCGAGGCGCTCAGCCACGTTCTGCCAGTTGACGATGTTCCAGAAGGCCTTCACGTAGTCGGGCTTGACGTTCTGGTAGTCGAGGTAAAAAGCGTGCTCCCACATGTCGAGCATCAGTAGCGGGGTGATGCCGAAAGGCACGTTGCCCTGCTGGTCGAACAGCTGGAAGGTCGAGACGTTGCCGGTTGCATTGTCGCGACCGAGCACTGCCCATCCCGAACCCTGGATGCCGAGTGCGGCAGCGGTGAACTGCGCCTGGAATTTTTCGAGACCGCCGAACTCGTTGTCGAGCAGGTCTTTGATCGAACCGGCGGGTGCCTCGTAGTTCGGGGTGAGGTTGGTCCAGAAGATCGAGTGGTTGTTCACACCACCGACGTTGAACGCGAGGTCTTTTTCGAGACGGTTGATGTTGGCAAAGTCGCCCTTGTCGCGAGCCTCAGCGAGCTGCTCGAGTGCGGTGTTCGCGCCCTTGACATAGGTTGCGTGGTGCTTGGAGTGGTGCAGCTCCATGATCTTTGCCGAGATGTGCGGTTCGAGTGCCGAGTAGTCGTAGGGGAGGTCGGGGAGCGTAAATTCTGCCATCGTCATTCCTTTCGCATGGGGCGTCTGCCTCATTCATCCCAGCACTCAAAACGGCGCCGGGCATATGAGCCAATCTAGCCGGCTCGAATGTGTACAACCCGAACGGCACCGTTGCTATTCCGGTGCCGAAGCTCGCCCGTAAAAACGTGACCGTGATGGGCAGTGCTGACAGGGAAGGATTTGTTCGGTTCGCCAGGTGCAGTATGTGCGAAGTGGTCACACCGGGTAACTCAGTGGGATTTGCCCGGTAGAATGGTTGGTGGAAGAAGACCAAACAGGAGGCAACGATATGGCTGCGATGAAGCCGCGCACCGGTGACGGCCCGATGGAGGCTGTTCGCGAGGGTCGACTGATCATTGTTCGAGTTCCGCTGGAAGGCGGCGGTCGACTGGTCGTGTCGGTGAACGACGATGAGGCGAAGGAGCTTGCGACAGCGCTCGGTTCGGCGCTCGAGTCGTAGTCTGATTTTGACTGCAGTGCGGCGGAGCCACACCGATGGTGCGGGCTCCGCCGCACTGTTGTTTCTGCGGCCGCACGCTTAGCTGGCACTCAGAAGCCTTGCGGGCGCTCAAAAACTTGCGAGCGCGAGTGGCGCTACCGGTTGGCCGTAGAAATTTGCAGTAGCCCACTGCCAATCGGCAACACGGCGCAGGCCGTGTCGGGCTGCCGATAGAACTCGCGGATGATGGCCCGCAATGAATTTGTTACCGCATCCCGGCGCGCGGGGTCGGCAACCCGGCCGTGATTGAGCGCGTGGAGCAGCAGGATGGTGCCGCCTGGGCGGGTGATGCGCAGCGCGTGGCGCAAATATGCGGCCGCGAGCGCGGGGTCGTCTTGGATGAGGACCAGGTCGTAGCTGGCATCGCTCATTCGGGGCAGCACCTGGATCGGGTCGCCGCCGATGCAGCGGATGCGTGCGGGGGCGTGCCCGGCTGCGATCAAGGTTTGCCGGGCATCGGCAAGATATTCGGCCTCGGCATCCAGGCAGGTCATCGTCGCTTTCGGGGCTCCGCGGCGCAGCCAGGCAGAACTCACCCCGCCGCTGGAACCAATTTCAATGATTTGCTGGGCGTTGGTGGCAGCGGCGATGAACGCCAGGTGGGCACCAAGCCCCGGCGTGATCTCGGGCAGTCCTGCCTCGAGTGCGTAGTGGCGGGCAATCTGCTGCTCACGAGTCTCGTGCGCTTGTTCGTTTACAAAACGCCGGTTCAACTCGAGTTCGCTCATTCTTCAAGAATAGGTTACGGCCAGTAGGGTGGAGGCGTGGGCTCACTGACCTTTGACAAGCTGATCATCATCGGCATCATTGTCATGCTCATTTTTGGGCCCGACAAACTACCGGGACTGGCCGAACAGCTGGCGCACCTCATCCGTCGGGTGAAGTCGTGGAGCAATGAAATGAAAGATCGCGCCGAGGATGAGCTCGGCGAGGACTTTTCGATTGATGACTGGCGCAAACTTGACCCGCGGCAGTATGACCCTCGGCGAATTGTGCGCGACGCCTGGAATGAAGTGGATGCACCGGCACCGTCGGGAGCCCGCAGTTCGGCTGCCGCGGCTGCCGTGGGCGCCGCAGCCGCGAGTGAGGCAGGAAGCGTGGGGAGTAGTTCACGTCCCTCGTGGGCGGCACTGACCGCTGCTGTGCCCGGCGAGCGCTATGTGCCCGGTGCGGCTCCGTTTGATGACGAGGCGACTTAGACGACGCCACCTAGTTGATCGACAGCGGCAGCGAACGTCCGCTGAGCCCGCGTGGCTGCTGCATCAACCGTTTGGCCGCATCACGCAGCGCGAGTGCGGCAGGATCGTCGGGATGCGCGATCACGAGCGGTGTGCCAGCATCGCCACATTCGCGCAGCATCCCCGAAATTGGCACCTGAGCCAGCAGCTCAACACCCAGGCGCTCGGCAACAGTGGCGCCTCCGCCCGAGCCGAAAAGTGCGAACTCGCTACCGTCCGCACCGATCACCGGTGACAGGGTCTCGATTACTCCCAGCAGTTTTTGTCCGGTCTTGCGCGCCACCGAACCCGATCGCCACGCCACATCCGCGGCCGCCTGCTGCGGGGTGGTGACCACCACCGCCTCGCTTCCGGGGAGCAGCTGTCCGAGTGAAATCGCTATGTCACCGGTGCCGGGTGGGAGATCGAGCAGCAGCACATCGAGATCGCCAAAATGCACATCGGTGAGAAATTGTTGCAGCGTGCGGTGCAGCATCGGTCCGCGCCAGGCCACCACATCGTCGGGGGATGCGAGGAACATGCCGATCGAGATGGCCGACACCCCGTGCGCCACCGGCGGCAGCATGAGTTCGCCCACGCGTGTCGGCTGGGTGCCGGGTGCGAGGCCGAGTAGACCGGGCACCGAAAAACCGTAAACATCCGCATCCACGACCCCGACTGCCAAACCTTCGGCAGCCATCGCGGCGGCCAGGTTCACGGTGACCGTGGATTTCCCAACCCCGCCCTTGCCGCTGGTCACCGCAATCACGCGGGTGAGCGAATCTGGGCCAAACGGATTGTGGGCGGGCCGTGAACCGCGCACTTTTTGCACGAGCTCACTGCGCTGCTCGCTCGTCATGACACCGACCGTGAGCGTGTAGTGCTCGTCACCGATCGCCCGCTCAATCGCGGCGCGTACTTCCGACTCGATCTGCTTCGCGGCGGGGCAGCCGACAATGGTGAGCAGCAGTTCGACCTGCACCGGGTCATCGTCAATTTTGGCGATCATCCCGAGGTCGGTGAGCGGCCGGCGCAGCTCCGGGTCGTTGACGCGGGAGAGCTCGGCGTGGATGGCTTCGCGGCGGTTCATGAACTATCGGCTGGGAGCTGGATCAGTATTGGGGGATTCGTCGTCATCATCGAGCTGGTCGATATCTTCGAGCAGCGAGCGCAATTCGGCGCGGATAAAATCTTTTGTGGCCACATCCTGCATGGCCAGTCGCAGCGCGACAATTTCACGCATCAGGTATTCAAGATCGGCGGTGTTGCGTTCGGCTCGCTGCCGGTCTTGTTCGATCTGCACGCGGTCGCGGTCGTCCTGCCGGTTTTGTGCCAGCAGAATCATTGGTGCGGCGTAGGAGGCCTGTAGTGAAAGGGCCAGTGTGAGCACCGTGAACCCGAGCGCGGCCGAGTCAAAGCGCCACTGCTCGGGCGCGAGCGAGTTCCACGTCAGCCAGATTGCGACGAACACGCTCAGCACGATGAGGAAGCCCGGCGTGCCCGATGCGCGGGCAATAACTTCCATCACCCGGCCGAGCATGTCGCCGTCACGGTCACGCTTTTTGGGAGTGTCATCTTTGCGGCGCCGTTTTCGCGGTGGGCGCTCTGATTTCGGCGTGGCGAGTAGTTCGTGGTCTTCGTGCGACATGTTGGTCACCCCCGGTCCTGCTGGTGGTCGAGCTGGCCAATGAGCGGTTTGCGTGGCAGGGTGAGGGCCTGCGTGTCGAGGGTTACTTCGCGCGGTACCGAACGCCAGTCATTGGGCAGGATGTGGTCAAGTACGTCATCCACCGAGATCGCACCGACGAGGCAGTTGTCGTCATCGACCACTGGCAGCACCACGAGGTCGTATCGGGCGAGTGACCGCACCACGTCGATATCGGTCGCGGTGGTGGGTACTGGCTGGGTGTCGCTGTCGAGGATCGATCCGACGCGCTCGTGTGGCGGGTAGCGCAGCAGTCGCTGGAAATGCACCAGGCCAAGATAGCGACCGGTGGGGGTTTCGTAGGGGGATGCGGTGACAAACACGGTGGTTGCCAGCGCGGGCGGGATTTCTTGCCGGCGGATGAGCACTAGCGCTTCCGCGACGGTGGTGTCGGCAGAGACGATGATCGGGTCGGTCGTCATCAGACCACCGGCGGTGTTGGGCTCGAATTCGAGCAGCATACGCACGTCTTCGGCCTCTTCAGGCTCCATGAGTGCGAGCAATGCCTCTGATTTTTCGTCGTCGAGTCGGCCCACGAGGTCGGCGGCGTCGTCGGGTTGCATCTGGTCGAGCACATCGGCGGCGCGTTCATCGCCGAGGTGGTCGATGATGACGACCTGATCGTCCTCGTACATTTCTTCGAGCACCGCCGCGATGCGTTCATCCGGCATCTCTTCGACGACTTCGAGGCGGCGCTCTTCGGGAAGCTCAAGTAGCGCATCAGCAAAGTCGGAGGGGCCCATTTCGCTGTGGGCAGTGAGGAACTGGGTGGCGGGGGTGTCGACGGTCGGGTCGAGGTCGAGTTCGACCTCATCCCAGGTCACGTATTTGCTCGGCTGACGACCGAACATATGCATCGTGGTGCGCGGCATCCGCAAAAAGAGCTGTTCAACCGACCAGGTGCCGTCATCGGCCTGCTGAATGGCCACATCTTCGACCACGCCGCGAGTGCCGCTGGCCAACACGATGGCTGAGCGGTCGAGCAGGTCGCTGAATACGCGCACCTCTTCACCGCGCTGTTCGAATGAGTGACGGTCGACGCGTTCCCAGTCAACGATGAGCTGTGAGCTGCCGATGGACGTGATTTCGTTCATGGCGGCGAAAATCACGCGGCGGGATGCTCCGGCGAGTTCGATCAGGATGCCGTTGACGCGCGGTGATTGCGATGAGCGATAGTTGATGATGACATCGCGAACGCGGCCCACGCGGTCACCGTTCTGGTCGAACGCTGGTGTATTTGCGAGGCGCGCAACAAAGACTTTCGAGATGCTCACCCTTCGATGTTAGTCGGGCGAGTGCTGGCGAATGCTCACCGTGCCGTTCGGGCGCTTGGATGCAGCCCTTGGCGAACACGGCGGCGGACACCCAGGCTGAGCGACTTAAATGGGGTTATGAGTAGCTCTCAGCAGATGCAGCAACAGAGTCGATTCCCGACCCTTCCCGAGGGAGAGGTGGTCGCTTCGTATTCGTCGTATGAGCGTGCCCAGGAGAGCGTCGATCGCTTGGCTCGCAACGAGGGGTTTTCGGTGAAGTCGATTTCGATTGTCGGCAGCGACCTGAAATCGGTTGAGCGGGTTACCGGGCGGATGAACACCGGCAAAGCGGCGCTCAACGGTGCGCTATCGGGGCTCTTTTTGGGAATGTTTTTCGGTGCCACGATGATGCTGTTTATGCCCGATGTTTATTTGGTGACGCTGCTCGGGGTGCTGCTGCTGGCCACCGTGTTTGGTGCGGTGTGGGGCATGATCGTGTATGCGATCTCGCCCAATAAGCGCGAGTTTGCCTCGATGATGCAGCTGACCGCTACCAAGTACGACGTGATTGTGCCGCACGGGCTCGCTGCCGAGGCACGGCAGATTCTTGGCACCGCGGCGGCGCAGCCGGCGTCGGCCTCGGGTGTTCATGGCGAACCTGCGGGGCAGCAGCCGGGGGGTTACGGTGTGCCGCCGGTGGGGTTCGGCGCATCACAGTCGCAGCACGGCCAGCCCGGCTATGGCCAGCAGGGTTATGGCCAGTCGCAGTATGGCCAGCAGGGGCAGTCGGTCACAGGGCAGCTTGATGTTGCGAGCGCTGAGCCTGAGACTGCGGCAACACCGCCGCGCACCTACGGTGAGATGCTGGATGAGCGTCGCCGCCAGGAGCGCGAGGCGTCGGAGCGGGCGGGTCAGGCTGATGCTGCCGGCAGCGACTCGCAGTCTGGCGAGGATGCTGCGGCTGGGCGCGGTGCTAGCGACGGCGAGAATAGCTAGCCATCGAGCGCGCCGCGTTCCGGTGGTCGCGAGAGCTGCATGAGGGGTGCCCTTGAGTGGGTGCCCTTTTTTCTATGGTGGCGGTGAGTTCAGCGGAAGATTTTGGGGTCAGGATGGCTGCTTGAGCATCCTGACCCCAAAATCTTCCCAATACCTCACACCTGAACCGGATCCGATAAAAGTACTTGATCTGTCGTAGTATGCGAGGTACAGTAAAAGTACTGCGATAGACATAGTACGGCAGGCAATGTAGTACGCAATAGGAACGGAGGGGCCGTGATTAGCAGCGATCTCATCCGTGGTTCGGTGGATTTGCTCGTGCTCGACTCGGTTTGGGAGGCGCCCTCGTACGGGTACGCCATCTCGAAGCGCATTGAGGAACGAGCGGCGGGGCGATATTCCCTGAAAGAAACCACGCTCTACTCGGCCATGCGTCGCCTCGAGCAGCTTGGCGCACTCGAGTCGTTTCGTGGCGAACAGACCCAGGGGCGGGCGCGAACCTACTACCGAATCACCGACGTCGGTCGGGAACACTACCGGTCGAAGTGCGCCGAATGGCGTGCCACCAACGAATTGATCAGCAAATTTGTACGACAGGGAGTCGAGTGATGGAAGCAATCACCACCTATCTCAATCACATGTTCCAGGGTCTTCCGGCAACCCCCGAACTGCAGCGTGCGCGCGCCGAGCTCGGACAGATGGCCGAGGATCGCTATCACGAACTCATTGCCGAAGGAGTCTCTGAGAACGAGGCGGTCGGGCGGGTCATCTCGCAGTTCGGCAACCTCGAAGAACTCGCCGACGAGCTCGGCATCCGCGCCGAACTCGATCGCGTGCATGAAGATGGCCTCAGGCTCGACGAGCAGCAGGCCGGGCGCTTCGTCAGTGTTCGGCAGCGTGCCGCCCACCTCATCGGCGGGGGAGTTTTGGTTGCGCTGCTGGGTGTCGCTGCCCTAGTGCTTTTGACACCCGACGAGACCACCGAGACCTACCTGTTTAGCCCGGAACACGCCAATGTGTTCACTGCCGTCGGCTTCGGCATCATGTTTCTCTGTTTTGCGATCGCGGTGGGCATGTTCGTTTTCGCGGGGGTGTCGCTTTCGAGGTTCGAGGCGGCCGAACGCGGTGTGGACGTGCCTCTGAGCGCAAGGCAGGACTACGGCCGGATGCGTGAGACCGAAACCGGCCGCTTTGCGCTGCAGCTCGCCATCGGAATCGGGGTGATTTTGCTCGGTCTGGCCGCCGTCCCGATCGTCGATATTCTCACCGGCGAAAACGAGGCCGCGGCACACATCACCGTGACCGTGCTGCTGGTGCTCGTGGGCGTGGGCGTCTACCTGTTGGTGCTCGCGGGGATGCGCCGCACCACCCTCGGGATGCTGGCGCAGGAGGGCGAATATGATCCGGCGCGGCGCGAGCGCGAGCAAAAATCAAATCGCCTGCTTGAACTGATTGCCGGCCCCTATTGGATGCTCATTGTTGTCATCTATATGGCCTGGAGTTTCATCGGCAACAGTTGGGGCACCTCGTGGATTGTCTGGCCAATTGGCGGTGTGCTCTTCGGTCTAATAGCGGTCACCACCCAATCAATCCAGGCGGCGCGTGAACGCGACGAAGGGAAATGCTAGCTCGAGCGTGTTCAGGCGACACAGCTCAGCCGGACAGCTCAGTCAAAGCATACGGGCGCCACTCCAACCAATCGGAGTGGCGCCCATGTTCTTTGGCGGGAACGAACTAGCCGCGGATGCGGGCCATCCAGGATTCGACCTCGTCGGCGGTGCGCGGAATTGCGGCCGAAAGGTTTTCGGCCCCGGTTTCGGTAACCAGGATGTCGTCCTCAATTCGCACGCCGATGCCGCGCAGCTCTTCCGGAACGGTCAGGTCATCCGGCTGGAAGTACAGTCCCGGCTCGATGGTGAACACCATGCCCGCTTCGACCACACCGTCAAGATACATTTCGCGACGTGCCTGAGCGCAGTCGTGCACATCGAGACCGAGGTGGTGGCTGGTGCCGTGCACCATATAGCGGCGATGCGGCTGATTCTCGGGCAGCAGCGCCTGCTCGAGCGGCATCGGCAGGATGCCCCACTCCGAAAGTGTTTCGGCAATCGAGCGCAGCGCGGTTTCGTGCACCTGGCGGAAGGTGATACCGGGCTTCACGATCGCAAATGCAGCATCGGCCGCCTTCAGTACCGCCTCGTAGACGCGCCGCTGCACCGGTGTGAACCGGCCGTCGATTGGCAGCGTGCGGGTGATATCGGCGGTGTAGTACGAGTCGGCCTCGACACCCGCATCCACCAGTACGAGCTCACCGGGGCGCACCTCACCATCGTTGTCGGTCCAGTGCAGGATGCACGCGTGCGCGCCGGCGGCAGCGATGGTGCCGTATCCCACATCGTTACCCTCGAGTCGAGCGCGAGCCGCAAACACGCCCTCGATGACGCGCTCGCCACGACGGTGGCCAACGGCCCGGTCGAGTTCGCGGATAATGTCATCAAATCCGCGCTCGGTGGCGTCTACGGCACCGCGCAATTCGGCGATTTCGTATTCATCTTTCACCAGGCGCGCCTCGCTGAGCTCCTGCGCGAGCTGCGGGGTGTCGAGTGTGACATCACCGTGTCGAGATTCAAATTCGCTCAGCGAACGGGTTTCGATTCCGAGATCGGCCGCAACCTGTGCTAGCGACGGCCGCGGGCCGGTCCAAAACTCGCCGATGGCGGGGTTGGCGTAAAACTCGCTGGTGTCGCGGCCCGCGCTCTCACGGAAGTAGAGCGTCACCTCGTGGCCGTCAGTGATCGGTTCAAACACCAGCTGTGCGCCGGGAACCGTGTCGGATCCCCAGCCGGTGAGGTAAGAGAACGCGGTGTGCGCGCGGTACGGGTAATCGGTGTCGTTCGAGCGCACCTTCGGGTCGCCCGCGGCGATTACCAGCCGTTCGCCGGGATGCGCTGCCGAGAGTCGCTCGCGGCGCGCGGCCGTGAATGCAGCTGCGGCACGTGGCTCGGGTAGCGTGTCGACGCGCTCGGCCCAGCCCGATGAAATGAACTGCTGGAAACCGGTTGAGTCGGGGGTGGTGCTGCGATTGGAGTTCAGCTCGACCGCGTCAGCGGTAGCGGGCGTGGTCGACCCCTCGGCGGTGTCTTTGACAGTGGAGGTTTGTTGGTCAGTCATCCCTCCATTGTGGCCGTTGCAGCTGAGAACCAGCGTCAGCCCGCCGCCGCTACTCGTGATTTGTGGTGCGTGAGAGCTCGGCAAACACCGGTCGGTGATCCGAACCGTCAAGTTCGTCGCGGGCAATTACTTCAAAACCGGTGACTTCCCACTGCGAGGTGTACATCACGTGATCAATCGGTGTGCCCACCAGCGGTGGCCGGCCACTCGGCCAGGTTCCCACCGCGGCCGCTCCCGCATCCAATGCCGCATCTCGACAGGCACCCAGCTGCGCACCCGGTACATCGCCATCCGCAAGCCCCGCAAGATGGTCGAGCGTGGCGTTGAAATCACCGGCGATGATGGTGTCGCCGCGGCACACCGTCGACAGCCACTCGAGGTCGCGGTTCCAGACGGCCATCTCTCGGTGCACCGGTGCGATTGGATGCGTGGCAATCAGCGTCGGTCCATCACCCGAAACCGGTTCGGCAATCACGGTGGCAAGTTTTTCGGTGTCGCCGAGCGACTCATTGAGTTCATATTCGCCAAGCTCAACCGAAACCAGCAGTGTCGTCTCGGCGGCTCGATACCCCGGTGCGCCGGTGTTTGAAAGCACCCACATCGGGCGCCCCTCGGCCTTCATGAGCCCGGCAATCTCCAGCCCCATGTCCTGTGTTGTTTCGGGCAGCATCACCACATCGGCGCGATACTCCAGGGCGAGATCGGCAATGGTTGGCGATCCGGGCTCGTTACCCAGCGTGTTCCAGGCGAGCACCCGCACCGAACCATCTGCACCGGTGGGCTCAAGCACGGTGTTCACGCCGCGAGACAGCACCACTGCCGCCGAAGCGGTCGTCGCCACCGCCACCACCACGGTGCCAGCGGCCAATAGGCCACGAAGTCGCGGCGAGGGCACCATCAGCAGCCCCAGTATCACCAGCGCGAACGCCAGCGACAGGGTCGCAACCATCCGGAACGAAACCGCCTGGGCAAACGGAAACATTCGCTGCAGCCCGAATAGTTGGGGCCACAGCAGCACCGTTAATGCAGCCGCAGCTGGCACGGCAAGCACGAGGCCTCCGAAATACCAGCCCGGGTGCACACGTTTGGAGCGGCGAGTGTTCGACATAGCCCCGCAACTCTAAACCCGGATGCTGAGGTTGTGCTGCACCGGCGCGGAACTTGGCGCCAAGTAGCATCTCGATATGCCCGTTTATCACTTTGACGTCGCACGGCCGATCGACCTGCACACTCATTCAAATATTTCGGATGGCACCGAGTCGCCCGCCGCCGTCATGCGGGCTGCGGCTGCCGCCGGGCTGGGCACCATAGCACTCACCGACCACGACAGCTTCGACGGGTGGGAACAAGCTTCCGGCGTTGTCGCCGAAACCGGGGTGACGCTGATTCCGGGAGTGGAAATATCCACGCAGATCGGCCGCGCGTCGGTGCACCTACTCGGCTACCTGGTCGACCCGAACTACGAACCGCTGCGTGACGAGTTGGCTACCATTCGCGAAAGCCGTCTGGGGCGTGCCGAAAAAATGGTCGCCCGCATCGGTGCTGATTACCCGCTCAGCTGGGATGATGTGCTGGCTCAGGCAGAGCCAGGTGCGACTATCGGCCGTCCACATATTGCCGATGCGCTCGCGGCAAAGGGCATCGTGACCGACCGCTCGGCAGCGTTCGACACGATTTTGCACTGGCGCGGAGGGTACTACCAGCCGCATCACGCCCCGCATCCGATCACTGCGATCAAGCTGGTGCGTCAGGCCGGGGGAGTGCCGGTGTTGGCGCATCCAGGCAGCCGGGGCCGACCGGCAATGCGCGACGGTAATTTGGCAGAGCTCATTGCCGCGGGGCTGCTGGGCGTCGAAATCGGGCATCGCGAAAATGACGACATTAATCGCGGCCTGTTGCGCTACGCGGCCCGCACCAATGACCTCATCGTGACTGGTTCGAGCGACTACCACGGCACCGGAAAACCAAACCGGCTCGGTGAAAACACCACCGAGCCGGATCAGCTGCAGCGAATCATCGACGCTGCCACGGGATGCGCTCCCTACTACGCGCCAGCTGCACCATCCGCCTTCGGGGCCTGATCGCGCTGCTGCGCCGCCGTGTTCTGGCTGTTGGTTCGGCGGCGACGACGGCGGCGACGGGGTGCGGCGCTCTCGCCGGTTGCCGACTCATCACCACCGGGCTGCTGCTTTCCACCTGCTGCGACCGATTCCTGCTTACTGCTGCCGGTGCGGCGACGGCTGCGCGTGCGTGAGCGCGCCCCCCGCTGGGCGGCAGGCTGCTTGATACGCCCCTTGGTTCCCTCGGGGATATCGAGATCACTGAACAGATGCGGTGACGATGAATAGGTTTCGGTCGGGTCTTCGGCGTCGAGTTCAAGCGCGCGCGAAATGATTGCCCAGCGGGGAATGTCTTCCCAATCGACCAGGGTGATTGCGATGCCCGTGTTGCCGGCGCGCCCGGTGCGGCCCACGCGGTGCAGATAGGTTTTTTCATCCTCGGGAATCGTGTGGTTGATTACGTGGGTGACATCGTCAACATCGATACCGCGGGCGGCAACATCGGTTGCGATTAGCACATCACGCTTACCCGAACGGAACTGCTCCATCGAGCGTTCGCGCTGGTCTTGGTTCATATCACCGTGCACGGCACAGGCCGAAAAACCGCGCTCGCGCAGTTCGTCGAGCAGTTTGGCGGCGGCGCGCTTGGTGCGCATGAAGATGACGGTCTTGCCACGCCCGGTTGCCTGCAGCATCCGCGCGATGAGTTCATCCTTGTCGAGCGGGTGGGCGCGGTAGACGAGGTGCCGAATGTTTTTTTGCAGCACACCCTCGTCCGGGTCAGTCACCCGGATATGTACCGGTGCGTTCATGAAACGGCGCGCCAGCGTGAGAATCGGGCCGGGCATCGTGGCCGAGAACAGCATGGTGTGCCGCACCGCCGGCACGCGCGAAAAAATCTTTTCGATATCGGGCAGGAAGCCGAGATCGAGCATCTTGTCGGCCTCGTCGAGCACAATTTCGCGCACATTCGAGAGCGACAGCACCCGCTGGTTCATAAGGTCGATAATTCGGCCCGGGGTACCCACGACCACCTGGGCTCCGGCCTTGAGCTGATTGATCTGCTCGTCGTAGGCCTTACCGCCATAGATCGCCACCAGTGAGGTGCCGCGGCGCGATGCTGCAGTTACGAGATCCTCGTACACCTGCATCGCGAGCTCGCGGGTGGGGGTGACCACCACGGCTTGCACCCCCGGCTCGGGGTTTTCGCCCAGTCGCTGGAGCAGTGGCAAACCGAAGCCGAGTGTCTTTCCGGTGCCGGTTTTTGCCTGGCCAATAATGTCCTGCCCCTTGAGAGCGAGCGGAATGGTCTGCTCTTGAATGGGGAAGGGGGTGGTGATGCCGTGTTCGGCGAGCACCGTTACAATGTCTGATTCGATTCCTAGATCGGCAAAGTTCACGAAAAAATACGCCCTTATCGCGTCGGAAAATTCTGGCGCCCGGGAATACTAAGGGCGCGGGTGCTGTCTACTGCACCGCCACTAGCCTACCGTGGACGAGCTTTGGCGCGGTGTTTTGGGGGGCTCGGGTTGCAGTGCCTCTGGGCTCACAGCGATAGTTGGTAACGAAGACTCGCGGAATTCTCGTGTGGAACCGGCTACGCTGACCACGTGGCAACGAGCAGTGTGAATCCCCAGTTCATTCCATCAATCGCACGCCTGCGGGCACTTGAGGCGGCGATATTTTCGCGCGGCGAACAAGAGGCGGCGAAACTCGCCGGTGATTTTGTCGACAGTGGCGCCTGCGAGTCGATCGCGGCGGCACGGGATGAATTTGCTGCGGCAGCGGCCGAGGTGGATACGAAAACTGAGGCGGGTGATATTCGTACCGCTGATGCGAGTGTGGATGCGCTGCGCACAGCAGTTGCCGGTCACGACAGACAGGAAGAATTGCTTTCGCTGCACATCGCACTGGGTTTCGCGGTGGATGCGGTGACGCTACTTTTGGGTGCCCGCGCCGAGCTGAGCGGAACGGAAGCGGAACCTACCGCATCCGAGCGCATTGCCTCGGCGCAGGAATCGCTGGCGGCGGCCTTCGACGCGCTGTTTGCCGATGACACTCTGCTCGATGATCGCCTGGCCATGTGGGGTCGCCGGGTTGCGGGTGATTGCGCGGTGTGGGCACGAACGCTTTTGGGGCTCGAGAGTGATGAAACAAAGCCCGAGGCTGACGAAACCGTCGAATGGCTGGTATCGCACTGCTTCTCGGAGCACTCGCGCCGGATGAACAAACTCAAACTCGCCGCCTAGGTGTAGTTGTTATGACCCACAACACCTAGGCGACCGCCCCTCTCCCGGAAATGGCACCTCGTTCGACAAGTGGCACCGGCATGTCGGTGCCATTAGTCGGCCACGGTGCCATTTCCCGCGATGGGATGACTACTGCTGGGCGGCCGCCCGAGCGGCGGCGGGCAGCGCATCAATAATGCGGTTCATAGCCGCGTCATCGTGAGCGGACGATAGGAACCAGGCCTCGAATGCCGACGGGGGTAGCGCCACGCCGGCTTCGAGCATGGCGTGGAAAAACCGGCCGAACGCAGCAGTGTCCTGTGCCTTCGCATCCTCGTAGTTGCGCACCGGTTCGTCACGGAAGAACACCGAGAACAGGTTGCCCGCAGTCTGGATCGTGTGCGGTACCGAAGCGGCCGTGAGTGCCTCACCCACCACGCGCTGCAGTTCGACCGAGCGGCGGTCAACGGTTGCGTACACCTCGTCGTCGGCTAGACGCAGCGTTTCGAGCCCGGCGATGGTCGCCAGCGGGTTACCCGACAGCGTACCGGCCTGATACACGGCACCCACGGGTGCCAGATGCTGCATAATCTCGCGGCGGCCGCCGATAGCTGCCAGCGGCATCCCGCCACCGATCACCTTGCCGAAGGTGAACAGGTCGGGCTCATAACCGCCCTCGAAGCCCCACCAGCCGGCGGGACCAACCCGGAAGCCGGTCAGCACTTCATCCAGGATGAACAGCGCCCCGTGTTCGCGAGTGAGCTCACGCAGGGTCTTATTGAACCCGGCAGCCGGGGTGACAATACCCATATTCGCGGGCGATGCCTCGGTAATAACCGCTGCGATACGGTCGCCCATTTCGGCGAACACCTGGCGGATAGCGGCCTCGTTGTTGTATTCGACCACCACGGTGTCGGCGGTGGCAGAGGCAGGCACACCCGCCGAACCCGGTAGCCCCTGGGTTGCCAGACCAGAACCGGCCGCGGCGAGTAGCGCATCCGAGTGCCCGTGATAGCAACCGGCGAACTTGACGATCACATCGCGTCCGGTGGCGCCGCGCGCGAGCCGGATAGCAGTCATGGTCGCCTCGGTGCCGGTCGACACAAAACGCACCTGCTCGGCAAGCGGCACCCGGTCACGCACCGCCTCGGCAAGCTCCACCTCGGTGACGGTGGCCGCCCCGAACGACAGTCCGCGACCGGCCGCTTGCTGCACGGCAGCTACAACCTCGGGGTGGGCGTGGCCGAGCAGCGCCGGACCCCACGAACACACCAGGTCGACATAGTCGTTGCCGTCCACATCCACCACATAGGGGCCGTGCGCTGAGGCGATGAACACCGGGTCGCCACCAACCGAACCAAACGCACGCACCGGTGACGAGACACCGCCGGGAATGATGTTTTTTGCGCGATCAAACAGATTTATTTCAGCCATGATGCAAGCTCCTCAGCCCAGTAGGTCAACACAATGTCGGCGCCGGCGCGAACGATCGCGGTAACCGATTCGGAAATCGCGGCCTGGCGATCAATCCAGTTGTGGCGCGCGGCCGCTTCAATCATCGCGTACTCGCCCGACACCTGGTAGGCGGCCACCGGAACCGGCGAAGCAGCGGCCACATCGGCGAGCACATCGAGGTAATAGCCGGCCGGTTTTACCATCACCATATCGGCACTCTCGGCGAGATCGAGTTCGGTCTCGTGCATCCCCTCGCGACGATTCGCGGGGTCTTGCTGGTAGGTGCGGCGGTCGCCCTCGAGCGTGGATGACACTGCGTCGCGGAAGGGGCCATAAAACGCGGATGCATACTTCGCCGAGTAGGCGAGGATGGCGACGTCCTGAAAACCGGCGTCATCGAGCGCATCCCGGATGTATCCGACCTGGCCGTCCATCATGCCCGAGGGCGAAACCACGTGCGCTCCGGCGCGAGCCTGGGCCACCGCCATCGCACCATAGGCTTCGAGTGTCGCGTCATTTTCGACCTCGCCCGTGCTGGTCAAAAAACCGCAGTGACCGTGGCTGGTGAACTCGTCGAGGCAGGTGTCGGCCATGACGACGGTTTCGTCACCAACCGCATCCCGCACCGCTGCCAGGCCGAGCTGCAAAATGCCCTCCTCATCCCACGCAGCGCTGCCACGCTCATCCTTCGCTGCTTCTTCGGGCACACCGAAAAGCATCAGGCCGCCAACACCGGCAGCAACCGCACGCTCGGCCGCAGCGGGCAGATCGGCGAGCGAGTGGCGGTGCACACCGGGCATCGAAACGATTTCGCCGGGCTCATCGGCAACAAACATTGGGAGCACCAGCTGGTCGGGGCGTACCTGCGTTTCGCGCACGAGGCGACGCATAGCGGGGGTGGAACGGAGTCGACGGGGACGATGCTGAATCATGCGCTGTGCTTTCTGACGGTTGCGAGTGCTTGGATAAGGCCGTCGGCATCCTGCGTGGCTGCCTGGGCGGCCACGGGTGCCGAGCGGTGGTGCAGGGAGGCGGCCGAGGGCGGGCCGAACGCGACAACGGCGGTTTCGGGATGCCAACCGAGCAGCTGCTCGATCGCGGTGCCCATCGAACCCGATAACACCACGACGGCATCAAAATGTCCGCTGCGATAGTCGCTAACGAGGTGCTGGGGGAGTGACTCGACCGGTTCCATCGTGTACACCGGCAGCGTTTCGACCGCATAGCCTTTTTCGCGCAGCCCGGTCGCTAGCACCGGTGATGACAGTGCCGAACCGGGGATGAGCACGCGCCCCGATCCGGCCGGCCAGGCTTCAGCGAGTGACGCCGCGCTCGATTCGCCGCCCACCGGCAGCAGATCGACACGGTAGCCGTGTTCGCGTGCTGCAGTTGCGGTGCCCAGGCCGACCACCGCGAGTCGGGCTGATTCGGGGATGCGCAAACCCAGCTGCTCGAGCACTGTGAACGTCGCCGGTGAGGTCACCGCGATCCAATCGGCGTCTTCGAGCGTGCGGTCGGTGGCGAGCGCCACCCGTCGCTGCACCGGCTCGGCAGTCACCTCGGCACCGGATGCCCGCAGCGCCGCCAGCAGGTCACCCTCATCGGCGCGGGGGAAAAACACGTGCATCCCCGCCAGCACATTCGCGCCGCGCCACAGCGACGAGTCGTCGTGGAGCTCAGCCAGGCGTGACGGTCGGGATGCATCCAGCTCGGCAATATCTGCCGCGCCCTGCCGCAGCAGCTGCTGAGCCGCGAGCGCTCCGGCGTCATCCGCCAGCGGTATCGAGTGGGTTACCGCAGCGCTGCCGTCGAGCGCAAACACGCCGGATTCGAGGGTGCCGTCGCGGCCGAGGGCGCCGATTGGCGCGGCGCAGCCACCGCCGAGTCCGGCGAGCACCTGGCGTTCGGCATGCACCGCGCGGGCCGTGTCGGGATGATCGAGGGCAGCGAGCGCGGCCATCACCTCGGTGTAGTCGGTGCGGCATTCAAGCGCGAGCGCGCCCTGCCCGGGCGAGGGCAGCAGCTCAAGATAGTCGGTGATGTGTTCGGTCATGCCGAGCCGCTCGAGGCCCGCGACCGCCAGCACAACGGCGTCGAGGTCGGTGGCCGATACTCGTGCGAGCCGGGTGCCGACATTGCCACGCACATCCACATAGCGCAGATTCGGGCGGAGCTGGCGCAGCTGTGCGACCCGTCGAGGCGAGCCGGTGCCGACGGTGGCGCCGGCGGGCAGCTGTGTGAGGGTGAGGCCGTCACGAGCGCACAGCGCGTCGCGGTGATCGACGCGAGCTGGAACGGCGGCGATGGTCAGCCCCTCAACCGGCTGCGTGGGCAGGTCTTTGAGCGAGTGCACGGCAAAATCGCATTCGCCGTTGAGCAGCGCGATGCGCAATTCGGCTGCAAATACGCCCACGCCACCGAGCTGGGTGAGTGAGCCGCGGGCCACATCACCGCCGGTACGGATGCGCACGAGTTCAACCTCGTGGCCGCGATCCCGGAGCGCATCGGCTACCTGCTCCGATTGCGAAACGGCGAGGGCGGAGCCTCGAGTACCGAGCTTGAGTTTCACGTTTCACTCCCTGTGTGAGTCATATCGCCAGCCGAAGTGGCCGCGCTGTTGACCCAATCGCGTTCGAGCAATTGCGCCACGCCGGCAATCGCGGGCGCAATGCCGTTACCGTCGAGCCAGGCACCCACAAGCTCAACACCGGCGGCGCGCGCGAGCTCGCGGATCGCGGTGCGTTCAGCGGGGCTGATGCGGGTGGGTACCGAATCCCACGCCAGCGAAGCAAAACCGGTGATGTCCGCTGCTGTTACCGGCACCCCCGTGAGGCGCGCAAGGTCGTCCACCGCGCCCTCAAGGGTGGGGCGGGCGTGCGGGGGATAGGTCATCCGAAACACATGTTCGGGTGCCCACGACCATTTTGTCGAATAGTGCGTGATTGCTTTGGCCCCGACACCGTCGGGTTCGGCCACCACGGCTCCCGAACCAATCGGATGCGCGGCAAACTCGGGCTTTTTGGTGGTGAGAATGACCGACCGGATGGTGCGCACCGGCGGCGGAGTAAGTTCAACTCCCAGCGTGGCCAGCAGCCGTGCAGCCGGCTGCGCCGCAGTGGCGAGCACCAGGTGGTGAGCATCCAAGCTGAGCCCGCCTGCGGTGCACACGGTGATCCCAGACGCACCTGGTTCGAGTCTGGTGGCTGCCGCATTGGTGTGGAGCGTGCCACCTGCTGCGAGGAAGCGCTCGCGGAGCGCCTCGATAAGCCGGAACATTCCGCCCACCGGCTGCTCTACGGCGGCGCTTCCAGGGCCGCGAAGCTGTGCCACCGCGGCGATCAGCGATCCCGACTCGGCGAGTTTCGGCAGCAGCTGTGGCGCAAATTCGGCGAGCGGCATCTGCTCGGGCGAAAGCGCATAAACACCGCGAGTCACCGGCGCCACCAGCTTCGTCAACACCGCCTCGCCCAGGCGCAGGCGCACAAGCTCGGCGAGGGTGGTCGAATCGGCGCCCACCGCGCGGTCAAGCTGCGGTTCGGCGGCCGCGAGCTGGTGCTCGTCGGAGCTGAGCGCACCGAGGGCGGGGTCATCGAGAGAGCTGGGGATACCGAGCACGCCGGTGGCCATCGGGTTGCTACCGTGCTGCCACCACAGCTGCGAGGTGCCGCGCGGTGGCGCTACCGCAAGGCCGAGTTCATCGCACAGCGCGCGCACGGTGCCGCCGCGAACCGCGTATGCCTCGGCACCCGCATCCACGAGCGCATCCCCAACCGTGATCGAGGTGATCATGCCACCGAGCTGTGGCTGTGCCTCGAGCAGCGTGACACTGTGGCCGCGCTCACCCAGCCGCACGGCCGTCAATAGCCCGGCGATACCGCCGCCGACAACAACGACCTGCGTCACAGTTCGTGGATGAGTGCTACCAGGTCGGTCAGCACCTGCGGGTCGGTAGTTGGTGGAACTCCGTGGCCGAGATTCACGATGTGGGCGGGAGCCGCCTGCCCGCGCCGCACAACATCGCGCGCGTGTGCCTCGAGGGCGGGCCAACCGGCTGCCAAAAGTGCCGGGTCGATGTTGCCCTGTAGTGGCAGGTCGGGCACCAGCTGTGCCGCCTCATCGAGCGGCGTGCGGTAGTCGACACCGAGCGCATCAACACCGATGGCTGCCATATCGGGCAGCAGGTGGTGGGTCCCCACGCCAAAGTGGATGCGCGGCACCCGTCCGGCGACCGGTGCAAGCGCGGTGGCCGAGTGCGGCTGGACATATTCGAGATAGTCGGCGCGGCTGAGCGAACCGGCCCACGAGTCGAACAGCTGCACGGCCCGAGCGCCCGCGGCGATCTGCACATCCAAAAACTGTCCCGAAAGTTTCGCGGCCCAGTCGAGCAACCGGCTCCAGGTCTCGGGATCGGCGTGCATCATGCTGCGTGCCCGCAGGTGATCGCGAGTGCCGCGACCCTCAACCAGGTAGGCCGCGAGGGTGAACGGGGCGCCGGCAAAGCCAATCAGCGGTGTCGCATCCCCGAGTTCACGGACGATGATCGATACCGCTTCGGTGATGGCGCTGCTGTCGGTGATTTCGTGTTCGACGATGCGGTCAACATCCGCGCGGGTACGCACCGGGTTTTCGATCACCGGGCCAACACCCGAAACAATGTCAACATCAATACCGGCCAACACCAGCGGCGTCATGATGTCCGAGAAAAAGATCGCTGCATCCACGCCGTGACGTCGCACCGGCTGCAACGTGATCTCGGCAGCAAGTTCGGGAATCAGACAGGCTTCGAGGATTGTGGTGCCCTCGCGAGCCTTGCGATATTCGGGAAGTGAACGACCTGCCTGGCGCATAAACCACACCGGAAGACGGTCTGGTCGCTTGCCCTGCAGCGCAGAAAGAAGAGCACTCATAGTAACTATCAATCTTGCCATAGCTGCAGGGAACCGGGATGGGCGGGTCAGCGGAGCCTTAGCGCGCAGAAAGTGGTTGAATAGACAGCACTGTGACTCTGCATGTTTTTTCTCTTCAGCATGATCGTCAGGGGCTCTCGGAAGTTGAGCGCATCGCCAGTGGCATCGACGAAGCCGTAACTCAGCTTCGGAAGTCATCGGCGGTTGCCGGCTCGGTGGTCTTGAGCACGTGCAACCGAGTTGAGGTGCTGCTCGACACCGATGAACCCGGTGCGGCCGACCTGCGAACGGTGCTGAACGAGCAATTTGATACGCCGCCAGCCTGGGACCTCTACCTCGGCGAGGCGGCACTCGGGCATCTTTTCCGCGTGGCTGCCGGGCTCGAATCGATGGTGGTTGGTGAGCGCGAAATTGCCGGTCAGCTCAAACGCGCGCTCACAGATGCGCGTGAAGCCGGCGAATCGACGCATATGCTCAATATTGCGATTGATGATGCGTTGCGCACCTCGCGCCGTGTCTCGCACGAAACCGCGCTTGAGGGCGCCGGTCGCTCGGTAGTGAGCGAGGGACTTGACCTGCTTGAGGTGGCTGACTGGGCGAAGCTCTCGGTGCTGATCGTCGGCACGGGAGCATATGCCGGTGCTGTGATTGCCGCGCTGCGCCGCCGCGGTGTGGCAGATCTTGCCGTGCACTCGGCCAGCGGCCGGGGAGAGCGTTTTGCTGTCAGTCACGATGTGGCGCACCAGCCCGATCTGGTAACCGGGATCGCCGGTGCAGATCTCATCGTCACCTGCCGTGGCCGCGGCGGGCATGTGATCACACCGCAGCTGGTGTCGAAGGTAGACGGGCCAAAGATTTTTCTGGATCTGTCGCTCGCGCGAGATGTTGATCCCGAGGTGGGCCAGCGTGAACAAACTCAGCTGATCGATCTGGCCCGCATCCAGGAGGCGCTCGGAAGCGGGATTGACGAAGACACGCGCCGGGCCGGCGCGATTGTGAACGAGGGGATTGCCGAAACCCTCACCAAGCTGCGCGTGCGCGCGGTCGATCCGGCAGTGGTCGGGTTGCGCGAGTCGGTGATGGCGTTGGTGGATGACGAAGTCGCCCGGCTGCCGAAGCGCGAACTCACGCCCGAAGACGCCGCGCGATCGCTGCGGCGGCTGGCAACCCGATTGCTGCACGTGCCATCAACCCGTGCCCGGCTCGCCGCCGAACAGGGCCGCACAGCCGAATACCTGCGGGCTATGGAGCACCTGTACGGAATCGGTGAGCAGTCCGGTATTGACGCTGACACGCTCGAACAAGATGTTTGCCCGGTGACGCACCTGGGCGTGTCTGACCTCGAACACTCCTGAGCGGCGCTGCCGCGCTGACCGGTAACTGATCGTCAGCTGCTGAACACCAGTAGCTCATCGCCGGCAGTTACTGTGCGGGCGCGGCCTCGTCGACTTCACCGGGCTGAATGTTCACGCGACCGACGTGGCTGAGTCGGTCAAAGAGGTCTTTGTCATCGGCCTCGCGACGTTTCGCCATGCCGGTGGCGCTGAGAAAAACGGTCACCGTAACGACAATCACGAGCACGACCCAGGGCGCGACCGCGGTGGGCTCGAGCGCCGGCCAGTTCAGCAGCCGGCCGAGCCAAATGAGCGCCGCCCAGGTTCCGGCTGCCACAGCCGCACCTATTCCCGGCAGTAGCAGCGGATGCACCAGGCCCTTGGGCGTGGCAATGGCGTGGGCTGCGACGCCGCAGGCCACACCAATTGCCAGCGCGATGAGTGCTGACATTAGGCGACAAATCCAACGCGGCGGGCGGCCTCTTCGCCGATTTCTACGTAGGCGATCTGCTCGCGGTTCACGAGGTAGACGCGCTGGCGGTCATCCTCGAAACGAATGATCGAGTCGCCGCCGGTCACGAGCTGCTCAACCTCTGCCGAGCTGGCGTTGGTCTCAAAGCTGAGTTCACGGGGCGAGTGCAGGATACCGATACGCAGTTCCACAGAGAAACCTTTCGCTGTTTTGCGGGTGCTTACGGTTCGACAGCCTAGTCGGCGAAAAGTGTCGGAGGCAGCAAGTACGGTGAATGCCATGAGCGAACAAGCAGCCAGCGCGCCGATTCCGTTGAGTGATCGGCAGCGGCATATCTTGGCCCGCAGCCACGACGAGTCTTTTGCCGTGCTGGGGGCTCCCGGCAGTGGTAAAACCACGCTGCTCATTGAAATGGTTGCAGCGCACGTCGCTGCCGGCACGCAGCCCGAACAGGTGCTCGCACTGGCGGCCAATCGTAAACAGGCAGCCCAACTGCGAGAGCGCATCGCGGTACGGCTGCAAACCGCCGTGCGTGGCGGAGGACTGGGGCGCACGGTCGCTTCAATTTCGCACGAAATAGTGGCCATAGATCGCGCCCGCAATGGTCAGACCCCGCCGCGGCTGCTGACCGGTTCGCAGCAGGACGCCATTTTGCGCGATGTCATCGCCGGTGCCACCGACCCCGAAGCTGCACCAACGCGGTATCGAGGTGAGCTGCCCTGGCCCGAAAACTTCTCACCCGAAACTCCGCAGCTGGCTGGATTCCGTGCCGAGCTGCGTGAACTTTTTGCAGCGATGGCCACGCACGGTGTGAGCCCCGAACAATTAGCCGAGCTGAGCTTGCCGTACAGCGACGCGGTGGCCAAGCGCCAGCGGCACCGAGCGCTCTGGCGGGCTGTGTCGCGGCTGGCAAACGACTACCAATATGTGCTCGGTTCGGCCTACGAAGCGAGCTACGACGTTGCGAATATGACCGCGCTTGCGGCGAATCTTGTGGCAGCGGGGGTGCTGCCGGCTGCCGATGCCGAAATCAAATTGGTGGTAATCGACGATGCGCAAGAGCTCACCGAATCGGGCCGCCAGCTGATTGCGGCATTTGAGGCGCGCGGCGCCCGGATCATCAGTTTTGGTGATCCCGATATCGCCACCGGCCCCTACCACGGCGGTGTTGCCGAGAATGCCCGCAACTGGCGGGCAGCAGGCGAAACCGCGCCGCCGGCCGAAGTGCTTGACACCCGGTTCCGGCACACCCCGGCTATCAGTCAAATCTTCGCCGACTTCGCCGCTCGCATCGGTGTGGCCGACGACGCCTGGCAGCATCGTGCCGCTGTGGGCGGAAAAGCCGAGCACAAAAGCGATGCCGTCCGGTCGATTCCCGAGGCCGCGATGGCTGAGGTCGGCAGCATCCATGAGGAGGCCACGCTGGTTGCCGGGTATTTGCGCCGGCTGCACCTGCTCGAGTCGGTGCCGTGGTCGCAATTGGCGGTGATTGCCCGCAGCAGTGCCACGCTCACCACGATTGAGCGCACCCTCAACCGGGCGGGTATTCCAACCACGACGAATGCGCCGGTGCGGGCCGCCGATGATTCGGTGGTGCGAGCAATTTTGACGCTCGCGAAACTCGCGCAGTGTGACCCTAAAGTGTGGTCGCTGGCCGATATTCAGCGGGTGCTTGCCTCGGAGCTTTTTGGTGTGGATGCATTGAAATTCCGCCGGGTTCGGCGCGCAATGGTGGTGGCAGATATTGCCGCATCGCAGCGCGCTAGCGCGGGTGACAGCGAGGCCGCCGCGAATCCGTGGCCGGTGCTACCCGGTGCGTGTTCGTCGGGCAGTGATCTTGTCATCGCCTCGATCGCGGCTGAGATTGCTGACGAACGCCACTCGATTGGTTCGGATGTGCTTGATGCGCTCGAACAGGGGGACCGCACTAGCGCACAGCTTGCCCGCGGGGTGCGACAGCTCGTGACGATTTTGCGCGGGATGCGGCGCCAGCTCGCAGCGCATGCGCCGCTTGACACCGTGTTGTTCGTGGCCTGGGACGACCCCGAACGCAATGCTCGGTGGCAACGCACTGCGCTGGGCGACACCCCCGAAGCGGTCGCAATTAACCGACGGCTTGACGCGGTGGTTGCGCTTTTTGATCGAGCAAAGCGATTTGTTGAGCGCAACCCCGATGCCTCGCTCGAGGCGTTTCTTGCCGAATGGCACAACAACAGTGTGGTCGACGACTCGCTCGGCGGGGCGCGCCGAGCAGATGCGGTAACCCTCACCACACCGGCTTCGGCAGTGGGATACGCCTGGCGGGGTGTCGCCGTGGTCGGTGTGAACGAGGGCGCTTGGCCGAACCTGCGCGTGCGCGACACGCTGCTGGGCGCGGGGAGGCTGCTTGAAGCGCTGCAAGATGACGCCGCTGCGAACATCATCGATCGACGTCGGCAGGTGCTCTATGACGAGTCACGGATGCTGCTGGCGGCAATGAGCCGGGCCAGCGACTATTTGCTGCTCACCGCAATCAATAGCGACGAGGTGCAGCCTTCGCCGTATTTGCGGCAGATGCGGCTGCCACTTCTTGAGCCGCAGCTGGTGCTGAGTGACGAACTGACAGTCGACTATCGGCTATTGGGTGTGGGCGCCCTCACCGGGCATCTGCGCCGCGAGCTTGCGAACACTGGCGACCGCGATGCCGCCCTGGCGCTTACCCGTCTGGCACGTGCACGCGTGCCCGGAGCCGACCCGGCCGAGTGGTTCGCGGCCCGCGGCCGCAGCACCGAGGCGCCGCTCGTGACCGTGACTAACGCACACACCGAGCTACGGCTGCGTCCCTCGTCCATTAAAGGATTTTTGGCGTGCCCGCTCAACTGGTTTATTGAACAGCACGCCTTCGGAAGCCCTTCGTCGGCCCAGACGGTGGGGAACATCATCCACGAAGCGCTCGAACAAGAAGCAAAATTCAATTCGGTCGTTGAGTTCCAACAGTGGGTGCATGACCGGCTGCAATTGCTCGACTTTGGGGCCGATTGGGCAGGCGAAGTGCAGCGCGGCAAAGCCGAAGAAAAGGCCCTGCGGCTCTGGGAATATCTGCAATGGCCGGGCTCACAGCGAGCAATCGGCTATGAAACAACCATGCACTGCTCGTTTGACGAGCACCTCGTTACAGAAGCGGGCGAAGTCGACGTCACCCTGCACATTTCCGGACAGATCGACCGCATCGAAACCGACGAACACGGTGTGCGCATCGTTGATTTCAAAACTGGCCGGCGTCCTGCGAAAGCCGAACAGGTGGAATACCTCCCGCAGCTTTGGGCCTACCAGATTGGCTATGAACTGGGCGCGCTCGACGAACAGCTTGCGCAGGTGCTTGAGCGCGAGGGTGAGTCAAAACAGTTTCGTGCCGGGCGGCTGGTATTTGAAAAAGATGTCGTCAAGCCGCCGCATTTTGAGCTGATAGAGCATCTCCCTCTCGATGAGGCCGAGTTAGTGGCGGTTCGTCAGACCTTTGCTCGGATAGCGCTGCAGCAACACGGCGTGCTGCCCACAGAGGATGCAGACTCCGATAACCCAGTCATGTGCGAAACGGCCGCGGCGCCACATTTCATCGCCGAGCTCGGCACCCACTGCACCAGCAGTTGGGGCACATCCACAGCCTGCGCGTTGCATATCCTTCCGGAGGTAACCGAATGAGCGACCAGCTACACCTAAAAATTGCGCGGGCACTCACCCCACCCGGCAAACCTGTTCATCTCCCCACCGACGAGCAGCGCCAGATTATTGAGGCACCGATCGAACCGGCGCTGGTGGTGGCGGGCGCCGGCAGCGGCAAGACCCACACCATGGTGCTGCGCATCCTGTGGCTGATAGCCACAAAGCAGGTGCGCCCCAGTGAGGTGCTGGGGCTCACCTTTACGCGCAAGGCCACCGGCGAGCTTCGCACCCGACTCGAGGCCGGGATGCGTGCGCTGCGGCAGCACGAAATTATCAAGTTTGACGAGTTCGAGGCGCCAGAAATTAGCACCTACAACTCGTATGCGAGCACAATTTATCGGCAGTACGCCCTGCTGGTTGGTCGCGAACCCGACGCGATGCTGCTCGATCAGCCCGGTGCCTTCGCACTCATGCGGCAGGTTGCCATCGACACCAGCGACGTTGAACTGATGCTCGGGCAGTGGTCGAGCCCCGGCCAGCTCGCGACACAGGCACTCAAGCTCGCAAACGCGCTGCGTGACAACGGTCGCACCGGCACCGACGTCGAAGACTTCGTGTCGACGTTCACCGAATGGCTCGAGTCTCGCGAACGCGGTGAAACCCCCAGTGGCAGAGTGGGGCCGAAACTTGAAACCGTTCACAAGCTCGTTACCAACGTTCAGCGGTTGCCGGTGCTGGCGCGGCTGGCGGATGAATACCAGGCTCGTAAACGACAACTCAGCGTGATCGAGTTCAGCGACCAAGTGGCCACGGCCGCTGAAATTCTTGCCCAGGATCCCGCCATCGGTGACGAAATCCGTGCCCAAACCAAGCTCGTGATCCTCGACGAATACCAGGACACTTCGGTGGGGCAAACGGCGCTGTTCTCGACGCTGTTCCGCGGTCACGGCGTGATGGCAGTGGGGGATCCGAAGCAGTCGATCTACGCCTGGCGCGGTGCCTCGGCAGGCAATATGCGCCGTTTTCACCGCGACTTCACGAACGTCGATCAGCCCCGAAACGAGTACTCGCTCTCAACCTCGTGGCGCAACGATCGAAGCATTCTCGACGCCGCCAACCGGGTGGCGCAGCCGCTTCCGGAAAGCCGCGACGGGGTCACACTCGCCGCTCGAGGTGACGCGGACGCAGGCACGGTCTGCGCCGGCTACTTCGTCACCCAAGCCCAAGAGTCTGCGGCAATTGCCGACTGGTTTGCCGAGCGTTTTGTCGAGAACGAGGCGCAGTGGTCTGAAAAAACCGGTGCGGTGCTGGTGCGGGCGCGCAACCAGATGCAGTCCATTGCCGAGGCGCTCGCTGCGCGGGGCGTGCCCTACCGGGTGATTGGGCTTGGCGGACTGCTCGGTACACCCGAAGTGGTTGATCTGAACTGTCTGCTGCGGGCAGCCAGCGACGAATCGGCCGGTAACGAATTGCTGCGACTGCTGGTTGGTGCCCGCTTTGAGCTGGGCCTGGCCGATATTGAGGCGCTGTCGCGGCTGGCACGAAAGGCCGGTCAATCGCGACAGCTGCGCGGCAGCCACCACGCGCAGCAAGAATCCGATTCTTTGTCGGAGGCGCTCGAGTTGGTGCCCACACTCCGTGCCGAAGAGCGCAAACAGCTCGGCCTGAGCGATGCCGGATACGAACGCCTCTGCGAGGCCGCCGAATTGCTACGCGAGGTACGACATGATCTCACGTTGCCCTTGGTTGAGCTGGTCGACAGCACGATCCGCCGCAGCCTCCTCGAAATCGAAACCACGGCGAACCCCAATAAAGCGGTTGGTGCAGCCAATCTCGATGCCTATTTGGATGCGGTGCGTGCCTACACCGCCACCAGTCCCGGCGCCGACATTAACGAGTTTTTCGAGTGGCTCGAGGCTGCCGAAGCCGACGATCAGCACGCCGAGGTCGATGACGTTCCCGAAGACCGCGGCATAGTGCAAATCACGACGATGCACTCTGCCAAGGGGCTTGAATGGGATGCGGTGGCGATTCCGCTGTTCAACGACGGCAAGATGCCGAATAGTCATTCCGGAAAAGGCTGGTTTAACCAGAATCAGCTGCCCTATCCGCTGCGGCAAGACCGTGATGATCTACCGCGTTTTGCGGGGCTCGATTTTCGCGATCCGGTGGCGCTGCGTGCCTCGTATCACACGCTCTACGACATCAAACAGGAGTTTGATAAAGGCGAACCCGATTCATTCGTGGCACAGAACTGGCAGCGGGGTGTAGAGGAAGATCGCCGGCTCGCGTATGTGGCGATCACTCGCGCACGTAGCGATCTGTGGCTGAGCTCTAGCCGCTGGGTGGGACGCAATTCGACCGCTGCCTACCCGTCACCCTTCCTGCACGAGGCGCTCAGCGCACTTCACACTGACGACAGCAAAACGCCGCGCTTCACCACTGCCGTCACCTTTGACGAGGCGCTATTTGCGACACCTTTGGATGAGCCGAGCGAGGCGCTTGCCATGGTTCCGGAACCTGACAACAGCGATCAGACCCCGCAGCTGGTTGTGACAAAACATGCCACATATGTGCTCGGCGAGTCGGGCAGATACGAACAAACCGAGCGGAGAGCTGCACTGCCAGAATCACCGGTGCTTGCCGATCGCGATATCGAACTCTGGCCACGACCCCCGATGGCCCCAGATCCCCTGGCGCGCCGGCGTCAGCAGGCACAGCAATTGCGGAAAATGATCGATGGCGCGTCCGAACCCGAAGCGGGCCGCTACGACCTGCTCATCGACCTGTTGCTTGCCGAACAGCGTGCCAAACAGCAGCCGCGGTCGTTCGATCTGCCCGAACAATTCGGTGCCTCGTATTTTCACGAGCTCATTGAGCATCCCGAACAATCCGCGCTTGACTACGCCCGCCCGATGCCGCAGCGGCCCACCGCCGCATCCCTCGTGGGTAATCTCTTCCACGCCTGGGTCGAATCGATGTTTACCGATCAGAGTGCCGGAGCGCGATTTCTCGATGGGCTCGAACCCGATATTGACGAGGGAGGTGATGCCGGGCTCGCTCGCGCCAGCAGCGCCGACCGCGACCGGTTGGAGACGTTCAAAGCTACGTTCATGACTAGTCGCTTCGCGCCCACAAAAATTCGGCCGACGCACGTCGAATTGCCGATCGACGCACCGCTGGGTGGCCGGACAGTGCGCGGCAAAATTGACGCTGTCTACGAGCACCCCGACGGCACGGTCGAAATCGTCGACTGGAAAACCGGAGTGCCACCCCGCGGGCCCGAACAGCAGCGCTCGCGAGAACTGCAGCTTATGCTCTACGCGCACGCTTATGCCGAGAGCTATCGCGTGCCGCTCGATCGCGTCAGCGCGACGCTCTACTATCTCGCCGCCGACGAGGAGCTTCGCATCGATCGAATCCTGCCGCGGCAAGAGTTGCTCGAGCTATTGCGAGCAGCCGAAGCGCGCGCTAATGAGGCACTGCACTAGCGACGCCCTCGCATGTGGGGACCGCGCACGCGCGAGCATGTCCCAGGGGGCACCGGTGGAGCGGAATCTTCCGGGGTGCAGGCGGGGCCGCGCCCGCGAGAGGATGCCGGCGCGGAAGTGACGCAGACGCTAGTCGTCCGAATCGCGAGCCGGACCGTGCTCCGCGTCGGCCTCCGGGCGCTGCTCCGATCCGGTTTCTGGCGCCTGAGTGCGCTTTGGCAGATTGGCCTCGTGGTGACGAGCCTTCATACCGGCCTCAGCCAAAAGCTCCTGCACCCCGGCCAGGTCGAGCACCGGCAGCGTCTCGTGCCGCAACTCGGTCGACTCGAGGCTGCGCACCCGTGTAACCAGCCCATCCAAAAGCTGTTCCGCATCCGCAATCACCGTGGCATCCTGCGCTTCAACACCGTGCAGCAGCCAGCGGGCCAGCTCGAGCTCGGCGTATAGCACCGCGCGCTGACGCAACTGCCGGTCAACAGTTGCGCCGCGGGCATCCACATACTCGTCAAAAAGCACTCGCTCGGTCGCGCCGTCGAGCGTCTGCGCCCAGCGCATATCCTGCGCCGGGTCGCCAATGCGCAGATCGCTCCAACCCAGCACTCCAACCACACTCGCGCCATTGGTAATAAACGACGAGCGTTCCAGTGAGCCGTGAATTACCGAGGGTGAAAACTCCCACAGCGACGGGTCATCAAGCGCCGCACCCCAGCGGGTTGCCAGCGCATTCGGTAACCGGCCCGTGGTGTCAGCGCGGTCGATGAGCTGCTCAACCGAATCGCGCACTGCCGCCACATCGAATACCGGCAGTCCAGCCTCACCAATAAACGACTTGGGCAGCGCGTGGATCGCGGCGATCGACCGTCCCATCTCAGCCACCAGCAGCGAATCGTGAGTCAGTTCGACCTGGGCACAGTCTTGGCCGAGAATAAAACTGAACACCGCCAGCTGCGTTTCGCGGCTGCGCCACTGGCCGACCATGGTGGGTACCGTGAACGGCAACCGTGATCGTAGCCCCTCGGTGAGCGCCGCCAGCGCCCTTCCCTGAGCCAGTTGCTCGGCAGCCGCGGCGGCAAAGCGAGGCTGTCGCACAATCACCGTCGGCCCGTCGGCGGTGCGCAGCAGCGCCGCATCGTAGTCACCGGTGGTGCCGGTGGAATACGGCGCCGCAGCCACGACATCCAGATCGGGCACAGCGGCCGACGCCAAACCGGCGAGCTTCAGGTATTCCATGCCGACACCCTAAAACGATCGGCAGTGGCACAGCGCGCTGCCGCGCCGTTAACCAAGGCATTGACCGGCCAGCACTACACTTTTTCAGCATGGACGCACAGCTGAACTCACCGCTCGGGAGCGCGCTACCACTGGCCCGAGCCGGCGTCGACCGTGACAGCAACGGCCGTCAAGATCCACAGCTGATTGAGCACCTGCTCGTGCACCCCAACACCCGCGTGCTGCTACAAAATCGCGACACCGTGCTCGTGGGCGCACTGCCCGAAGGCGGCCTCGCGCTCGACCTGCGTGAATTCACACAGCTGCAGCCAATGACCACGGCTACCGTGCCCAACCCTCTCTATCTCGGTAAAACACTGCACGAACGCACCAACATCGACGGTCGAATCGATCCGTTGGGCACAGCGGTTATCGCCATTGAGGTTGATGATTTTCACGCGCAACAAATCGAGCCCAACCAGCGTCGCTGGGAACAACTCACCGAGGTGGCGCTCGAGTTGACCGACCTGGATGTGGGGCTTTTTACCGAGGCGCTGGCGCTGCGCAACTTCCACACCAGTCACCGCTATTCACCGCGCACCGGTAAACCACTCACCGCGACCGAGGGTGGCTGGGTGCTTCGCGATAGCGACGGCAGCGCGGTGTTTCCTCGCACCGATACCGCGGTGATCGTGCTTGTTACCGACGCGAATGATCGCATCCTCTTGGGCGCCAATCGAAACTGGTCGCCGCGCTTTTATTCACTGCTGGCAGGATTTGTCGAGCCGGGTGAATCGTTCGAGCACGCTGCCGCGCGCGAAGTGCTGGAAGAAGCATCCGCCAATATTGTCGATCTCAACTATGTGGGTTCGCAGCCGTGGCCGTTTCCCGCGAGCCTGATGGTCGGCTTCACCGCCAAACTCGACCCGAACCAAGACCCGACCACGGTTCGCGCTGATGAGCTCGAGCTGGCCGAGGTGCGCTGGTTTACGCGCGCTGAAATCGGTGCGCATCCCGAACTTTTGCCCGGCCGCAGCTCGATTGCTCGGGCCATGATTGAGCAGTGGTATGGCCGACCAATTGCGTGAACAGGCATTGCCGCAGCCGCCCGGGGTGGCCAGCGGCGCAGAGCTACTTGCCCCGCTCAACCCTGGGCAGCGACAGGCTGCGTTTTCGCTGGTGGGCCCGGTGCGCATCCTGGCCGGGCCCGGCACCGGTAAAACCCGTACGATTACGCATCGCATCGCCTACGGAGTTCGTGAGGGCGTCTACGACCCCAATCGGGTGCTGGCCCTCACCTTCACTGCGCGTGCCGCTGGCGAACTTCGTGGGCGGCTGGCGCAATTGCAGGTGCCCACCGTGTCGGCACGTACCTTTCACTCGGCTGCGCTGCGACAGCTCAGCTATTTTTGGCCGCACGTCGTTGGCGGTCAGCTGCCGAAAATTGTGCCGTCCAAATCTAAAACCATCGCCGATGCGGCCGGCCGGTTGGAGATTCGAGTCGATCCGGCCAAGGTGCGCGCCATCGGCGAACAGATCGAGTGGCGAAAGGTTCGCGAACTCACCCATGAGCAGTTCGCTGAAGCACTCGCTGCGGGCACCCAGCCACTACCGGCGGGGCTGAGCGCCGAACAGCTTGTGGCGCTGAGCGAAATGTATGAGCGGCTCAAAGATGAGCAGCGAATGATCGACTTCGAGGATGTGCTGCTCGCCACGGCGGGGATGCTCGAAACCGAAACCTGGGTGACGCAGCAGGTGCGTGAACAGTACCGATTTTTTGTGGTGGATGAATACCAGGACGTTTCGCCGCTGCAGCACAAACTTTTGCGGCTGTGGCTCGGTAACCGCCGCGAATTGTGCGTGGTGGGGGACGCGGCGCAGACAATTTTTTCGTTCGCCGGCGCGAGCTCGCACTACCTCACTGATTTTGATCGCGAGTTTCCAGATGCCAACACGGTTGAACTGGATGAAAACTATCGTTCTACCCCCGCGATTCTCAGCACCGCGAACGCACTGGCCGGGCAGATTTCCCACGCAGTCACGCTCGTGAGTGCCGACGCCGAGGCTGAAACTGGCACTGTTCCGGTGCTGATCGACTATCCCGATAGTGAAACCGAAGCGGCCTCGATTGCCGCACGCATCCGGCATCTTATTGATGGGGGAACCGCAGCCTCGCAGATCGCTGTGTTGGTGCGAACCAACGCACAAACCGAGCTTTTTGTGCGCGCGTTCCAGCAGGCCGGTATTCCGCACCATCTGCCCGGCAGCGAACCGTTTTTTCGTCGCCCCGAGGTGCGGGCCGCGCTCACCGGTTTTCGCGCAGCGGCCGTTGCCGGTGATACCCGGCCGCTGTTTCAGGTGGTCTCGGATGTGCTCCGTGACCGGGGCTGGTCGGTGCATCGGCCCAGCGGTAATCGCGAGCTTGAGCGGGTGTGGGCCTCGCTGGATGCGCTGGCACAATTGGCTGATCGCGCCGCGCCAGACACTTCGATCGCCGAATTTTCGGCGCAGCTGCAGCTTCGGGCACAGTGGCAGCACGAACCCGATATCGATGCTGTGACGATCACCACTATGCATGCAGCGAAGGGGCTGGAGTGGGATCACGTGTTTGTAGCGGGGCTCGCCGAGCGGCTGCTGCCGGTGCCGCAGGCTACGACACCGCAGCTGCTGGATGAGGAGCGTCGACTGCTGTATGTGGCGCTAACCCGAGCCCGTCAGCAATTGCAGCTGAGCTACGCGCGGATGAGCCGTCCGGGGGAGTCATCGACAACGAGTCGGTTTGTAGCTGAGCTTGGCAACCGCATTCGTCGTGGCAGTTTTGGCGCTGCCGGACTGACTGAAACTTCGGGCTGAGCATCAGGGTTTGGTTGGCGAGCGGATGCGCCGCAACGCGCTGTTCGGTGACCGGTTGCGCCAGTAGATCACACAGGTGCTCGGCAGCCACCAGGGCGGTGCACCAGCGGCGGGTGTCGCTATCGGTCGGCGGCGGTGAGGCAGCCAGCTGCGTGGCCACGGCAAACCAGCCGAGCTCGGATGCAACGCGGTGCAACTCGTCACAGTTTGGGCAGGGTGTGACCGGCGGCAAGCTGAGCGGCCCGATGAGGTCGCGAGCGGTTTCGCGCACGATCGCCAGTTGCGGAATTTGCAGCGACGCCATGTGCAGATACCGGCGCGGCGCCAGCATCCGTTCGGCAATATCAACCACCACATCCGGCAGCGGATCGAGATCGGCGGGGTTGGTGTGCTCGTCACCTATCGCGACTCGGTGGCCCTGAAGATTGACCGACCCCGCGATGAGTTCCGCGAGCGGTCTGGATGCGGCGGTGGTGCGGATGAGCAGCTGCCGGTTTGTCGGGTCGCGCAGCGCAATCGGTTCGCACACGTCAAGCAGCAGATCGACCAGTTCAGCCAGTTGATCAGTGGGCTGTCGGCGCTGCAACGCCCACTTTTGGGCGTCGGTGAGTAGCTCGGCGCGGGTAGTGCCCAGCTGCGCCAGCTCGATGAGCGTGCGCACGAGTGGCGTATCGGGCAGGGTGAGCCGGGCATCTGAATCACCGATGCGCAGCTGTGTGGACGAGCAGAGCGTGACCGGCAGTCCGGGGTCGAGTCGATAGCGCATGCGAACAGCGTGACAAAAACCGGTCGCGTCCGCTGCGGCTATCCACAGGCGTGGGCGTCTCGATACGGGTCAGTCGCGCGGCAGGCCGCCGTCGCTGGGTGCATCCCCAAATGCATCCGGATCGTCGAGCAGTCGCTGCAGATCGCTATCGAGCTCGTCCATGGGCCGCTCGTGTTCGGCACCGGCTAGGCGGTCGACGAGAGCGTCGGGGCTGTCAATATCGTTTGCATCCGGCAGCGCATCTCGGTGATCCCACAGCGAATCACGCACATCGGCACCGAGCCGTTCTGAGACGGTGCGCCACATTGCGGCGGCTTCACGCAGTCGGCGCGGGCGGATTTCAAGCCCCACCAGCGCACCAAATGCCCGCTCAGCGGGTGAGCCGGTGGCGCGACGGCGGCGCATCATCTCGGCGATTGCCTCGGCGTGGGGGAGCCGGCGGGTTGCCTCAGAGGTCACCACATCCACCCAGCCCTCGATGAGCGCGACCATCGTTTCAAGCCGATCGAGTGCCTCCTGCTGCTCGGCGGTGCGCGGCGGAATCAGCTCGCCTGAGGCGAGCACCTGGCGGATCTCGGTGGGGTCGGAGATATCGAGGTCGCGTACGGTCTGCTCGATCCTGTCGGTGTCGATTGAGATGCCGGCGGCGAACTCGGCGATGCTCGTTTCGAGGTGAAGTCGCAGCCATTTGGCGTGCTGGAAAAGCTGGGCGTGAGCGACTTCCCGGATAGCACACCACAGCACCACCTCCTGCTGCGGAACCTCCAGGCCCTCGGCCCAGGCAATCACGTTTTGCGGTACGAGTGCGGCGCGGCCGTGGGGGAGCACTGGCATACCAATATCGCCACCGGCGAGCACCACCTCGGCGAGTTTGCCGATGGTCTGCCCCATCTGCATCGCGAACATCGAGTGCCCCATCGACCGAACCATGCCGCTTGAGCGCGAGACCATATCGCGCAGCTGTTCGGGGGTTTGCTCGGTGAGGGTGTTCACCAGTGCGTCTGAGATGCGACGTCCAACCGGATCGCACATCTCCTGCCAGGCCGGCAGCGTTTGGACAATCCACTCGTGGCGGGTGAGCGTGCGACCGGTTTCGGTAAGATCACCCACCGAGGTCACCTCGCCGAGCCACAGCTGCGCGAGCGTAAAGGCTTGGTCAAATTCCTGCCGCTGGGATGCATCCACCTCGCTATTGCCGACGGCCGCGCGCTTGGCGGCATCGCGCACGAGATTCCAATCGATGCCCTCTGTCGAGGCATGCATCGATTGTTGCAGCTGTGAGAGGAACTGTGTGAGCGAGCCCTGGTCGGTGGGCAGACCCGCAGCGGCGGCGAGCTGTGACATGTCAATCCCGTCGGGCATCGCTGAACCGCCACCCAGCAGCTGTTCGAGCAGCCTGCGCAGCTCGTCCTCCGGGCGCTCGTTATTGGCACCGTTGCGTTCTGTGTGATCGCTCATGTCATTCCTCTCAGCGCTTCGTTCTACAGTATCGACGGTGTGCGAAGCGTTTCCGCATCAAAACCTAGGAAAGTTGCCATCTGTGACCGAATCTATTGCGCCCTCCGCGAACCCCGCATCCGATGCTGCGGCAGCACCGAAACGTCGCCGCATCCATCCGGGGGTGGTGTCAATAGTTGCCGGGCTGGTGTTGCTGCTGGTGCTGGCACTGACCCCCTCACCGTACGTGATTCGCGAACCGGGACCGGTCGCGAATGCGCTCGGCACGGCGGGCCCCGCGGGCGAGGAGCAGGAGGTCATCAGCATCTCGGGCGCACAAACCTATCCCGAGGATGCGGGCGAATTGACGGTGATGACCGTGTCGGTTGTGGGGAACCCCGAGTATCAGCTCAACTGGCTCGAGCTTGCCGGCGCCTGGTTTAACCCGACCAGTGACGTGCTGCCGATGGAGCTGTACTACCCGATTGGTGTGTCGAAACAGCAGCGCGACGAAGAGACCGCGGCGATGATGACCAGCTCACAAGACACCTCGGTGGCGGCGGCCCTCAGCTATCTCGGTTATGACGTCAAAACCCAGGTGGTCGTGGCGCAGGTGCCGGAGGGGAGCCCCGCCACCGACAAACTCACGGCGGGGGATGTGGTGCTCGCCTACGACGAAAAACCCATCCGATCGCTTGCCGATGTGCAGCAGATGCAACTGACCACCGAGCCGGTTGCAGTGCGCATCCGCCGCGATGGTGAAGAAAAAGTGGTGTCAGTCACTCCGAAACCCGCTGAGGACGGGCAGGGAAACCGGCGACCGCTGCTGGGCATCCTCGTGCAAGAAAAACATGATTTCCCAATCGATGTCCACATCAGCCTGGCCGATGTTGGCGGCCCCAGCGCCGGGCTGGTGTTCGCTCTGGCAACCATCGACAAACTTGAACCGGGAAGCCTCACCGGCGGTTTGTCGGTGGCGGTCACCGGCGCAATCGCGCCCGATGGCACGGTGACCCCTATCGGCGGGGTGCGGCAAAAAATCTATGCCGCTAGCGACAACGGTGCCGACTATTTCATTGCCCCCGAGGCAAATTGCGGCGAGGCGCTCAGTGGCGGCTCGGCTCCGCGCAATATGACCGTGTACGCGGTAGCCGATCTGAGCGAGGCCGTGGACGTGTTGAAAGGTAACGCCTCCGGCGACACCGAGGGGCTACGCACCTGCGCCGACGCTATCGCTGACGGGGTGCAACAGGTGCAATAGCCCCGGTAGTATTGGGCGATTGAACGACAATCGACGACGGGACAAATGTGAGCTCTCCTCAGGTACCCAACCCGGCTGCCGCATCAAATAGCAATACCACGAAGCGATTCACTCCTCTGGTGATCACCATCGCCGTGGTGATTGCCCTGGTAGTGGTGTTTTTTTGGTTCACGAACTACTACGCCGACTACCTCTGGTTTGACCAGCTCGGTTTCCAAGGGGTGCTGCTCACTCGCTGGATCGCCAGCGCGGTGATGTTTGTAATCGGGTTCGTGGCGATGGCGGTGCCGCTCTACCTGGTCACGCAGATTGCTTACCGCACCCGCCCCGTCTACGCGAAGCTCTCGCAGCAGCTCAATGAGTATCAGAAGATGCTCGAACCCGTGCGTCGTGCCGTGTTTTTGATCGTGCCGATCATCCCGGGTGTACTCGCGGGGATGGCAGCCGCCAATGCCTGGCCCACCGTGCTCGCGTTTTTGAATTCGACACCGTTCGGTCAGACCGATCCGCTGTTTGGTTTGGATGTGTCGTTCTACGTTTTTCAGCTGCCATTCTGGCGCGGTGTTGCCATGTTTGCCTCGGCAGCGCTGCTGGTATCGCTGGTGCTGGCGGTTGCGGTTTCATATCTGTATGGCGGCATCCGCATCACCGGCAACCAGTTGATCATCTCCAAGGCCACCCGCATCCTGGTCGCCGTGCTGGCGGGTCTGTTTGTGCTGCTGCAGGGTGTAAACTTCTGGCTCGACCGCTATGACCGGCTGACCCAGGATCAGGGCCGCTGGGCGGGTGCCCTCTACACCGATGTGCACGCGAATATTCCCGGTTTGACGATCCTCGCCGGTGCTGCTGTGGTGGTTGCGCTGCTGTTCTTTTTCGCCGCGATTGCGGGCAGCTGGCGGCTGCCGGCGATCGGTGTTGGTTCGCTCGTCGTGGTGGGGCTAGTGGTAACGCTCGCTTACCCGTGGGGTGTGCAGCAGCTGCAGGTGGGCCCCAACGAGCAGCAGCTCGAAACCGAGTACATTCAGCACAACATTGACGCCACTCGCACTGCCTATGGCGTGGACGATGTTGAGGTGGTGCCCTACGCGGGTGTGACCACGGCCGAGCCCGGGCAGCTGCGTCAGGATGCCGCAACCGCTGCAAATATCCGCATCCTCGACCCGGCCCTGGTGTCGCCGACCTACGCCCAGTTCGAACAAGAAAAGGCCTACTACGCCTTCCCGAAGCAGCTCGATGTTGACCGCTACACGATCGACGGTAAAACCCAGGACGCGGTCATGTCGGTGCGTGAAATCAACATTGATGGCCTCGGCGCCGACGCCCAATCGTGGGTGAACCGTGCGACGGTGTACACCCACGGTTACGGTCTTGTGGCCGGTTATGGTAACCAGCGCGGCCCCGACGGTCAGCCGCTGTTTTTTGCATCCGGTATGCCGCAGCAGGGCCAGCTGGGAGAGTTTGAACCGCGCGTGTACTTCGGCGAAAACTCACCCGAATATTCGGTCGTGGGTGCGCCCGAGGGTAGCGATCACCGCGAGTTTGACCACGTTGCCGGTGACGACGGTGCTGCGCAGACCTACACCACCTTCCGCGGTGAGGGTGGCCCCAGCCTCGGCAACTGGTTCAACCGGATTGTCTACGCGGTGAAATTCCGTTCGGAACAGATTTTGCTTTCGGATGCGGTGAACGAGCAGTCGCAGATTCTCTACGACCGTAACCCCGCCCAGCGGGTGCAGGCAGCCGCACCGTACCTCACGCTCGACAGCAATGTGTATGCGTCGGTGGTGGATGGCCGCATCGTCTGGATCGTTGATGGTTACACCACCACGAACAACTATCCATATTCGTCAGAGACTTCGGTTGCGCAGGCGATTGCCGACACCAACACTGCGCAGCAGTTCGGTGGCGAGACGGTGAACTACATGCGCAACTCGATTAAGGCGACGGTGGACGCCTATGACGGTTCGGTGACTCTCTACGCCTGGGATGAAAACGACCCGATTTTGCAGACCTGGCAGAAGGTGTATCCGGCCACGGTGAAGCCGGTGAGTGAAATGTCGGGTGACCTGCTCAGCCACGTTCGCTACCCGGAAGACCTGTTTAAGGTGCAGCGCTCGGTGCTCGCGACCTACCACGTGACCGATGCGAACCAGTACTACAACCAGAACAACGCTTGGCAGCTGCCGAGTGAACCGACCTGGCAGCGTGAGGGTGAACGTCCCAAGCAGCCCCCGTACTACATGACCATGCGCATGCCGGGTCACGACCCCGCATTCTCGCTGTACTCGACCTACATCCCGTATGTGCGTCAGGGGCAGCAGTCGCGGAACGTGCTCACCGGGTATCTGTCGGCCAACGCCGACGCCGGGTCGACCGACGGCAAGGTGAGTGAAGACTATGGTCGACTCACGCTGCTGAACATCCAGAACGACTCGGTTAATGGCCCCGGTCAGGTGCAAAACATCTTCAACTCGAATAACGAGGTGGCCACCGAACTCAACCTGCTCGAGCGCGGCGGCCAGACACGGGTGCGGCGCGGTAACCTGCTGACGCTGCCGATGGGTGACGGGTTCTTGTACGTGCAGCCGGTGTACGTCGAGTCGACCGGTGAAACCAGCTATCCGCTGCTGCGGCGCGTGCTGGTGGCATTCGGTGACAACATCGCCTTTGAATCGACGCTTGATGAGGCCCTCGACAAACTGTTCGGCGGCGACTCGGGTACCACGGCGGGCGACTCAAACGCGCAAAATCAGGCCGATAACCCCGATGTCGAGGTGCCCGAAACCGGTGACGATGTGCCTGCCGACCCCGAGGGTGACAAGTCAGAAACGCCGGAGGCGACTGAGAAACCGAGCGCACCCAGTGGTGATGCCCGTGCCGATCTCGAACAGGCGCTGAATGACGCCAGTAAGGCGCTTGAAGACCGCACCAAGGCCTACGAAAACAACGACCTTGTGGGTGCTGCTGAGGCTGACAAGCGTATGACCGATGCGCTCGAGCGTGCAGCCGAGGCAGAAAAACGCATCAAACCATAGTGATGTGAGTTTGGCGGCAGAACTTGTGCGGTTCTGCCGCCAAACTTGTTTTTGGATGCACTGTGCGAAGGGGCCCGGGGCACCGTCGACGGGAGAACTACATGGATGCACAACAGCTAGCTGCGGAGGCCGTCACCGACCCGATGGCGCGCGAGTGGCTGCAGCGCCGCACCCTCATCATTGTGGTCATAAGTCAGGTGCTCGGCGGCCTCGGTCTCGCCGCGGGCATTACCGTTGGCGCACTGCTTGCTACCGAAATGCTCGGTTCTGAACGCTTCGGCGGGTTGCCGACGCTGCTGTTCACACTGGGTGCTGCGCTCTCGGCATTTTTGGTGGGGCGCATGACGCAGCGGCTTGGTCGCCGTGTGGGCTTGGGGCTGGGGTTTGCAGCTGGTGGAATTGGTGCCATCGCGGTGGTGCTCGCGGCCGCATCCGAAAATATATGGGCGCTATTTGCATCCCTTTTTGTTTACGGTGCCGGCACGTCGACAAATCTGCAGGCACGGTATGCGGGCACCGATCTGGCCACGCCCGCACAGCGTGCCACGGCGGTGAGCGTGGTGATGGTGGCGACGACGCTCGGTGCGGTGCTGGGGCCGAACCTGATCGCTCCGCTGGGGGATTTGGCGTTGCAATTGGGTCTTCCTCGGCACTCGGGGCCTTTTTTGCTGGCGGCGGTGGCGTTTTTGGGTGCCGGTGTGGTGTTGCTGGTGTTGCTGCGCCCCGACCCGTTCTTGGTGGCGAAGCAGATTGCTGCGGATACGGATGCGTCGGTTGTGGCTGCACCGGCGGCAGGTGGGCCCGTAGCCGGTGTTGGCGCCGGCGCCTATGTTGGTGCGGCGGTGATGGTGTGCTCACAGATCAGCATGGTGGCGATCATGACCATGACACCGGTGCATATGGGGCACCACGGGCACGGCTATGAGCATGTGGGGCTGGTGATCGGCTTGCATATCGGTGCCATGTATTTGCCCTCGCTTGTGACCGGCAGGATGGTCGACCGATTCGGTCGCGTGCTTATGGCGGTGCTTGGCGGGCTCGTGCTGCTTACCTCGGGTGTTGTGGCGGCGATGTCGCCGGGTGATTCGCTGGGGCTGCTCATTACCGCGCTGGTGCTGCTTGGCGTGGGATGGAATTTCACGCTGATTGCGGGCACCGCGCTGGTGGTGGATGCAACCACGCCCGCAACGCGTCCGAAAACACAGGGCACGATCGATGTGGCGATCTCGCTGGCGGGGGCTGCTGGCGGGGGAGTGTCGGGGCTCATCATGGCGGGCGCCAGCTTTGCGACGCTCAGCGTGATTGGTGGGGTTGCGGGGCTGCTCGCGGTGCCAGTGGTGCTGTGGGCGCACCGGCGTGGCCGGTTACAGGATGTGCGGGAAGACTGATTTTTGGTGTTGAGATGCGTGGCCGGGCTGCAATATGAACGGCATTGGACTTTCCCGTAACCATCCGGTATAGTCGATTGATGTGCCGCGGGGTGGAGCAGTTCGGTAGCTCGCCGGGCTCATAACCCGGAGGTCGTAGGTTCAAATCCTGCCCCCGCAACCAATTCAGAACGGTCTGACTCAAGTCGAGTCAGACCGTTCTTCATTTTCCGGTGAGTCTCGGGGGTCTCACCGACCAGATAAGCGACCGATGTGTTAAGCACGTCCGCCAGTCGTACAAGCTCTGTGACCGTCCAATCGATATGTCCGTTGAGCTTTCGCGAGGCAGTCGCAACTGACAAGCCGAGCGCAACAGCTAAGTCTTTCTTGGTCATGCGTACCGCAAAGAGTTGACCGTGGATGCGAGTGTTCACGCCGGAGGTCACGCTCGGAGCCTGAGTGAATTCTGCGTTATTCATGACACAAGCATATCTGTTCATGTCAGAAATGATCTGTTCGTGTTAGCCTGCACGTGTCAAATCTGACATGCACAGAGAGTAACTGCGCCAATGAACGCAGAAATGCAGGAAGATCTCACCGTTTCCGAAGCTGCGGTGCTCCTTCGCCTGTCGCCTGCGACGGTGCGTGAATGGCTCAAGTCCGGGAAGCTCGCTGGGCACAAGGTGATTAACGGTCAGTGGCGAATCTCCCGCGCGGAAGTGGATCGCGCTAACGGGCAGAGCACGGTAGCTGCACTACTTGGTGAAACTGATGCGCGCCAATAAGACAGCGAACGTGCAGAGCCCGCGTTGGCTGGCAGTGGTTGCAGCGCTGTGCGTTGGCAGCATCGCGCTCGGCTCGTTCGCGCTGTCTTTCACTGCGCTAAGTCATCTGGCCGCGCGGTCCGGTATCCCCGAGCCAATCGCGTGGGTGTGGCCGACCATTATCGATGGCTCGATCGTGACCGCCATGCTCGTGATCTTCCAGTGGCGCAACGCCCCGCGCCGCGAGGTCGCTTGGCCGTGGGTCACGCTGTCGTTATTTGCTCTGGTGTCCATCGTTGGCAACGCGGTGCACACCGCGACAGTGGTGGATGCCACCGGCGGTGTGGACGTGCATCACACATAATCCATAACCTCCTCACGTTGTGATTGGGGATAGTTGGCATGGGGTTGCTGGGTTTGTTGGTCGATCATGAGTCGGTGTTGTTCCCGGTTGTCGTCTTGCTTACTTGTCATCGGGTTGCTGATCCGTTGTGAGCCGCCCCCTTCATTCGGTCCGGACGTTCTGTGAGTCGTCGGTTTCCATTTGATGGGTGCACTGCCGAGCGTACTCGGCTGGGGTTAGGTAGCCGAGCGAGGAGTGCCGGCGGTGGTGGTTGTACTCGTCCTTCCAGTCGCCGATGATGACCTGTGCGTGCAGCAGCGAGTAGAAGCTGTTGATGTTGAGGCACTCGTCGCGGATCCGGCTGTTGAACGACTCGACGTACCCGTTGCGCCACGGCGAGCCCGGAGGGATGTAGGACAGGCCGGTGCGGGTGCCAGCCCAGTCGGCCATCGCCTCGCTGATGAACTCCGGCCCGTTGTCCGACCTGAGCACCGCCGGGGCGCCCCGGGCGGCGACGAGGTCCTCGAGGTGGGCGGTGAGTCGGTCGGCGGTAATCGAGCGCTCCACGAGGCCGCCGATGCACTCCCGGGTGTGTTCGTCGACGATCGAGCAGATCTTGATCAATCGTCCGTGCTCGTCGGCGTCGAACTGGAAGTCCACCGCCCACACCACGTTCGGCGCGTCCGCCGTCGGCGCGTCGACGGTCGAGGACCCGACGCGCTTGCGTCGACGCCGCTGCGGGACCCGGAGCCCTTCGTCACGCCACAGGCGTTGGATCTTCTTGTGGTTCACCACCCACCCCTCGGCGCGGGCGTCGTGATACGCCCGCCGATACCCGTAGCGGGGATGGTCCTTCGCCCAGGCGCGCAGCCACTCCCTGAGCGCCCGATCCGGGTCCGTGACCGTGTCGCCCTTGAGCGGTCGCCGGTACGCGGAGCGGCTCAGCCCGACCAGACGGCACGCCATCCGTTCGCTCACCCGCAACTTGCGCTTGAGGTGATCGACGGCGGCGCGGCGCCTGTCCGGGCTTAGAAGTTTCCCTCAGCCAGCTCCTTGAGCGCGGCCTTCTCCAGCTCCGCTTCCGCGAGCAGACGCTTCAGGGTCGCGTTCTGCTTCTCCAACTCCTTCAGACGCTTTGCGTCGTCGGCCTTGAGGCCGCCGTACTGGTTCCGCCACCGGTAGTACGTCTGCTCGGACACCCCCAGCTCCCGGCACACCGCCGCGACGTCCTGACCATCGGTGAGCATCCTGTCGGCCTGCCCGAGCTTACGGACGACCTGCTCCGGGGTGTGACGCTTCCTGCTGTTCGTCATGATCTGACCAGTCTCCCTGCCCGCGACCGCGGGCAACAGGACGACTCTCATAACGACTGGACCTACGAAACGGGGTCAGCCCACGGGGTGTAACGCACATCAATCCGGGTGATTGGGTTGCCATTTCACCCGAGTATGCGGCAGGCGAAGCACAGCGTGGCGACCACGTGATTACCACGCGGGTTCGTGCGGATCAGCTCTGGTGCGAAGGTGCCCTTGAGGAATGGGGATTTCAAGGTCAGCAGCCTGTGTCTGCAAAGCGCGATGTTGAAGTCCTTGCCCGATCAGCAGCAATCCCGGTGACTGTGGGGCTTCTCAGGGGTACGACTACAAATTCGAGAAGCGCAACGATCTAAGCGATGGATGGACCGTCAGGTCGAGGGCAGGTCGTTTGCTGATGATTCGCGTGCACGTCTCGTGGTCGCCCAGTGGCCGGTCGTAACGTTGGGGCTACGAACTGTTCAAAGCGAGCGTAGTAGCTGTCTTGCATAGCGCGAAGGGTATCGCGCAGGAACCCCGGTTGTTCCTCGTAGCGGTCTAGTCCTCGGTAGTAGAACGCTTTCTGGTCGTCGAGGACGACTAACGGCATGATGTCGTTTTGCAAGCATTGTTGGAACATGAGGATGCGGCCGACGCGCCCGTTTCCGTCAGAGAACGGATGGATGAGTTCGAAGTCGTAGTGGAACTGCACGATGTCTTCAAAGGTCATTGACGTTGGCGTGCGTTCGATCAGGGCATGAATGTCGCGATCTACGTTTGCGGGCGAGCTCGTGGGTACCTCGCCACTTCCGATGACGTTGGCGACGTTCTTCCAATCTCCGAGAACGAAATATGGAGCTCCGACGGCACGGGTTCCCGATTTCAGAATCCGGTGATATTCCTTCATCGTGTCCGCGGTGATTGGTTCGCCTAGGCGATCCATCATCGTGTCAAAGAGCTCGAAGCTGTTGATTGTTTCGATAACGTCGTCAACCGGCACGTTTTCGCCGCTTACGGTACGGGTTTCGTAGATATACCGGGTTTGGTCGATGCTGAGCTGACTTCCTTCGATGCGGTTGGTGTTGTAGGCCATCAGGATTTGTGTCAGGTGATATAGCCCGCCTTTGAGCTTCGTTGTTCGCTGGGATTGCAACGCTTCACGGAACGCTGCCGCGCTGATGGCGTACTCGTCATTAGAGTTCGCAGCAGTCATTCAATTCCTCCAAGTAGTCGCCGGGGTGTGTTCATGTGCTGTCGAGAATCGGGCGGTCAGCTGAGTGTTGGTCCGCGCTGCTGAGACCGGGGCGTGTGCGCGCTTTGATCGGCGTGAATATCACGTGGTCGGCTGTTCCTCGCCAAAGGAGACTTTGTCGATGGGAGGGTCTTGCATCCCGCAGCGGTAAGGAGCGCTTTCACGTCTCGGTGGTCGTCATGAATGTAGGCTCGCGCGATCGCCTCATTTAGCGTGGCTGCCACCTTTGGGTCATGTTCACTGACGGGCACCGTCAGCATCAACGGCGTTGGCTGCCAAAGAACAGCGCTGTTTGCGACAAACAGTGCTGTGCGTTTGTTCCCGTCGCCAAACGGTTGTGCCTTGGCGAGGTCAATAAACAGGTTCATTGCTCGCTCGCGTGGGTTTGCCGGCAACTGTGCTGTGGCAACGAGCGCTTCGAGCTGATCGACAGTGATCGCCGGTGGCTCGTGCCGCCCAAACACGGTGTCAACGCCAATTCGCTGGTCGATGCGGCGAAGTTTGCCGGGTTCGAGCGCGGCGCTTCGGGTGAGTCGAGCGTTCACGTCGCAAACGAATTGGGCATCGATTCGAGGACTGGGGTGTTCAAGGATGAATTGGGCCGCGTCGCGGAGGTCGTTGAGGAGTTCGAGGTCTGCGCGTGAGTGGACTTTGCTTGTGTCCCCGGTGCGAAGGAACTCTTCAGTATCGAGCCGGTTGGTATTAAGGCCATTGAATACCTTGCCGGATGAGTAGATGAGCCCGGCAAGGTCTACGACTTCGAGGTTGCAGTTCATCTTTTACTCCAAGGCTCAGCAATTGCTCGATGGAGAGTCAGTCTACGTCGCGGACTTGATCTCGTTGAAGGTGATTTGCGCCGATACTGTTTGATGCTTGCGCAGAAGGGTGGGTGCCTCCGAGATTGGTGTCACTCGTGCACATAACCCGGAGGTCGTAGGTTCAAATCCTGCCCCCGCAACCAATTCAGGCCCTGACCAGGAAAAATCTTGGTCAGGGCCGAGACCTTTTCCGAGGTGATTGCCGAGGTGAGCAAGAGGTCCCCGTGCGGAGCCGCGGCTTGAGGGTCCCAATCGCATTAGATTGGGACCCTCATCAATTACACACCGGTGTCGCTGCTGCCCACTCAGGAGTCGAGTAGCTAACTGAAGTAAGGAGGGTACGGGCGGGAAACCGTCGGGCCTGACATGGCCGGCTCTCGCGAAGAGAAAGGGTGTTGGCCGTGCTGAGCTGACCGAAATCGGCGGGCAGTCTGTAGCGCCGAGCAAGACTTGCGCATTTAGGGTGGGCTGATGCATGCGGGTGGCCTTTGAGGTTTCTACGACACTCTCCTCAAGATTCTCTACTGGATTTCGTAGGCAAATCCTCAATTGCTATCCGTATGTTGTCCAGGCGCCATTGTTGTTCACATTTCCTTGAACCCAGAAAGACTTGCCCAAGTAGGGGCCGAAGGTGAGTGAAAAGTTCCCGCGGACAGTTCGACTCGTTGAAGTGATTCCTTCGAACGACCATGAGCCACCCACCACATATCCGTACTGGGTTCCTGGTCTTGCCTTGATTGATGCGCTCGAAGGGCCGTATGAATAGTCAGCTTTGAAGCCGTATCGGAAAGAGACCCCGTTATAGGCGACTTCACAATTTGTTGCGTACTTGATGCCCGAGGAGTGTTTCTCGGTGCATCCTTGAAGACCGAGGGAAGAAGCATTGTCAGAGTGAACAGGCTTCGGTGATTCGACGGTGACAATTGCTACTGAGCCGTCTGCATAGGTGAGTTTCATGCCGGTAGATGATCCATAGATGGGTTCTTCGCGGAGGGGAGTATCTTTTGTCATTGAATCCCAAGGGACGCCTTCCTTGAGTTTTTCTATGAGAGCATCCGCTTCGTCGATGTCTACACCTAGCTCAAGTAATTCGGACTTAATGTTCTCCATGTCGGGCGCTTCTGATGAGGAATCGAAGCTTGTTGCACTGGTGGAGGGCTGTTCTGTTGGGATAAAACCGCTGACAGGTTGCGGTATGGCTATGAGTAATGCGATGAGACATTTCGTCAGGTGCTGCATCTGGCTAGCCATTCTTGACTCCTTTGTGAAGGAATGGTACGGGGCTTCAATTTTAAGTTCTACTCAGAAACAGTTGGAAAATAGCTGACAACCTGGTGTGAGCTCGCTGTGCTGCCACTGAATCTGCGAATCTGGTTCCTGCAACCCCTATCTGTTCTTGTGGTGTGCCCCCTATCTGTTCTTGTGGTGTAAAATGTGCAGCATCTAGTATTGGCAGAGGCCGAATAAACAGAGCGTCACAGGAGATGTCATGTTGGGTCCAGTGGTTGCTGATGTAATTTGGATTGTCGTCCTCCTCGGCTCAGCAGCGCTTGTCGCGGGGCTAGTTGTTTGGTGCTTGCGGCGCAGCAAGCGGTCGGCCGGTGATATTGAGTATCGAGAGAGTCATCACCGCGATTTATAGGGGCCCTAGCTGTAGTCGCTCGTGCGAGTTCATCAGCTGATTCCAGTTCATTCAATGCCAAGGGCGACTCCGATTCTGCGATCCGCTGTGGGCGCCAGCTCGGCGCCGCTGTGATCGGGGTTATTGATGCACGTAAGCCGGAGGTCGTAGGTTCAAATCCTGCCCCCGCAACCAATTCAGGCCCTGACCAGGAAAAATCTTGGTCAGGGCCGAGACCTTTTCCGGGTTGTTTGCGGTCGGTGCCCGTGAGTTCAACGGAAGATTTCGAGTGCAGGATGCAGCCACAGCACTCCCGGGCGCGTTTTGTTCCGTTGAACTCCTCGCTACTTGCGAAACCGGCTACTGTTGCTGGCCCGGGAGATCGATGGCAGGGCAGTCGCTGTTGTATTGGTTCGTTTTCGCTTGATGGTTGCGCAAAAAAAACTGGCCGCCTCCGAGCACGAGGGCCGTTGGAGTCACTCGATCACCTCGCCGGCGAGCGACGTGCTCGAGCTGTGAATCGATCGAGTGCGGCAAGATAATCATCAGCGCGATACACTTTGCCGCCGCCTCGGTGCTCACTTGCCGACTTTCGTAGGATGCCGGCAGCAACGAGTCGGTCGAGGTCGCGTTGCAAATTACTGGGGCGAACTCCTAGCTGTTCACTTGCTAACCGTGGCGTGAACACTGGCTGTTTCGCTGCAAAGCTGATGAGCTGTGCTGTTCTCGACCCGCGTCGTGCCTGGGCCGCTTCAACGTGGCGTGCCTGAATCGTTTGGACCTCAGTAACCAGCTGCCGAGCATTCGCGATGCTGCGGTGGGTGGCTTCGACTGCAGCGGAGAGGATGGGTGCGGCGTCTTGATTTCGATATGCGGAGAGTGCGTCAAAGTATTTGTTCGTATCTGCGAGCAATCCGCTTGAAATGGGAACAACGGCTCGAGCGGCGACGTGGCGCCGCTGCAGCATTGCCTGGAGCAGTGCTCGCCCAGTGCGGCCATTGCCATCGTTGAAAGGGTGGATCGTTTCGAACTGTGCGTGCGCGATCATCGCTTGAATAAGCGGGGGGATATCGCGACGAGCAGCATATGCCCCCCAATCGTCCATGAGTTCGGGTACAAGGTTTTCGGGTGGGGCAACAAACTCGGCAGCCAGCGGTGAAGTCGCTTCTTGCCCGCCGACCCAAATTGGTTCGGTCCGGTACTCACCTGGATGGGCGCGCGGATAGTCGTGCAATAGCGCGAGGTGGATTCTCTGGGCCAGCGCCGCATCGACGGGGGCGTTGTCGCTTAAGGCAGTTTGCATGGCGCGGCTAGCCGAAGTGATCAGCAACGCATTGGTGCGAGATGACTCACCAATCTCGGCGGCAAGCACCTGCCGAGCGCCGGCGTCCACCTGTTCAATCTGCGACGATGATAGTGCTTCGCTGCGCAATAGCAATGCGGCAAAGTGCGCAATATCGATGCCATGTTGGGTGTCAAAGTTGCGGAGTGCCGCTTCAGCATCGTCAAGCTCTTGTGCGAGCACAGTTGGAACTCGCACCTGGAGGTCAGCGATTCGCGGTGGAACCAGGGCTCGGTAGGTGCGCCCGTAGTCGGGGATCATCGTCGTATCGGTATAGCGGCCGGCCTGAGGTTGCCACACTTGTTCCGACCAGGTAATCGGTGGGATCGTTACGTGTTGGGAGGCCAACCAGACCACCTCGATTCTCAACTATTGTCCAGTTGAGAATACTTTACCTCGTTCGTTCTCAGCTTTTTGGTGAGACGGATCAGAGAAAGGAAAGTGCAGCAACAGAGCACGTGAGTACTCTTGTGCCCAGGGAGGGTCATGATGGCAACGTTTGCTGGGTCTCGTGTTCAGCTACGGGCGTTTACGGTGTTCCTGGCCGGGGTGTCGGTGGTGTCGTTGACTGGATGTGCTGTTTCTTCGCCGGCGCCCGAGACTGGGGCGCAGTCGGTGGTTGCGAGCCCTTCACCTACCGGGGTCCAGTCTGATACTGAGGTGCCGTTTGAATCGGAGCCTGGTGGTCGGGTGGAACCGACTGCGCCGGACGCTGATTCTGGGGATGTGGTCAACGCTGAAAACGCGTACGAGGTGTGTCTGCACATGGTTGAGACCAAGAGTCATGGGCCGAGTGGGGTTCCAGGCGGGTATTCGCGTGACAAGCTTGCCCCGGAGTCGGAATCGGTTATTTATCAACGCGAGGATGGCATTTTTGGTGTGGCAATCTACGGCACCGTAGGTGATACCTGGGTGTCAGGACAGCGTGACTATATGCTCATTTGTTACATCGAAGGTCCAGTCAACGACCCGGTCTGGTATGAACTTGGAATCCAGACGACGATTGACCCGTCCGAGCTTCCGGCAGTGTTCGAGGGCTATGACATTCATGCCGGAGCGTAGCTGCTGGATTGTTTGTCGGCCGGTTGCGTAGGCGTCTATGTGCGTGCGTGGCTGACTGGGATTCGCGGTGATCGCTTTTTCGGTTGGAGTTTTGCCAGCTCGGCGCTGCTGAAATCGGGGTAACTGATGCACATAACCCGGAGGTCGTAGGTTCAAATCCTGCCCCCGCAACCAATTCAGGCCCTGACCAGCAAGTCTGGTCAGGGCCGAGACCTTTTCCTCTTTGACGCCGTTCCGCGAGTTAGTGCACCCTTGCACAGATCAACTCCGACGTTTCGCGCACAGGCGCTTGAGAGTGCGAGCGTGCCATTTGCTCAAGCAGGGGTGCAGAAGGCGAGGCCCCGAGTGTGAGGAGAGAGCTGAGCGCCTGCATCAATGTGCCGAGCGCCAAGTCAACGCGGTTCAAACCATGTATCGATCCATGCGTATGGTGAAATATACGTCCCGCGTGGGCAGTCTTGGAAGGTGACATTTCCACCCATTCCTATTGCTTCCGATAAGGGATATGTTATTCATCTACACATCAAAGGTGATGGAAAGGAATATTCATGTGGTCAAGGACTATTGCCACAACTGTATGTGCAGCTCTGGCGCTCGTGCTCCCGACTCCAATAGCTAATGCTGCTGCGCTCGAAGGGACATTCGAGCAGATTGCCACAGTGGATACGGATGGTACAGATGTAGATTCGCTCCCCGAGTACCCTGCGCTCGATGCACTTGCGACGCCTGATTCTGGATCGCAGGAGGTCGAGTTCAGTATCGAGGCGGGCGCGTATCGAGGGCCCGACGGCGAACGAATTGAGGTCGCGAAGGCCGCAACCTTTACGTGTATCTTGTCTGTAGATAGTCCACACTGGTCATCGGGTGCCAGGAGCGTGATTGTTAAACCCCGCGTCGCATGCAAGGGGCCGTCCGCCAGTATCCCGATCCGCGTGATTGGGTACCTAGCGAAGTCCTCGAAGGAGTCGATTCCAAGTCTGAGGATCGTGGCCGAGTCTGATTACACGCAGAGAGTAACAGTCAATTCCAAAGCAAGTTACGGGCCGAAGCAGACCTGGTATGTTCCAAGGCAAGGCAGTTCGACCAAGATCAGTAGCGGAGCCTACTTCAGGGGCTCAGCTTCAGCATCCGCAGTCGCACCGTTCACCCCGTTCAATATCCCCGCAGCAGCCTCTGACTTTCGCTGGGTGCGGTAAGTAACTTTGAGGGTTGTTCGGAATCGCCGACAGTGCAGCACCGAACAACCCTCAAAGGCCGTTACGCTCTAGTAGTCGTACTAGGCCGATACCAGTGCTCAAGGGCCATTCCGCGTACAAATGATACGAACGTTGGCGAGCCGCAGTATCAGCCCAGTCGATCGCCTCAAGCACGCTACGGCACTCCGTGAGCAGCCATTCTTCGGTGGCCCCGTGCGAATCGACGAAATACACACGGTATCCAGGGAAATCAATCTCAGATACCCCGTCTCGCGGATCGATCATTCGAGATTTCAAAGCTACTCCATCAAGCACGATATTGACCTGGGATCGCAAACGCTTGGCAACGCTGCTACGTCGCGGTGTCGGTGGCGAGATCGATCTGAAACTCGAGATGCGCTGCAGAACCTTCGTCTTTGAGACTACGGTACAGGCCGCAGGTGCATGAGCTTTGCAAGCGCAGCCAGCCGGCTCCCAAGCGAGGCGTCTTAGAGCTGGATGCAAAAACAGTTCGACAGCGTCTTGATCGATCTTCGTGTCGAGAGACTTAAACTGTTGATGGTTCTTGATCACATAACCTGCTTGGGTGTTGTCGCTGTTGATGGTGCGGATTTCGCAGAGATGGTGGGCGTGGTCAATGCTAAGTTGGCTGTCCTCAATCCCGTTGTTGCTGTGGTCCATTGGATTTTGTGTTGGGTGGAGCGGTGCATCTCAGGGCTCGCTGCTCGCTTCAGCTGCACGGTTTCTCGGAATCTCACGGCGTGATTTGCGTTCTTGACGCGCTGGCCTCAGTCGTTGGTTGAGGTGCTTCATTCGTTGTGCGTGTGTACTGGTCGGTTATCGAGCTTGGATCTGTTGAGCTTCCGTTTTCCAAGCGGAGCGGCGGTAACTGGGAGCATCCCAGATCGGGGTTATTGATGCACGTAATCCGGAGGCCGTTGGTTCAAATCCTGCCCCCGCAACCATGTAAGGCCCTGACCAGCAAGTCTGGTCGGGGCCGAGACCTTTTCCGGGTTGTTTGCGGTCGGTGCCCGTGAGTTCAACGGAAGATTTCGAGTGCAGGATGCAGCCACAGCACTCCTGGGCGCGTTTTGTTCCGTTGAACTCCTCGCTACTTTTGAATTCGACCGAGAGATGTCAAAGGAGATGTCAGAATGAACCCGGTAGTAGTGGATGTTGTCTGGACCGCCGCTCTTGTTGCGATGCCGCTTCTCGTTGTTGGGCTTGTCGTCTGGCTTATTCGCCGCAATCGTCGTACTGGCGCCGACAAATGACGTGTTTTTTAGCGGGATTGACAGGACAGCTATCCCTAGTCGTATGATCGCCCAGTTCCAGGTGCCGGATGCGGTCGAGCAGCTGCTGCAGGTAGCGGACCGCGCTACTCGTCGTCAGCTGGCGGAACTGGGGCTTGAGTCTTCCGCTCCGATCGACGGCGCAGTGAGAGCGAAATTTTCCGCCCGTCGGATTCGACGCGTTTTTTGTCACGACGCGCTCGTTTTTCAGCCAGCCGCCGAGCCGCAACAGCACGCCGCTCGGCGCGCCGAGTGGCCCGTTCGAGCAGGCGCTCGTCGCGCTCGGCCTGCACTGCCCGCAACACCTCGTCGTTCACCGGCCCCACAAATTTTGCCGGGGGAGCGCCGAACGCAGTTTTAGCGTTGCTGATCACCTCGTTGGCGAGCGCACGATTCCCGAGCGCGCCAACGGTTGCCCCCACGCCGAAGGGCAGCACCTTGCCAACAATCCCGCCAATTTGACGCTGACCAAGGCGCTTGAAAAATGCTTCCCGAAGCCTGCGGCCGATTTCATTCACTGCTGTATCGGGCAGCGTCCGCGTGACAAGTTCGCCCCAAACGGCACTCTTAAATAGCCCCCGCGCATCCTGCCCAGCCGCAACCTCGCGAATGATGCGCTTGCCCTTGTCGCCGAGCAATAGCGCCATTACCATCGTGCGGGCTCGGCGCGGGTCATCGGTGGCATCACCGTGCATCTCGGCCACGGTCATGGCAAATAGCGCCGTCAGTTCGACAAAGCTCAACACTTCGGCTGCGGCGATCGCGATGCCGGTAGCCGTACCCACACCGGGCACAATCGCAACGGCACCAACGCCGCCGCCCGTGCCCATTGCTGAGCGACGAAACCAGCGTTCCGCAACCGGCAGCAGATCGGCCGGAGTTGCCTCCGGATATTTGCGGCGCCAACGGCGCACGAATGCAATCGCTAGGGGCCGCTGCACCGCCAGCGCGCGGTCAATTTGGCGAGCAAATCCGCTGAGCTGCTCAGCATCGTCGTTGTCGGCAGCCGTGGCAGTGGTATCGAGATAATTTTCGACAACGGGCAGCAGTACGGTACCGCCAGCTGGGGGTTGCGAAACGGGTTCGGATGCAAGGGGAGTCATCGAGTCCTTTCAATGGGGCACAGCATCGGCGGGGCCGGGCGATGCCTGAACGCTCAACGCTAATACGCACCGCAGGGATGTCGCTACTAGCACAACCACTGGCATCGATTGCACTCGGCACGTACCACCTCGTCAGCCGTCGGCGTTGAGCAGATGGTCAGCAAGTGCCGTCTGCCGCGCGCTTAAGCCGATCGTAGCTCTATCAACATCACATTTGGGCTGGATGAGGGTGGAGTCTGAGTGCCACACCCAGGGTGGTTTGTTTGGGTGGAACCACTGCAACCGCAGCACAAACTCTATTGAGGAGGCGCACTATGGGTTTCATTGATGATGCAAAGAACAAGGCCGAAGAGCTCGTTGGCAAGGGCAAGGAGAAGGCTGGCGAGGCGACCGACAACCAGGACCTCAAGCACGAAGGCCAGGCCGACCAGCTCTCGTCGAAGGTGAAGCAGGGGGTTGAAAACGTCAAGGACGGCGTTAACAACCTGCTCAATGGCGACAAGTAATTTTTAGTGAACTGTTCACCGGCGCATCTTCGCCGTTGAACCGAAAATATATAACGGCACCCCAAATAGCGGGGTGCCGTTATTGTATTTGATACGCGTTATCCGTGAACTTTTCGGTTAGCCACGCTCATTAAAGTCGGCGCACAGACCGTTCATGGCGTGGAGCCACTTGTACATGAATACGAACGGGCCAACAATGATGAGTGAGCCGAGCACACACCACAGCCAAAAATCAGCACTGCTAATTGTGCGCGCTTGGCCTCGGCGAGCCTGCTCATTGCCGATTCTGTTCGATGTGCCGTGCCACCAAACGAACTGCATGATGCCGAGCGTAAGCCAACCGAGCAACAGCGCCACGAGCCAGTAGTTCATGGTGCGTTTGTTGTCATAGCGGCTGGCGATCGCGTTCAGGTCTTCACCCGCACGGGCAACAACATAAATCTGGTAAATGCCCAGCGTGATGATGCCAAGCAGGATGAACTTGGTGAGCGAACGGTTCGTGGGGAAGTTTGCCCGGTGAACCGGTGCGGCTTGTACGTGCTGAAGCTGCGGCTCTTGCGGGGACTGTTGAAGAGGGCTGATGCTGCTCATGAGAATCTCCTAATTCACTAGCTGATGAGCCGGCCGTTGCAGACCGTTCTGCGTCGGCCTTTTTATAAGCGGCGGCTAATAAAGTAGGCGATTAATCGAATTCTGCTGGTCGTCTATTTATATAGTGCCATTTAATTTGGTATTTTTATTTCCAGTGAAACTGAGAATCAGAAACAAAAAGGCCGAGTGCTGCATCCCCAGGTAGGCTTCGCTATGCTCTGGCTCATGGAGAAGCGGGAAGAACCTAGCCAGCTTCGTGCTGGTGGCACCACCTGGGGTGTTTTTGCTAGCTCATTATTCGTCATGTTCATGGCGTTTGTCGTTGAGTCCCGCGGCGAACTTGGCTGGTTGATTGTCATTGGCTGGATGATGTTGGGGGTTGCCGCCGTCACCGCCGTCGTGTTCTATGGGACATTCAGATTCGCGCTCGGCGTCTTACCGCGAATCAGTGCCCTTTGGCGATCCTCACTGGTTGTGGGCATCATAGTGCCAGCGGTGTTTAACCTCTTGAGCCTGCCCGACTACCTTGATGGCCAAGTGCTGACGCTGGGCCTACTCGCTTCGATATTCGGAGTCTGGATACCACTCGTGGTTGTGGCCGCCATAGTAACCGTTGAGGAGCGCAGCCAGCAGCAGCCCGGCGAGCCTGAACAGCAACCGACATAGCTACACCCGTCAGGAAAGTTGCCCATCCCTCGCCTCGTTTTGGTAACGTGCCGGTGCTCAGTTTTGTCTACACCGGAGGCCATATGACCGTCCGCATCGACCGCATCCAAACCACCGGCGCATCCGGTCACCACGACGAATCAGACCCGGCGCTGCCATGCAATAGCTGGATTGTCGGTGATGACGAAGAGTGCGTCATCATTGACCCCGGTGCGGATCCGGACACGGTGCTTGACCTGGTTGGTCGACGTGAAACCCTGGCCATTATTTGCACCCACGCGCACCACGACCACACATCGGCGGTACCGGAGCTGTCGCTGCGCACCAACGCCACCGTTTATTTGCATCCCGACGCGCTCGACCAATGGCGCGAAGTGCATCCCCGTATCGATCCCGAAGGTGAGCTTGCTGACGGTCAACAATTCCAGGTGGGGGATGCGACGCTTGAGGTGCTCGAAACACCCGGTCATGCGCCCGGCACCGTTTGCCTCTGGGCGCCAGAACTGCGCGCCGTGTTCACCGGTGACACACTGCTTGCCAGTGGACCCTACGCCTCACCCGAAGGCGGCAGCGACTACTCGACCATGGAATATTCGGTGCGCAAGCGGCTCTTCCCGCTCGGTGACGACGCGGTCATCAAACCCGGGCGCGGCAAAGACTGCACGATCGCGAACCAGCGTGCCGAGCAGTCATAACGGCTGATGAAAAAGCGGCGGGCCCGCATTCCAATTGCCAGGGATGCGGGCCCGCTTGCGTTTTGCTCAGCTGGTTATATCGTCAGCTCGGGCGGCAGATTACCGGAGTTCAGCTGTCGTTGCGCCGAACCGTCGCCCTCTCGAGCGAGCTGGTTTTCACGCGAGCGCTCAAGGTACGGATTCGCCCGCTCGACCTGCTGCTCGAGGTTGGCGATGGTCTGCGCGAAGTGGTTATTCGCGGCAGCACGGAAAGCTTCGACCTGGTCGATTGTGGCGAACACATTGTCGTAGGCGCGCTGCAGCGTCTCGAGCGAAACACCCGAATTAACGGCCTGCTCCTGGATGCGCGCGGTGTTGTCGCGCAGCATCTGCGAGGTGCGGTCAATCATGTCGTTGGTGGTGTTGTTCACCGCGTCGATCTGGTCGAGCACGATCTTCTGGTTTTCAAGCGCCTGGGCAACCACAACGGCGGTACGCAGGGCAGTCATCGTGGTGGTCTTCGCCCGTTCGACACCGTCGATCAGCTTGAGGTTGTTGTCTTGGATGAGATCCATCGACAGGTACGACTGCACGCTCACCGCGAGCTGGGTCTGCACATCCGTGTGGCGCTGACGGATCGCAAAGAGCACGTCATTCTGCAGCGCGGTCGAGGCTTCGGCCTCACCGGAGGCCTGCAGGGTAGCGATCTTTTCAACCACCGAGTTATCGAGCTCGGTGAGCAAGCCCGAAAGCTTTTTCAGCTGCAGCATCGACTCCCACAGTGCTTTACGTTCGACACCGAGCGCGGCATTGTCTTTGCGCAGGGTGTCTTGGCCACGGTCGAGGGCGAGCAGAATCGTGTTGAGCTGTTCCTGGTTGCTTTCGTACTGGCGGAAGTACCGCTGCACCTGCTTACCGCCGGGCAGCATCCGCAAAAAGCGCGAACCGAACTTGCGGTCGTCGGGCGCGAGCTCTTCAACGGTGTTGCGCAGGTCGACGAGCGAGCGCGACACCTCAACGGCGTGGCCGTCGCCACCGGCAGATTTCGACTGCGCCAGCGACTTGTCGAGGAAGCGCTGCGAAGCATTCGCAGAGGTGCGAATTTCGGTGCGGGCAACCTCCTGAATGGCGCGCACCTGCTCGGTGTACTCGGGTGTTTTGGGCTTGAGTGACGAAATATTGTTCACCCAGGTGTTTGCGCGATTGCGCAGGTCGAGCGCGGTCTCAGGATCGATATCGGGCAGCATCCCGCCGGCGGCATCGGTCGCAACCGGTTCGACTGCGGGGGCAGCCTCGATCGGGGCGAGTTCTTCGGGGCTAGGGGGAGTGAGTTTGTCGTTCACCTGGTCTCCTCAACTGGTGGGATAGCGGACAGCTATTCTGTGCCCTGCGTCATGGGGTTGTTCAAATTGAGCACCGATTCGGTACCGACCTCCTGGAACCGTGCTTTCAGGAACTCGGCGTGCTCGTGGACCGAGTGAGTGGTACCGCGCACAATGTCGGTTTCAATACGGTCGAGCACTTCGCCGAGCACATCGGCCTGAGGTTCCAGCTCAGCAATGTTTTGCTCGACCTGTTGGCGTGATTTTTGGCCCGAAAAGGTGCTGTGCATCCGGTCGTTTTCAATCGCGAGGTTCACGATGGTGGGCAGGTAATCGGTCGCCAGCGTATAGAGCATCTGGATGGCGCCGTCCATGACGGCACGATTGCGCAGCTCCGGCATCCGCGCCAATGAGCGGGTGCCGTCGACGAGGCGGTGCAGTTTTTCATCAAGCGTCGAGTTATGCCAAAGCGGCCTGCTCTCAAGCCTCGATAACGCCAGGTCGAGCTGGTCGGTTGAGCGCGCAACCTCACTGAGCGATTCTTCAACGGTTGTGGGTGCGACTCTGCCCGCGATCTCGATCGGCTTCGGTGCTAGCGGCGTAAACATCAGTGCTGTACCGGCACCGAGCGCGAGCCCAATGGCAACACTCACCGGGGCTGCGAACGAGAGCAGCAGCATCGTTGCCAAAGCTGAACCAACGCCGACCACACCGCCCACAGCGGCCGGAGCAACCCACTGCTGTGATTTTGACTGCTTGGAGTTCTTCATCGTTGACGGTTTCAGACTAGAGGTATCCGCGAATCTCACGGAAGGCCGTTGCCAGCGAGTCGCCGGTGCCGTCGAAAGTTTTACCGCCGGTGAGCTGCGATAGCGATTCAAGTTCTTCACGGTTCGAGTCGCCGAAGTGCACGGTGAACACCGGCACATTTTTCGCTTCGGGATGATCCTCGATGAAGGACTCGTACCAGTTCGTGAAGTCGCGATCCTGCATCCCGTCAATGTTCTCGCCGTCGGTGAACAGCACGATTGAGTTGAGCTGGTCGCTGTTGCTGTAGTTCATATCTTCATAAGCCCGCCGCACCGCGTCATACATGGCGGTGCCACCGTAGGGTTGGAAATGATTGGTGTGCGAGTGTATCTCGTCGAGTTTCGCCTGGCGACCGGCATCGTCCTCGGGGATCGTCACCGTCAACTCACTCTTGATCTCGTGCGAAAACTCGAGATAGGTGATCGTCTCGCGTGATTGCAGTCGCAAAAAACTTGCTGATGAACCGGCTTCGCTATCGGGGCCTGACAGCACGTCGAGCGCTTGCCGCAGCTCGGCCATCCGGTCGCCGCCGCTCATCGAACCCGAAGTGTCGATAGCAAACACCATGTTCGAGGGCTTTTTCGCCTCGCTCAACCAACCCGCAAGCAGATCCTGCACGGTGCCGAGCTGGTTGGGGAACGGCAGCTCATACACGGCGGCTGGTGACTGCCCCTCGGGCGTGTACGAAGTGTAGCGGTTGGTCTGCTCGCTGATGCGTTGCTGCACGTCAGCGCTGAGCAGGTACTCAACGACCTTGTCGTATTTTTCACGGGTGGCGTCATCGGCGCCCTTGAGGAGGGCCAGCGGGTAGTCGCTGGTGATCACGCCATCAGAGGGATGCACGATGTGCAGCGGTTTGTTGTCTACTTTGACCCCGCGCAGCACCGATTCGTAGTTGAAAATGCCGTCAACTGCCTGCGGGTCTTCGAGGTACTTTTCGACAAGCCACCCCGACGACCCCGAAGCCAGCTGCTGGCCGGCGGCGAACTTCTTGAGGTCGGGGATGACTTGCTCGACATCGCCCGGCTCGAGCACCGTGCCGGTGCCGGAGATCGCGGTGGCCAGCTGCACCAGGGTGGTGAAACCCGAGTTGGATGAAATGGGACTGGTCATGCCGTAGGTGAGATCGCCGCGGTCAACAGCGTCGACCACGTCACCCCAGCTGGGCTGGGAATCGTCACTCCAGCCGAGCCGCTTGGCAACATCCTGGCGCACCCCGAGCACCACCGGCGAACGCATAATCGACTCGCTCGCCTCGACCGCATTGGCACCCTCGGGGAAGAGCGAAAGGTAGCGGTTTGAAGGGAACCAGATTGCATCCCATTCGTTGTCGGGGGTATTGAGTAGCATCTCGGTGCCGTCGAGCGTGCCGACATATTCGAACTCGATTGTGACGCCGGTTTCGCGGGCCATATCGTCAAGGATCGGTTCGAGGTCTTTTACTTCGCTACCGGCGAGGACGTGGAGTGTGTCGCCGCCTCCGAGGAGAGCACATGAGGTGAGCGCTCCGGGCAGCACCAGCAGGCAGGCGAGAGCGGCGAGCAGCCGCTGCCACGATGCCCGTAGCTTCTGAGCGAGTTGCGCGGTCATGGGTTCTCTCCAGGGTGGTTTGGCGCGGGCACGGATGTGAGTTCAGTTTCTTCGGGCTCCACCGGTGGGGCTCCCGAAACGCTGTACGACTCGCCAATTTTACGGAGCAGGTAGTCGAGTATTTCGTAGCTCGGTTCGACGGCGAGGTTTACGAAGGACGAGCTGCTGGGGTAGGTGTCGGCGAGCTTGTTGTCGTTCAAGAAGCTGTCGAAGGTGCTGGCGTTCGTTCCTTGGGGGCGGAACCCGTGGGCGGCGAGCAGTTTCGCCAGCTCGGGGTCGGTTTCAAGCAGCTGCATAATGGCCTGGCCGTCTTCGCTGAACGCAACTCCGGTGTGCACCGAGAAGATGGTGGGTGAGGGATAGGCGAGCACCATTTGGTCGCTGATGCGCGAGTTGTCTCGCAGCTCTTCTTCAAGGTATTGCCCCTCGTACACCATCACCATCGGCACGGCACCCATGCCCTGTGAAAGATAGTCATCGAAGGGGGCGGTTGACGATGAACCCGAGTATCCCTGGCCAACAAAAAGCTTGGTCAATAGCGCCAGGTTGGCATCGGCCTGGGTGCGGTTGGTGACCACGTTCTGGTCGTTGAGCACGTATGAGGCGAGAGCCAGGTACATGCCGGCCGAGTTCGAGGTGCGGATATCGGTGGAGGTGATCATCACCGTGCGCGGCGAGTTGTAGAGCTTATTGGCGCCGGGTAGATCGCGCCACCGGGTGTCGGATTCGACGAGCTTGAGGTAGGCCTCGATATCGATTTGCCAGCGACCGTTCGCATCCTGGGATGCGACATCGGCGGCACTGAGCAGCTCAACGATCGGCTTGAAGGTGGCGATCGCCATGGGTGAGAAGAATGGTTTGTGAGTGCTGAGCACCGCATCCTTATGAATGGTGGAAATATGCGTGGCCGCGATTTCGGAAGCCGGGAACGCGAAATCGTAGTTGGTAAGCCCGTCAAGCTCGGCCATGCGCCAGGAACCCGATTTTGATACGCGCACCTCGTAGCCGTGATCGGCAAACACTCGCTGCACTTCGGGGTCTTGGAAAAACGCGACCTTCTCAGATCCGACCACGCCCTCGACCACGGTGTGTTTGCCGCCAATCGAACCGGTACCGCCGCGGCCGATGCCAGTGAGTTGGATGACCAGCACGGTGACGATGCCAACAACCAGCAGTACGATACCGATGATGTGCGGGGTGCGCAGTTTCATAGCTGTCCTTTCCTCTCCAGTCTCGCGATTGTCGACGGCTGTCGCTTGGGTAAACCGTTGTCTAGCTCGCGAAACCGGTGGTTGGCTAGAGTTTTGCAGAACTAGGTAGCCGGTAGATGAAATGGCTGAAATTTGCCGCCACCTGACTGATTGGGATGCGTCGCAAAAGCCGGTGGGCGGTGGTATCACCAGTCACCACCCACCGGCAGCGCTGAACTAGAACGCTTTTTTGCGCTGTTCGGTGATCAAGTGGATGAGCGCGAACTGTTTGCCGTGCTCGACCACCCTGAGTGCTTCGGCCACGGCACCGGGCACTTCGGCATCGGTTTCGACACGTATGCCGACGCCGCCGTAGGCTTCGGCGAGTTTGGCGAAGTCGGGGTTGCGCAATTGGGTGCCAGAAACCCGACCCGGATAACTGTGCTCTTGGTGGGTGCGGATGGTGCCGTACTCCTGGTTGTCCATCACGATCACCAGCGGTGTGGCGCCGTACTGGGTCGCGGTGGCGAGCTCTTGTCCGTTCATCAAAAACTCACCGTCACCGGCAATTGAAACCACCATGCGGCCGGGGTACTGCAGTGAGGCCGCTACCGCCGCGGGGATGGAGTATCCCATCGAGCCGTTGCGCGCTGAAATCATGGCGGCGTAGCCGCGGGTGGGGAAGTATCGGTGGGCCCAGTTGGTGTGCTCGCCGGCGCCGAAGGTGACCATGGCGTCATAGGGCAGCTGCGGGACGAGGTTGGCCATGAGCGTGTCCATCTGGGCCGGGCCGGCGCTGGGTTCAGGGTTCGGCAGGCGGCTGAAGTTTTCTTGGTAGATACGCAGCTCGCGGGTCCATGCGCGCCACGAGTCTTTAATTTCGAGGTCCATGCGCACTAGGTCGCGCACAAACACATCCGGTTTGGCGACGATTTGATGTGAGAGTGGGCCCGAACGGCCGCGCAGGTCGGGGTCGATGGTGACGATGAAGTTGCGTTGGTCCCAGTTTTGTCGGCTGGTGAAACCCGAGGTAATGACATCGCCCGGCACGGTGCCCACGAAGACGATGAGGTCGGTGTCAGAGAGCAATCGGTTAGAAAAATTTGGACGTCCGTATCCGAGCGGGCCAACGTAGCTTGGTGAGTCGAATGGCACAGTGCCCTCGCAGCGCCATTCAGCCGCTGCCGGCAGCTCGTGTTCTTCAAGCCAGCGGGTGAATTCGCGGGCGCCGGCGTGGGTCCAGTCGTTGCCACCAAACACGAATAGCGGGCGCTCGGATTCAAGCAGCGCGCGGCGCAGCGATTTCCAGTCTTCGACGGTCATACCGCCCGACGCCACCGGAATATAGGGGTGGATGGTGCCCTCGATTTCTTCCCGGATGATGTCTTCGGGCAGCCCCACCACTACCGGGCCGGGGCGGCCGGCTGCGGCGGCGAACATGGCTTCGGCGACGACTTCGCTGGCGCGGGCGGGGTGGTCGAGCACCATCACGCGCTTTGCCCCCGACGAAAACCACTGCTTCGGGTCGAACTCTTGGAAGGCTTCTTTTTCGCGGTGCTCAAACGGGATGAGGCCCACAAAAAGCACCATTGCGGTGGAATCTTGCCAGGCAGTGTGGAGCCCAACATGCGCATTGGCAGCTCCCGGGCCGCGAGTGACCATGGCAACGCCGGGTAGTGGCTGCAGTTTGCCGTCGGCTTCAGCCATATAGGCGGCGCCGCCCTCGTGACGGCAAACAATAGTTTCGATCGACGAGTCATGCAGGCCGTCGAGTACGTCGAGGAAACTCTCACCCGGAACAATATGCACGCGCCGCACGCCGTGTGCTTCGAGCGATTTCACAATGACGTGTCCGGCAGACATTCGGGTGGGTGTTTGGTGCTTGGCCGCGGTGACCGCCTCAACTGTGGGAATTGCTCCCGTCATTGGCTGCATGGTCTCGTAGCTGCTCATCGGGACAGTACCTCGCTGTACGTGGAAGGTGGAATCAGAATCCTTTTATTTTTGCACGTTTCTGCAGTGCTATTTACACGGAATGAAACTGATCAGCGTTCATTTATTGATCTATGTGGTGTGAGTGTGCTTGCGGTGGACATATTCACTGCTGTGGCTCGCTGTGATTTTTAGGGCGTTGCATCCGTATACCCCGCGGGGTATTATTGCGTGACGTTTTGGCTGCGATGAAAAAGGAAATGTGATGTGCCGACCGGTGACCTGTAAGGTGTGCGGCAAAACCACCTGGGCTGGCTGTGGTCAGCACGTTGAAATGGTGCGAGCTGCAGTGCCCGCTGGCAACTGGTGCTCGGGTAAGCACAGTGATGCTGAACGCGCTGCCGCTCGACAAGATCGCCGTGGGTTTTTCGGGAGACTTTTCGGACGCTAGTCTTGGCGCACTCTGGTATTCGATAGGGGAGACGAGATGACTGATGTGCAGCCGCAGGAAGCGGCGCGGCGCAAAGTGGTGAACCGGTTGCGTCGCGCGCAGGGGCAGCTCGCCGCTGTCACCGCTGCGGTTGAGCGCGGTGAGAGCTGTCGGGACGTCGTGACTCAGCTTGCCGCAGTGTCGAAGGCGATCGATCGGGCCGGATACGTGATTATTGCCAACTCGATGCGCGAATGTGTCGCAGGTCAAGGCGAGATCGAGCTCACCGCCGAAGAGCTCGAAAAACTTTTTTTGTCGCTCGCATAACCACCGGCCGATCTGAGCGGCTAATCGTGATCGCGGGGATGCCCTGGCAAATGATCGGGGTTGCGGCTCATGGTTTGGTTTGGATCAAGCGCATCCAGCCAAGCGTCACAGATGCGCACCAGCGAGGCCACATCGTCGGCCGAAATCGGATCGAAAACAGTTTCGCGCACTTTGTTGACGTGGCCGGGTGCGGCCTGGGTGAGTGCTTCCCGCCCTTTCGGCGTGAGTTGCACATCGGTTGCTCGAGCATCCCGGCTATTGGGGATGCGTTCGACGTAGCCTTCGCTTTCTAGACCGCTAATCACTCGCGAAAGTCGTGGGAGTGACGAGTTGGTGTGCCCGGCCAGCTCTTTCATCTGCAATTGCTGATCGGGTGCATCCGAAAGCATGGCGAGTGCGTAGTACTCGACATGGGTGAACTGGGCATCGTGGCGCAGCTGCGAGTCAAGTGCTGCGGGCAGCAGCTGCAAGACTGCCTGCAGGCGCATCCAGGCTCCGCGTTCTTCACGGGAGAGCCAGCGCGGTTCGGGAACAGCAACCATGCTCCCAACTTTGCCACAGCTCGGCGCCGGTCACGGGCGTTTAGCAGTCAACCGCCTTCAAACGGGGTGCGGTATCAGATGTCTCGGCGGTGGCCGCCTCAAAAAGCGGCAGGATGCGATCGTGGGCAATGCGCTGCATCTGCACTGAGGTAGAAGTGCGGGTCACCGCCTCGATACTCGCGATGCGGTCGATCACTCGCTGCAGGTCGGCGTTTGAGCGCGCAACCACACGCACCAACACATCCCAATCACCGGCCACCGTAACGGCATCAATGACCTCGGGAACCTGCAGCAACTCGCGATCCAAATGCTCGATGCCAACGCGCTGATCAATTTGCAGTGTGGTGAGCGCCGTCACCGGAAAACCGAGCGCGGTGGTGTCAAGTCGTGGCAAAATATCAATCAGTACGCCGTCTTTGCGCATGCGCGTGAGCCGCGACTGCACGGTGGGCCGGGCCACACCGAGCTCGCGGGCAATCTGCACCACGCTCGTTCCCGGCTTGCGGTCGAGCAGCTCAACAATCTGATAATCGAGTCGGTCCATGCGTCCTTGCACCTGCCTGTCGAAATTAGTGAACAAATTTACTCGCAAACTTCGACTTTCTTCAACAGAGTGATAAGTTTTTGGCACGAACATCATTCACATGTTGAGTGAGCAGTAGTGAAAACGGGTAGTTCGCAATTTCAGTCGAGTAGACGAAGGAGTCACTCATGCGTATTCGTAAGTTCATGGCACCCATTGCCGCGGTGGGTGCGGCGGTGCTCGCGCTCAGCGGCTGTGCGGGTGGAGCTGGCAGCGACGGTGGAACCGACGCCGCGGGAGGCGAAGGCGAGAGCTATCGCATCGGTATCTCGCAGCTCGTGCAGCACCCGGCCCTCGACGCAGCCGCCACCGGTTTCAAAAAAGCCTTTGAAGACGAGGGCATCAACGTTGAATGGGTTGAGCAGAACGCAAACGGTGAGCAGCCCACTGCGGTGACCATTGCGCAGGGCTTTGCCAGCGACTCGAGCATCGATCTCGTGCTCGCGATCGCCACCCCGGCCGCGCAGGCTGCCGCCACCGCGATCCCCGATCGCCCGGTGCTGTTCACCGCGGTGACCGACCCGGTGGCTGCCGACCTCGTTGACAGCGCTGAAGCGCCCGGTGGCAACGTCACCGGCACTAACGACCTCAACCCGGTTGCCGACCAGATCGCGCTGATCAAGGAGATTGTGCCCGAAGCCAAGACCGTCGGCATCGTCTACTCGTCGGGTGAGGTGAACTCCGAAGTGCAGGTAAAACTCGCCAAGGAAGCCGCCGACAAGAACGGCCTCACCATCAAGGAACAGAGCGTCACCCAGGTGGGCGAGGTGCCCACCGCACTCGAAGCGCTCGGCCAGGTTGACGCCATCTACGTGCCCACCGACAACCTGATTGTGTCGGGTATCGACTCGGTGATGCAGTACTCGACCAGCAAACAGATCCCCGTGTTCTCGGGTGACACCGGTCCGGTGGAAGAAAGCGGCGCGGTAGCAACGCTCGGCCTCGACTATGAGAAGCTTGGTTACCAGACCGGCCAGATGGCCATCCGCATCCTGCGCGACGGCGAAAAGCCCGAGTCGATGCCGGTTGAGCAGCTCACCGAGTTCGAGCTCGTGGTCAACAAGAAGGGCGCCGCCGACGTCGGCCTCGAGCTGCCGCGGGCGGTGCTCGACCGGGCCGCGACGGTCGTCGAATAATCCCCGTCGGGACCGCTTGCGACCCCGCTCAGTACTGGCCGGGCCGGAATTCGGCCCGGCCAGTATGCGAAAGGACTAACGAGCAACATGATTGGTGCGCTAGAACTCGGCATCATCTACGCCATCGTTGCACTCGGGGTGTACCTCACCTTCCGAGTGCTGAACTTCCCCGACCTCACGGTAGACGGCAGCTTCACAACCGGTGCCGCTGTTGCCGGGATGCTCGTCACTCTCGAAGTCAACCCGATTCTCGCCACCGCAGCGGCCTTCATTGCCGGGATGCTCGCCGGGACTATCACCGGGCTACTTCACACCTACGGCGGTATCGACGGCCTGCTTGCCGGTATTCTCACCATGATCGCGCTGTGGTCGGTCAACCTGCGGATCATGGGCTTGGCAACCGGTTCGCCCGGTACCGCCAACCTCGGTCTGTTGCGCAGCGAAAGTATGTTCACCCCGCTGCGGGAAGCAGGCATCCTCGGCACCTGGATGAGCATCCCCATTTTGCTTGCCGGCGTGATCGTGGTGAAGCTGTTGATCGACTGGTTCTTGGCAACCGATCTCGGTCTGTCGCTGCGCGCAACCGGTAATAACGAACAGATGATTCGCGCATTTGGCGTTAACACCTACCACACCAAAATTCTTGGTCTGGCGCTTTCAAACGGCATCGTCGCCGTCGGTGGCGCGCTCGTGGCCCAGTACAATGGCTTCGCCGATATCCAGGCCGGTGTCGGTCTGATTCTCATCGGTCTCGCCTCGGTCATCCTCGGCCAGGTGGTCGTGGGCAGCCGCTGGGTGTGGCAGGCCACGCTCGGTGTGATCGTTGGCGCGGTCCTCTATCGCTTCATCATCTTCCTGGCTCTGCAGTCGGGACTGAACCCCAACGACACCAAGCTCGTGAGCGCAATCATTGTGGTTCTCGCCCTATTGATGCCGAGGTTTGGCATCGGTAAGCAGCTGCGATCGGTGTTCACATCCGGTGGTAGAACCGCCAAACCCGACGCTGTTACAGCTACCGAACCCGCCACAAAGGAGGCCTAGGACATGCTGAACGTGCAATCGATTTCAAAAACCTTCTTCCCCGGCACGGTTAACGAGAAGCGAGCCCTGCGGAACCTCAGCCTCCATCTCGAAGACGGCGATTTCGTGACGGTTATTGGCTCGAACGGTGCTGGCAAGTCGACCCTGCTCAACGCAGTTTCGGGCCGGTTGTCGATGGACAGCGGCGATATTCTCATCGACGGTAAATCGGTGCGCCGGATGCCAGACTATCGCCGTGCAAAATACATCGGTCGAGTGTTCCAAGACCCGATGGCCGGAACCGCACCCGATCTCACCATTGAACAGAACCTGTCGCTGGCGCTCTTGCGTGGCAAGTCTCGTGGGCTGGCGCTAGGCGTTAACCACGTGCGTCGGGAACGGTTTCGTGAAGAGCTCGCTCAGCTCGACCTCGGCCTTGAAGACCGACTGACCAGCAAAGTCGGATTACTGTCGGGTGGTCAGCGGCAGGCCCTGTCGCTGCTCATGGCCGGGTTCACGCAGCCGTCGATTCTGTTGTTGGATGAGCACACTGCAGCGCTCGACCCTGCCCGTGCCGAGCATGTGACCAAGCTCACCCGCAAGGTGGTCGAGAGTGAGAAGCTCACGACGCTCATGGTCACGCACAATATGTCGCAGGCGCTTGAACTCGGTAACCGGCTGATCATGATGCACGAGGGGCAGATCATCTACGAGGTCGATGAAGAGCAAAAAGCCAAGACCACCGTCGATGATCTGCTCGAACGCTTTGCCTCAATCAAGGGCGCGGTGGTCGACGACAAGACCATGCTCGCGTAAGAGTCTCTGCCCTCTTAGGTGCACCGCACCGCAGGCAAAAACGCCGGTGGCCGCCCACTCAAACGAGTGTGGCGGCCACCGGGAGTTTTGCGCGCGAGTGCATTAGTGGCCCGCACGCATCCGACTAGTCTTCGTCGTCTTCGTCATCCTCGTCGAAGTCGTCGTAATCGTCATCATCCTCGTCTTCGTCGTAGTCGTCGTAGTCGTCGTCTTCATCCCAGTCGATAGTGTCGATCCACGAGTCGATGCGCTCTTGGGCGTCATCTTCGTCTTCGGCGGCCTCGATATCGACATCGCCGTTGCCCCAGATGCGGGCCTCGAGGGTTACCGGGCCGTCGTCGTTGGCGGCATCGTGAACAGCAGCTTCGAAATCGGTCGCGATCTGCTCGGCTTCGTCTTCAGATTCGGCGTCAACGATCAGTGCCGATACGACCTCGTATCGCATCATCACCGCGTACTTTGGCATCTCGGTTGCTCCTTGGTTGGTAGTGTGCTCGCTGCTCACTAATTATTTCGAAACTACCCCGTTCACGGGCCCGATGCCACTGAACCGGGCACAACATTCTGGAGTGTCGGAGGAAGTGGGCCGTAGCATGGCGGCATGCTTTCCCCAATCGCCGTGGCAGTAGCCCAGTTCAACCCATCACTCGACCGCGAGGCGAACCTCGAAACGATGAGTTCGTATGCGGCGTTGGCGGCCGAACGGGGCGCGCGCGTGGTGGTGTTTCCCGAATACTCGCAGGCGTTCACGGCGCAGCTTGGCGCTTGGATGAGGGAAGTTGCTGAACCCGATGACGGCGGTTTTGTGACCACGCTCACCGAAATCGCCAACGATCTCGAAATCGTGATTGTGGCCGGCATGCTCGAGCGCACTACCGAAGCCGAAAAACCGTATAACACGGTTGTCGCGGTGGGTGAGGGCCGGATGCTCGCCAAGAGCCGCAAACTGCACCTGTATGACGCTTTTGGCACCACCGAGAGCGACTGGCTGCAGGCGGGCGACCCACATGATGCACCGGCTACTTTTGAGATTGGCGGGATGCGGTTTGGCTTGCAGACCTGCTACGACCTGCGGTTCCCAGAGGTGAGTCGTCGGCTTGCAGATGCGGGGGCACAGGTGCTGGTGATTCCGGCCGAGTGGGTGCGTGGCCCGTTGAAAGAACACCACTGGCAGACGCTGCTGCGGGCGCGCGCCATCGAAAATACGGTGGCGGTGGTGGCTGCCGACCACGCCCCACCGGTTGCAGTTGGCCACTCGTGCATCATCGACGCGAGGGGTGTGGTGACCGCCAAGGTCGGTGTTGAGCAGGGCGTTGCGGTCGGGTGGATCGAACCCGATGAGATCGACGAGGTGCGTCAGACTAATCCGGCCCTGCGACTGCGCAAATATGCGGTCACGGCACTCGATACCGCCAAGTGAAACAGCCCCCAAGTACGGCCAGCTAACCTGCGCCCGCGATAGTCGAGCATCCTGATGTGCAGTTAACCGACTGTGCTCATTCAGTTACTGTCTATTGCTAGCCTGGGTTGGGTGACCACTGAGAACGAAAACGCAGCCGAAGATATATCGCGCGGTGCCGCCGAAGCGGCTGCCGCGTCGGCTGGTAGCGCCCCGTTCAACCTGGTGGCGGCCATAACTGTGGGCGATGATGCAGGCACCTCGCGACCCAACCAGGAAGTAACACTTGAAACAGCCGAGTTTGATGCGGTCGGGCAAGAAACTGAGTGGACCGTGGTCAACTGGGTTGAACCCGCCGAGGTAGAATCCGTCGAGGCCGAATCGCGCCGCGAAACTGGTTCGCTCGGTGTGACCGCGGCGGCTGCGGAAAACGAACCGAACAACAGCGCTGAGGCGCCTTCCGCTCAGCCACGCGATTTGCGTCTGGGCAAGCAAACCGCCGAGGGGCTCGCCACTATGACCCCGGTGGCGATGCAAACCGCGGCCGCCGAGCGCGACTACGGAGACACGATCCTGCAGATCAACGACGTCAGTAAGTCGTTCGGCGCGAAACGAGCGCTCAGTGAGGTGAGTTACGGCGTTCGGCAGGGATCATTCTCGGGCCTTGTAGGCCCAAACGGTGCCGGTAAAACCACCCTGCTCAACATCATCTCGGGCCTATTGCCGCCATCGAAAGGCACGGTGACGGTTGCCGGTGTCGACGTGTGGAAATCGCACCGCGAAGCCGCCGGTCGTATCGGCGTGCTGCCCGATCGCCTGCGCATGTTTGAACACCTCACCGGTGCCCAATATCTCGCCTATGTTGGCTCGATTCGCGGGCTCAACCGCGCGCAAATACTCGAGCGCACCGAGGCGCTCATCGACCAGTTTGAGTTGCGGTCCAGCGCCAATCGGTTGGTGACCGACTACTCGGCAGGGATGCGCAAAAAGCTCGCGCTGGCAGCCACGCTCATCCATTCGCCGCAGTTGCTGGTGCTCGACGAGCCGTTTGAAACAATCGACCCGGTTTCGGCCGGCGTGCTCATCGACGTGCTGATCGACTACGCCGACCGCGGCGGCACTGTGCTGCTGTCGAGCCACTCGATGGACCTCGTGCAGCGCACCTGTGATCACGTCGTGGTCATTGCCGGCGGTGAGGTGCTCGCCGAAGGCACTGTAGATGAGGTTCGTGACGGTATCACGCTCGAAGAACGATTCCGCAGCCTGGTGCGGGGACCTGAACAGAGCACCGGACTCGACTGGCTAGAAATTTCGTTCGGCTAATGGGTGCGGTAGTTCGACTTAGCTGGACATCCCTGCGGCAATCGTTGCGACGGGATGCGCCCGCGCGCGGCCGACAGCTGGCCGCACTCGCGTTGGTAATCGTTGCGGTGTGCACGTTCGTCGCGCTGAGCTGGCAGCTCGACGGCCCCACCGAAACCAATCGTTTCTGGCGGGCGAATTTGAGCCTGCTCACCGGCACAGTCGCGTTTTTGGTGGGCATGTTTGCCCACGCCGAAGACCCGCTCGATGAGCGGGCACTGGTACAGGCCGGGCAGCGACCGACAGCCGCCGCGTTCAGCGCACTTATTGCTGCACTGTGCTCGCCACGTGGAGTGGTGTGGCTGCTTGGTGGGCTTTTGACCGCTATGAGTTCGCTGCACGAGGGCACACTGCTGGCCGGTGGGCTGGTGGGCGTGTGCTTGGCGCTCATTGATCGCGCCGGCGGGGTGAGCGCTCGCGGACTCGTGGAATATGGCGTGGCACGCGAGGCGCGAGCCATCGGGGGATATGTCATCACCGGGGCCGTGGGGGTCGCGGGCTACACGCTGCTATTACTGCCCTGGCAAACAGCGATCGCGCAATTCGACGCGGCCTATGCCGAAACCGCCCTGTGGTTGCCGCTTTCGGGCGCGATGCTCGCAAATTCGCTCGATGACCCTGCAATTGCATCCCGCACGCTCGCCGTTGCAGCAGTGCAGCTTCTGGTGTTGCTGGTGGTGTTGTTTGCATTCGGTGTTCGCACCGGGCGTCGACTGCTGGTTGCGCGCTCCGATGGTGGCGCGAGTCGGTTCGGACTCATGGGGACGGCCGCCGGCGGCGCATCGCGGGCAATCGCGTGGCGAATTGGGATGGCATGGCTGCGCGATCACCGCTACGTGACGGTGATGGTGACCGTGATCATCCTGCCGGTGTTGATCGTTATTCCGCTGCTGATCGGTGGCGCCGATCGCGGCTGGATGGCGTTGCTACCGCTGCCGCTAGCAACCTTCCTTTTGGGCTGGGCCATCCACAACGATTTAGCATTCGACTCTTCGGCATCGTGGCTGCATTTCACCTCGGGGATGCGGGGGAGCGCCGATCGTTTCGGTCGGGCACTGCCATCGCTCATTATGGGCATTGTGACGGTGATCGGTGGCGTGGCATTTTTGGGGCTGTTCGTCAACGGCTGGCCACAGGCGTTTGCCACGGGCGCGGTTGCGTTGGCGCTACTGCTGGTATCGCTCGGAGGATCTTCGATCATGTCGGTGGTGGTGCCATATGCCGTGGCTCGACCGGGTGACCCGCCGCTAAGCCAGCCGATTCGTTCGTGGGGCGCGGCCGTTCTTGCGCATCCGGTTGCCGGTATCGTCGAGGCCGCCCTGTGCCTGCCGGTGATTCTGACGGCAATTCGCGCGATCAACGAATCATCGTGGGGATATGTGGGCCTGGCGACCGCGCTGGCAATCGGTATCGGCACGGTATGTCTGTGGGGTGGAGTCGCGATCGGCGGCAAGCTCTACGAGCGCCGGGCCGTGCAGCTGCTGCACTTTGCCCAACAAAACTAGCCGCGCATCCGAACCCACCGCCAGGCCGAGTGTGTCACGCCTAGAATGGCACCATGACAAACGCCCCTCTCGAAACTGATGCACCCGCCGGCGGCACTGCCGTGCTCGATCGCGAACTGGAGGAGCTGCTCGAAGATCAGCAGTATGACGATGGCGATCACGATAAGTTCGCGCACTACGTCCGCAAAGAAAAAATCGTTGAATCAGCGGTTACGGGCAAAGCCGTGCGCGCACTGTGCGGCAAAAAATGGAAGCCAAACGCTAACCCCGACCGCTTCCCAATCTGCCCCGATTGCAAACGCATCTACGAAATGATGCGTGACGAGTAGCGTTATTGGCTGCAAAGTGGCGGCGTGGAGCAACTTCCACGCCGCCACTTCTTATTTGCAAACCGGCCCTAGTCGCGCTCCATCGTGCCATCGGGATGCACAAAATAGGTGTTAATCGCCGGATCACCCTTACCCAAACGCCTGGCCGTGCGGGGAAGCTCACGCAATACCGCAGCGCAGTGTTCGCGGGCGGCCTGCACACCCTCGGCGCCGGTATATTCGGTGGCAATTTCACCGTCGGTGACCAAGTCAACAAACAGTGGCCGATCGTCCGCATCCCCAACCGGTAGCCCACCGACCGAAATCAGTTCACCGGTGGCAACGCCCCGTTCATCGCGCCGCCGCACCGCATATTTCATGCCGCCAATCGAGCGCTTGCCCGGCGAAGCCTTCGCAACCGGCACCCACTCACCGGCATCATCGCGGCGGGCAACCAGCTTGTACACCATGCCGGAGGCAACCGCACCCGAACCCGTGACCACGCTCGTTCCCACGCCATACGAGTCGACCGGCGAGGCCGCCAGCGCTGCGATAGCGAACTCATCCAGGTCGTTGGTGACAGTGATCTTGGTGCTGGTTGCGCCCAGATCATCCAGCTGTTCACGCACCTCGCGCACTAGCACCGGAAGGTCACCCGAATCGAGTCGCACACCGCCCAGTTCGGGGCCGGCCACCTCGATCGCGGTGCGTACCGCGGACGCAACATCATAGGTGTCGATCAGCAGGGTGGTGTCGGTGCCGAGCGCTGCGATCTGCGCAGCGAACGCATCCCGTTCACTATCGTGTAGCAGCGTCCAAGAGTGGGCCGCGGTGCCCATCGTCGGAACCCCGTAGCTGCGGCCCGCCTCGAGGTTCGAGGTGGCGGCAAAACCCGCAATATAGGCGGCTCGGGCAGCAGCAACTGCTGACCGCTCGCCCGTGCGGCGCGACCCCATCTCGGCAAGCGGGCGGCTATCAGCGGCACCCACCATGCGGGCAGCAGCCGACGCCACAGCCGAGTCGTAGTTGTAGATGCTCAGCAGCAGCGTCTCGAGAACCACACCCTCGGCGAAGGTTGAACGCACCTCCAGCAGCGGCGATTGCGGGAAATACACCTCGCCCTCGCGGTAGCCGCGAATCGAACCCGAAAACCGGTAGTTTGCTAGCCAGTCGAGGGTCGCATCCGAAACCACCCGCTGCTCGCGCAAAAACTCGAGTTCGGCATCCTCAAACCGGAAGTGCGCGAGCTGCTCAAGCGCCCGCCCCACACCCGCGACAATGCCATAGCGGCGATCATTGGGGAGCTTGCGGGCAAACAGCTCGAACACACACTCGCGATCAGCGGTGCCATCCTGCAGTGCGGCATCGACCATGGTGAGTTCGTAGTGATCGGTTAGCAGCGCGGTGGATGCGGGAACCGGGCCGGATGGGGAGGTGTGCGAATTAGCCTGCGACATATCAAAACTCTAGCGCTTGTCGCCGAACGAGCAGCCGATAACCGGACGTGCGACGTAAGATGGTCGGCTGTGAGTAGCGCACCCATTGGAATTTTTGACTCGGGCGTCGGCGGATTGACGGTGGCCCGAGAGATCCGGGCGCAGCTGCCTCACGAATCAATCACCTATGTGGGCGATACCCTGCACACCCCTTATGGGTCAAAAACAATTGCCGATGTGCGGCGCTGGTCGCTCGAAATTCTCGACGAGCTCGCCAATGAAGGCGCCAAAATGCTCGTTATCGCCTGCAATACCGCCTCGGCAGCGGTGCTGCGCGACGCCCGCGAACGCTACGACATACCCGTGATCGAGGTGATCGCACCGGCCGTGCGCGCGGCGGTGCGCGCCACCCGCTCGGGTCGGGTGGGTGTGATCGGCACTGAGGCAACCATCGCATCCGGTGCCTATCAGGATGCGTTCGCGGCCGCGGTTGATCTGAAACTGAGCGCGCAAGCCTGCCCAGCCTTTGTCGATTTTGTGGAGCGCGGCGACACCACCTCAAATGAACTGGTGCGCGTAGCCACCGAATATCTCGCGCCGCTGCAGGATGCCCAAGTCGACACCGTCGTGCTCGGCTGCACTCACTATCCCTATCTCAAGGGTGTGCTCGGCTATGTGCTCGGGCCCGAGGTGCAACTCGTGTCGAGCGATGTCGAAACTGCAAAGGATGTGTACCGATCACTGCTCGAACACCGGCTGTTAAACGATACGAGTACGGTGCCGAAATACAACTATCGCGCCACCGGAGCGAACACCGCCGCCTTCCGAACCCTGGCAAACCACTTTTTGGGTGCCAGTGTCGAACACGTCGAATTACTCCGCACCGGCGCAATCACACTGCCGGAACCGACCGAGAACCTGCACGGTGCCGCCGCTACGGTCACCGAAACCGATGGAGAGGAAACTGCGCAATGACCAAAAAGCGTGCCGACGGACGTGCCGCCAACGAACTGCGACCAATCACGATTGAACGAGGCTGGAGCGAGCAGGCTGAAGGGTCGGCGTTGATCTCGTTTGGCCGCACCCGCGTGCTGTGCACCGCATCCTTCACCGCAGGTGTTCCCAAGTGGCTCACCGGACAGGGCCGCGGTTGGGTGACCGCCGAATACGCCATGCTGCCGCGCGCCACCAATGAACGCAGCCAGCGCGAGTCGGTGAAGGGGAAAATCGGTGGCCGCACACACGAGATTTCACGGCTGATCGGCCGTTCGCTGCGCGCCGCGATCGACACCGAGGCGCTGGGCGAAAACACCATCGTGGTCGACTGCGATGTGCTGCAGGCCGATGGTGGCACCCGCACTGCCGCCATCACCGGCGCGTTCGTGGCTCTGGCCGACTCGATCGAGTGGGCGCGCCGCAAAAAACTCATTGGCCGCAAAGCTGAGGTGCTCACCGACACGGTTGCCGCGATCTCAGTGGGCATCATCGACGGGACACCCATGCTCGATTTGCCCTACGAAGAGGATGTGCGCGCCGAAACCGATATGAACGTGGTGATGACTGGCAGCGGAAAATTCGTTGAGGTGCAGGGCACCGCTGAGGGAGTGCCATTCGATCGAGGCGAATTGGATGCGCTGCTCGACCTGGCACTGCACGGCAACAAAGAACTCGTGCGCATCCAGCAGGAAGTGCTCGCCCGATGAGCGCCGAGGTGGCCGGACCGCGGCAGATTGTGTTCGCGTCGCGTAATGCCCACAAGCTCGCCGAACTGCGACGCATCCTGGCCCCGGTGCTCGACGAGCTCGGGCTGGAATTGATCGGCGACACCGGCGCCGGCCCCGTCGAAAACGGGCTGACATTTGAAGAAAACGCGCTGATTAAAGCGCGGGATGCGGCAGAGCGCACCGGTCTGCCCGCAATCGCTGACGATTCGGGACTGTGCGTGGATGCGATGGGCGGATCCCCAGGTATTCTCTCGGCACGCTGGTCGGGGCCGGGGCGTGACGATGCTGATAATGTCGACCTGCTGCTGTGGCAGCTCGCCGATATCCCCGACGGCGCGCGCGCCGCCAAGTTTGTGTGCGCAGCTGCGCTCGTGGTGCCGAATACGGAAGAGATCGCGGTGCGCGGGGAATGGCCCGGATCAGTGCTGCGCGAGCGCCACGGAACCGGTGGGTTCGGATACGACCCGATCTTCCTACCCGAGGGAGAGACGCGCGCGGCGGCCCAACTCAGCGCCGAAGAAAAGAATGCTGTGAGCCACCGGAACCGGGCGTTTGTGGCGCTCGCGGCGCAGCTACGGAGTGTGCTTGCGGGGTAGTGCGCTGGCGTTTTGGTAGTGCGCTGCTACCAGAACCGAGTGTGCGGGCGGGGGGACTTGAACCCCCACGCGCAAGGCACAGGAACCTAAATCCTGCGTGTCTACCAATTCCACCACGCCCGCGAATCCCTCAAGGGACAGTTCAGTCTAGCGGGTCGCGGCAGAACTTACGAACAGCGAGCCTCACTGGTGCCCGTTCTGTTCTGCTCGGGTACACCGCAAATGCTCGCGGACACCGCCATCGCGGTGTCGCTGACCATTTGCGGTGTACCCGAACGGATTGGCGGGGCTTGCGGGATCGGCCTGTGGATAACTTCTGCGCTCGTTGCAAAATTCGTTCAAGATAGCGCCCGTGAACACCGCCGTTGCAGAAATTACACAGCTTGTCCGCGAACGCGTGCGTCGAGAAGGAATCGAACTCGGACGCGGCGCCGATGCTCGCGCGCTCGTGACCACTCAGGTGCGCGGTTATGTGGAGCACACGCTTGCGAACACCGGGCCGATTATTGGCGATGAACACGCAGTTATTGAGGCGGTGCTCGCACAGATCACCGGATACGGTGCGCTACAGCCTTATCTCGACGACCCCGACGTCGAAGAAATCTGGGTGAACGCACCAACGCGGGTGTTTGTTGCCCGCAACGGTGTTGCAGAGTTGACCTCCACGGTGATTCCCGCTGACGAGCTACGTGACCTCATCGACCGGATGCTGCAGTCAACCGGGCGGCGGGTGGATGTTTCGAGTCCGTTTGTGGATGCATCCCTGCCGGATGGTTCCCGGCTGCACGTAGTCATTCCCGAGATTGCGCGCCGGTATCCATCCATAAATATTCGGAAGTTCGGCAGGCGCGTGCGTGATTTGAACGCGCTGGTCGACGCAGGTTCGCTCACGCCCGAGGCGGCTGCGATGCTGCGGTCAGCAGTGGTTGACGGTGCGAATGTGCTGGTGTCGGGTGCCACCCACACCGGGAAAACAACTATGGTGACGGCGCTATTGGCGGCAGTTGGGGCGCGCGAACGCATCGTCACGGTGGAAGAGACCTTCGAGCTGGATGTTGTGGCGCGCGATGTTGTCGCGCTGCAGTGCCGCCAGCCGTCACTTGAAGGAACCGGTGAGATTACGCTGCGGCGCCTGGTGAAAGAGGCGCTACGGATGCGCCCGGATCGGCTCGTGGTTGGCGAGGTGCGTGAGGCCGAGGCACTTGAGCTGATTATTGCGCTCAACTCGGGCGTGCCGGGGATGTGCACGATTCACGCAAACTCAGCCCGGGATGCACTGGTGAAGCTATCGACGCTGCCACTTTTGGCGGGCCGCAATATTGACGCATCCTTTGTGGTGCCCACCGTCGCGAACACTATCGACCTGGTGGTGCATCTCGAGATGACGCCGCAGGGCAAGCGTCGGGTGCGCGAGATCATTGCACCCACCGGTGCGGTGCATGCCGGTGTGGTCGAAGCGGTGGTGCTATTTGATCGCAGTGGTGGTGAGCTTGCAGCCACCGGCGCGCCGGCACCGCGGCCGGGGCGGGTAGCTCGCGCGCAACTTGACCAGTCGACAAGCGACCCTGTTTCGCACGCTGCGGCCGGTGTCAACTCGGTCACCTCGCTAGGTGAGGGCGGCACGTTCGCGCCGATGAACTACGGCTACAGCGGGGTGCGAGCATGAACGAGGTACTGGTACCCACTCTTTTGATGGGTGCGGGGGTGGCGCTCATCCTGGTTGCGCTGCGCTATCCCGCCACGCGCGAGGCAGCGGCATCGCGTTCACTGACGCAACGTTTCGAGGATGTGCTCGTGCGCGCGGGTATCGAACGGGTGCCGCCGGTGGCGTTTATGGTGGCGATCGCTCTTATCGCTATTGTCTGCGCGGCCGCAGCGCTGGCCACAACCGGTATTGCCATGCTGGCGCTATTGGCGGGCGTGTTCGGTGGCTGGATTCCGGTGGCGATCATTCAGCGGCGGGCGCGGCAGCGTCGGCGCGCATACCGTGGTGTGTGGCCGGATGCAATCGATCACCTGATCGCGGCGGTGCGGTCGGGCCTTGGGCTCGGCGAATCGATCGCGCAGCTGGCGAAGGTCGGCCCGGAACTGTTGCGGGATGATTTTGCCTATTTTTCGCGTTCGTATCGGGCCACGGGGTCATTCGATCACGCCGTGAACGAGATCAAAGACCGGTTGGCAGATCCCACCGCCGATCGCATCTTCGAAACGCTGCGGATGGCTCGGCGAGTTGGCGGTACCGAGCTGGTTGTGGTGTTGCGTTCACTCGGCACGTTTTTGCGAGAAGAGCAGGCGGTGCGTCACGAAGCCGAAGCCCGACAGGGGTGGGTGATGAACGCCGCGCGCTTGGCTGTGGTGGCACCGTGGCTGGTGCTGGTCATGCTTGCCAGCCGTCCCGAAGCTGCAGCCGCCTACAACACACCTGTTGGTGCCATTGTCATTCTGAGCGGGCTCACGGTCACGGTGCTGACCTACCGCTTGATGACCCGCATCGGCCGTTTCCGGGAGGAGGGCCGGTGGTTCGCCTAACGGAAGAGCTCGGCCTGGCACTGCTGCTGGGCGCAATGCTCGGCATCGGCTTGTGGACGCTGGCCTCGATGCTGCCGGCTATGACCAAGCCGCGGCTTGCTGAACGCATCGCGCCCCAGCTGGTGGACGTTTCCGAAACCGCGCGTCACGATGTGGCACGCAAACGGCTCGAGACGCTGCCCGCTATTTGGTGGCTGTTCAGCCCCGTGTTGAACACCACAAAGCGTGCCATTGCCGCGATCACCGGCAGCGACCACAAACTCACCCACCGTTTGCGCCGCGCCGGTGGCGGTTTGAGCATTGAACGCTATCGCACCGAGCAGGCGGCGGCCGCGGTGATCGGACTCGCACTGGGCGGGCTGCTGGCTGCGGCACTGCTGCAACAAAGCATCCGTAACCTGCCGGCAGCGATCATGCTGCCATTATTGCTGGCGGCCGCCGGGGCAGCATGTCGCGACCTGGTGCTGCGCGTGAGCGTCACGCGGCGACTGCGACGCATTGCCGACGAATATCCGACGGTGCTCGAATTTTTGTCGCTGTCGCTTTCTGCAGGCGAGGGCATTTTCGCGGCGATGCAGCGAGTGAGTCACACGGGCCGCGGCGAGCTCGCTGGCGAAATCTCCCGCGCGGTGGTGCGGGTGCAATCGGGCGAAAGCACCGCCACGGCACTCACCACGGTGGCGCGAGAACTCGGCTACCGGCCATGGGAGCGCAGCTGCGACCACATTGTCACCGCGCTTGAACGCGGCGCACCGCTGGTTGAGGTGCTACGCGCGCAAGCCCAGGACGCGCGGGAGCTCGCCAAACGCGCCCTGCTCGAACAGGCCGGTCGTAAAGAAATCACCATGATGGTGCCGCTGGTGCTGCTCGTCTTGCCGGTCACAGTGCTCTTCGCTATCTACCCCTCCTATTTCGTTATCACCACCACCTTCTAACGCGCCATCCACTCGAAAGGACAGCCGATGAACCACACACCCGCTACACCCGAACCACTATCGAGCGCCGACCCCGTTGGCCGCAGCTGGCAGGCACGCCTGTACCAGTGCATCCACCGCCGACTTATGGCCGAACAGGGCGATGTGCCCGGATGGGTGCTGGTGGCGCTCATGTCGGCGGGGCTCGTGATCGTGTTGTGGACCCTGGCCGGGCCTCTGCTCACACAGGTGTTTGAAGATGCCATGTCGCGAGTTACCGGCAATTTTTAACGCGCGCGAAGGTCGGGATGCTCAGCGTCCGGTGCTTCGGCATGCGCCTGCGCGCACTCGGCGAAAAGACCTGATTGGGCAGCAGCCGATAGCACTGCGAATTTGGTCACCTGGCGCCGTCCGCTTGTTCGGCACAGATCGGGGCTCGGCAGTGGCCGAATGGACACTCGTTGCGGCACTACTCACACTGCTGCTGCTCGCTGTGTTACAAGTGTCGTTCGCGATGCATGTGCGCACCACCCTCGTCGATGCTGCTGCCGAAGGAGCCCGTGCTGCGGGGCTTTCGGGCGCCAGCAATGCAGATGGCCGCATCCGCACCAGCGAACTCATCCAGGCGGCGCTCAGTGACCAGTACGCCGACCACATCAAGGTCAGCCGCACTGACCACATCGTCACCGTTACGGTGCGAAGCCCACTGCCTCTATTTGGGCTCGTCGGGGTCCCCAACGGCATCGAGGTGAGCGCACATGCGCCGGTGGAATAGTTTGTTGGCCCGGATGCGCGACGAACGCGGTTCGGCAACCCTCGAATTTCTCGGCCTGGGAGTGCTGCTACTCGTGCCGATCAGCTACGGCACCCTCACACTGCTCGGACTCGAACAGGCAACCCTGGCCACCGAACTCGCTGCCCGCAACAGCGCGCGCGTGCTCGGCGACAACGCCGCCGCCAACGAATCACTCGCACAGGCGCATCTGCACCACGCCTTCACCGACCACGGCATCGATCCCGCCGATGCCACCATCGAAACCCGCTGCCACCCAAACCCCAACTGCCTGGCCGAGACAATGACCGCCGGTCAATCGATCACCGTGACAGTACGCATCCAGGTACCGCTACCTGGCCTACCCGGGGGAGTGGGCGCGCTCGGCATCCCTGTAGCAGCAAGCGCCACCTATCCACAGGCAAGCACCGGGCCACAGCCGGCAGGGGTAACGGGACAAATGGCACCGTCCGGAACCGAACCGCCTGCGTCCGATCTGCCAGCATCGGAGGGCCCCTAGATGCATCCGGGCACCCACAAACTCGCCGCCGAACGCGGCTCGATCAGCGCCCTCACCGCGGTGTACGTGCTGATCGCGCTCGTCGCCACCCTCATCGTGGCAAGCGCCGCCGATCTGTACCTCGCCAACAAACGGCTCTACTCGGTGGCGGATGCGGCCGCGCTCGCGGCCAGTGGCACCGCCGAAGTGGCGCCGACAGCCGCCGCAGCTGCGACCCCACAGCTCATCCTCGTGTCGCACTCAGCGAGGCAAGCAGCCCAGGCACAGCTCACTCATTTCGGGGATGCATACCAGCTCGCTGATTTGCGCATCGACGGCGATCGGGTGACAGTTACTGTCCGCACCGAGTGGACGAACCCTTTCACTGGACAGTTCGTCACCCCGAAGCAGCAGCTGCAGGTGACGGTGACCTCGCGGGCCGTGCTCGACCGGGTTGACGGTGGCTAGTGGAACCGACCCCGGCTCTGAGTGCGCGTACCGGTGCCGCCAAAGAGGATACCGGTAGGCTGGAGCGATCATGATCAACCTGGATTTTTCGGCCGAACTCGGTCAGCTGCGCACCACATTCGGGCAGATTCGCGATGTGCTCGATCCCGCCGAGCTCGAACGCCAGATCGCCGAGCTCGAACAGCAGGCGGCCGCCCCCGATCTGTGGGACGACCCCGAAAACGCACAGCTCGTCACGAGCAAGCTCTCGCACGCCCAGGCCGATCTCAAACGACTGGAACAAACCGAGCAACGCCTCGACGATCTCGAGGTGCTCGTCGAGCTCGCCAACGAAGCCAATGACGCTGATACTGCAGCTGAAGCCGAACGCGAACTGAAAAGCATCACCAAACTCATTGGCGATCTCGAAGTGCAGACCCTGCTCGACGGCGAATTCGATGACCGACCGGCCGTGATGACGATCCGCGCGGGCGCTGGTGGTGTGGATGCGGCCGACTTCGCAGAGATGCTGTTGCGCATGTATACCCGCTGGGCCGAACAGCACGATTACCGCGTCAATGTGCTCGACACGAGCTACGCCGAACAGGCCGGAGTGAAATCGGCAACTATCGAGGTCGACCACCCGTACGCCTTCGGCACACTGTCGATTGAGGCCGGCACGCACCGACTTGTTCGGATGAGCCCGTTCAACTCGGCCGGCAGCCGTGAGACGAGCTTCGCGGCGGTTGAAGTGGTGCCACTCATCGAGCAGACCGAGCACATCGAAATTCCCGACAACGACATCCGGGTGGATGTGTATCGCTCATCCGGGCCCGGCGGCCAGTCGGTGAACACCACCGACTCGGCGGTGCGCATCACGCACCTTCCCACCGGCATCGTGGTGAGCTGCCAGAATGAAAAATCACAGATCCAGAACCGAGCCGCGGCGATGCGTGTGCTGCAATCGCGGCTGCTGCTGCAGCGACGCGAAGAAGAAGAAGCGAAAAAGAAAGAACTTGCGGGCAATATCACCGCGTCCTGGGGCGATCAGATGCGCAGCTATGTGCTCGCGCCCTACAAGATGGTGAAAGACCTGCGCTCAGGCTTCGAAACTTCTAACCCTGATCGGGTGTTTGACGGCGACATAGACGACTTCATTAACGCCGGCATCCGCTGGCGCAAAACGAGCCAACAGGAAGACGCCACCGAATAGTCGCCGATAGCGGGCTCCAAAACAGCACTTCGGTATTCAAGAAACGTTCAGCAAACGCTCAGGAAGTGCTACGCTGTGCCTACCACGAACCAGGGTCGGCCGCTCGAAGTGGCAGACTCGCGAGCGGGAACCTCCCGTGATCTCGTGGCTTTGGCACGACACAGGAGTCAACATGACTGCAGAGCAGCAGGCGGCTCGGCCACGCACCGGTTCCGGTGGGCGCACCGAGTTTTTCGCATCGCGAAATTTTTTCATCCTCGCGGCCATCGGCTCGGCGGTGGGTCTGGGCAACATTTGGCGTTTCCCATACACCGCCTATGAGAATGGCGGCGGCGCTTTCATCATCCCCTATCTGGTGGCGCTACTGGTCACAGGTATTCCACTGCTGCTATTCGACTACGCCATCGGCCACCGCTACCGCGGCTCGGCGCCGCTGTCGTTCGCGCGCATCCAGCGGTGGCTTGAAACCATCGGCTGGTGGCAGGTGCTGGTGTGCGTCATCATCGCCATCTACTACGCAGTGATTGTTGCCTGGGCCGCCATGTACATGATCTTCTCGGCAACTAAAGCATGGGAAACAAACCCCGACGGTGCCGGCGGCTTCTTCGAAAGCACCTTCCTACAGCTGGCCGACACACCGGGAATCGGGCTCGACTTTGTTCCCAACGTGCTGGTTCCGCACCTGCTGGTGTGGGCCGCGGTGTTCGTCATCATCATCCTGGGAGTCAAACGCGGTATTGCTGGCGCCAACCTGATCTTCATGCCACTGCTGCTCGTGATGTTTCTCGCGCTGGTGGTGCAGGCGCTGCTGCTGCCGGGCGCTACCGATGGCCTGAACACGCTGTTCACCCCCGACTGGAGTGCGCTTGGTCGCCCGCAGGTGTGGGCCGCCGCCGTGGGGCAGATCTTCTTCTCGCTTTCGGTGGGCTTCGGCATCATGATCACCTACGCCTCATACCTCAAGCACCGCAGCGACCTCAGCGGCTCGGGTATGGTCGTCGCCTTCTCGAACTCGGGCTTTGAACTGCTCGCCGGTATCGGCGTGTTCTCGGCGCTCGGATTCATGGCGCAGGCACAGAACAATGCGGTGGATGAGGTGGCACAGGCCGGCATCGGGCTCGCCTTCGTCGCGTTCCCGACCATCATCTCGGAAGCCCCAGTGGGGCAGCTGATCGGCGTGCTGTTCTTCGGATCACTCGTGTTTGCCGGGCTCACCTCGCTCATCTCGATCGTCGAAGTGGTCGTGGCCGCCGTGCGCGACAAACTCAACCTTTCGCGCCCGGTATCAACCATCGTCGTGGTGGTGCCGCTGGCAATCATCTCGGTGCTGCTTTTCCCAACCACCACGGGCCTGTATGCGCTCGACATCATGGACGAGTTTGTCAACAAGTACGGCATCCTCGCCGCCGCGCTGGTATCGGTCGTCGGCGTTATGTGGCTGGCGCGTAAAGCGCGCACGCTCAGCGACCACCTCACCCGCGTTTCGTCGGTGCGAGCGGGAGCTTGGTGGATCGTAGCTGCCGCCGCCATCGTGCCGCTCATTCTCACCTATGTGCTCATTGATGACTTCATCGTCAAGATGGGCGAAGTCTATAGCGGCTACCCGGCTGAGCTTGTCGGAGTGCTCGGATGGGGCATGGCCGGCGCACTCGTGGTGCTCGCCATCGTGCTGGCGATGCTGCCGTGGAACCGCAACGTTGCCGTCAGTGTGAGTGAGGACGAACTCACTCGCGATTTCGACGACGCGTTTGCCGGCAAATTCGATCTCGATGATGTGGACGGTGACGGCTTCGACGACACTAAGGTGCCGCCGGGGCACGTGCCGGGCAAGCACGCAGCCGGTCAGCCCACATCCACCGAAACCGAAACGAACTAGGAGGTTCTGAAACATGACTGCAGAAGCCATCATCATGATGTCGGTTGCCATCCTCACCGTGTGGGGTGGGCTGGTCGCGGCGATCGTGAACCTGCGTCTGCGCAGCTCCGACCGCGAACACTAAATCGTTATTGAATCCGGCAGCGGTTCCGCAACTCCGGCGGGCCGCTGCCGGATTCTTTTATGCATCCCGTAATCTTGCGCGAGTCATGCGGTGTGCGTGACCAGTCCGGCGTAAGTTGGGGAAGGCCATGATCAGATTCGACCAGGTATCCAAGGTCTACCGGGGCTCGAGCGCCCCGGCACTCGATGACGTTACATTCGAGATCCTCCGCGGCGAGTTTGTGTTTCTCGTCGGTCCATCAGGTTCAGGTAAATCAACCGTGCTCCGCCACATCCTGCTCGAAGATCTTCCCACCGAGGGTGCAGTGCACGTGCTCGGTCAAGATCTGCGCAAGATTTCGTCGCGGAAAGTCCCGTTCTATCGCCGCAATGTGGGCATGGTGTTCCAAGACTTTCGGCTGCTGGCCAACAAAACCGTGTACGAAAACGTTGCCTACGCTCAGAAAGTGATCGGCAAGCGTCGCGGTCACATCCGGCAGGCCGTTAACGAAGTGCTCGAAACTGTCGGCCTCGACGGGAAAGAAAACCGCTTCCCGCACGAGCTGTCGGGTGGTGAGCAGCAGCGTGTCGCTATCGCTCGGGCCGTGGTGAACAAGCCTGCCATTCTGCTTGCCGACGAGCCCACCGGTAACCTCGACCCGGCCACCTCGCGCGAAATCATGCGCGTGCTGCGCCGCATTAACCGTAACGGTACCGCCGTCATCATGGCCACGCATGATGTGTCGATCGTTGACGAAGCCAAACAGCGCGTGCTTGAACTGCTCGAGGGACGCCTGGTGCGCGACGAGACCGGCGGCGTGTACACCCCCGAGATCGTGCTTTACGAAGAGCCCGAATCACCCGAGGTGGTCGAGACCGCGCCGGCGCGCCCAACTATCTCCGAGGTCATGGCCGAACGAGTTGCCGGCACAGACAGCGCCGCGCGCGCCAAGCCGCACGACGCGCGCCCCGGCGATATCGACTCTCCCACAACGCGACTGCCAGAACACGAAGAAGAGGCTGACGACTGGGCAGCCGCCGACGAAAAGGAGGCGCGCTGATGTTCGGCTTTGTCATGAACGAGATGTGGCAGGGGCTGCGTCGCAACACTTCGATGGTGATATCGGTGGTGCTGGTGACGTTCGTGTCGCTCACCTTCGTGGGTGCGGCAGGGCTCATCCAGCTGCAGATCCAGTCGATGAAAACCTACTGGTACGACCGCGCCCAGGTGGCCATCGATTTTTGCACCGAGGTGTCGGCCTCGCCCGACTGTGCGGCCGGTAAAGCCACCACCGAACAGATCGATGCGGTGGCTGTCGAGCTGAGCGGGGGAGCGCTGGCTCCCTATGTGCAGCAGTACTATTTTGAGTCGCAGCAAGAAGCCTACGACCGGTTCGTTGAGCAGTTTGCTGATGACCCGATGGTGTCGTTCGTGCATCCCGAGCAGCTTAACGAGGCCTACTGGGTGAACCTGGTCGACCCGCAAGATTCGGATGTGATCATCCAGACCATCACGGGGATGCCGGGTGTTGAGTCGGTCACCGACCAGCGGCAATTCCTCGACTCGATTTTTGCCGTGTTGAATGCGGCCTCGTTTACCGCGCTATCGGTGGCGATCGTGATGCTTGTTGCGGCCGTGCTGCTGGTGTCGACAACTATTCGACTGTCGGCGTTTTCGCGACGTCGTGAGCTGCGGATTATGCGCCTGGTTGGTGCATCCAATGGGTTTATTCAAACGCCGTTCATTCTCGAGGGCGTGTTCTCTGGGCTGATCGGTTCGCTGCTGGCTTCGGGCGCGGTGCTGGCCGGTACGCACTATTTTGTGCAGGGCTATCTGTCGCCGCGGATGCCGGCGCTGCAGCTGGTGAACGTGTGGCCGGATGCGGTGATCGTGTGCGGCGTACTGATTGTGCTGGGTGTTGGGTTGGCCGCGCTGGCATCGAGCATCTCGATTCGACGCTATCTGCGCGTGTAAAGTTGGTTGAATGGCGAAGGCAAAGAAGGACGGTCGCCTGGTAGTGGCCACAAACCGGAAGGCCCGCCACGACTACACGATTGAAGACACCTACGAGGCCGGCATGGTGCTGCACGGCACCGAAGTGAAAGCCCTGCGGCAGGGGCGTGCGTCGCTCGTCGACGGATTCGCAATGGTCGACCGCGGTGAGGTGTGGCTCGAAAACGTGCACATTCCCGAGTATTTTCAGGGCTCGTGGAACAACCACGCCACCCGCCGCCGGCGGAAGCTGCTGCTCAACGCACACGAGATCACGAAGATTGCGGCGAAGACCCGCGAGGGTGGTTACACGATTGTGCCGCTGCAGCTCTACTTCAATGAGGCCGGCCGCGCGAAGGTCGAGATCGGTGTTGCGAAGGGTAAGCGCGAGTACGACAAGCGGCAGGCGCTGCGCGAAAAACAAGATAAGCGTGAGGCGCAGCGGGCGATGTCGGCGCGCCGCTACATGGGCGAGTAGGCGTCGCTGATGCCCGGGCCGGTGCTCATTTACGATGGCCGGTGCCCGTTCTGTGTGGCGATGGTGCGCCGGTTGCGACGGATGGATCGGCGCGGCCGGGTGCGCTGCGTGTCGAGCGAGACGCCGGGTGTGCTGGATGCGTATGAGCTGACTGCGGCGCAGGCGCGGGCTCGCGTGTGGTTGCGGCACCCTTCGGGTGTGCTCGTTGGTGGCGCCGGGGCGGTGCTTTGCGCGCTGGATGCGGTGTGCGGCTGGCGGTGGGGATCGCGACTGTATTCGTGGGCGCCGTTGCGTGGGCTGGCTGATCGCGGCTATGCGTGGGTGGCGGCGAACCGGATGCGGTTGCGGTTCGGTGGTTTATTTGGTGGCTCTGATTGTGGTGACAATTGCCGGGTTGTTGAGTAGCCGGTATTCGTTTGGCTACCGAGCCGGGAAAGCCGGTGGGATGCGCTCTCGTTTCCGAGCCGCACCGCACCGGTGTTTCGCTTATTGGGTGGTTAGAGGTTGGCGTCGTTCCAAGCCCAAACGTCTTCACCGCGCAGCGTTACTTCAGCGCCGCCGTCGACGTAGACGACCTGGCCAGCCATGTGGGTGTTTTCGACGCTGGTCATCCAGATTAGGGCGTAGGCAACCGACTCGGGCGACTGGTGGTAGTTGAGCGGCATGGGCACCTGGCTGTCGACGAAGGCGGTCTGCTCGGGGGTTGACAGCAGCTGTTCGGTCATCGGGGTGAGTACGGTGCCGGGTGCGACCGCATTGACTGGGATGCCGGCGCCGGCCCATTCGTCACTGATCGACACGCGGCGCACCCAGCGGGCGAGTGCGCGCTTCGACGACGGGTACGAGACGTAGCCGGTCATCGGGTCGTCGGTGACGTGGCTTGCGGCGATTTCGAGGGCCTTCGCTTCGTCGCCGGCGAGCATCGCTTCGACCATGTCGGGGTCGTTCTGCTGCAGCGAGGCCATCGATGACACGACGGCGACGCGCGGTGCAGCCGAGGTTTTGAGCGCGGGCAGCAGCGCTTCGACGAATTCGACGACGCCGAAGTAGTTGACCGACACGGTCTTGGGGATCGGTGCTGCGATGCCGGCGCAGGCGATCACAGCATCGATGGTGCCGCCGGCGAGTTCGGTGGCTTGTGCTGCGGCTTCGTGGCGACCCTTGACGGTTGAAAGGTCAGCGTTGATATCAGCGTTCTGGAGGTCGACTCCGATGACCTTCTCGCCGCGGTCACGGAGGATCTGTGCGGTTGCGGCGCCAATACCCGAGGCCGAACCGGTGATGACGTAGGTGCGTGACATGTGATCTGCCCTTCTTCCTTTGATGGTGGCGGTCGCATTTGTGGTGTTCAGCCGCCACCTATATTTTCTCGTGCCGTCGCTGGGTCTTTCGGGCGAGTTCGGATGGTTTGCGCGGGGCCGCGCGCGGTCTGGATGCGCGCTGCTGGCGCACGGGGATGCGGAACAGCGGCCGGGTGCCGCGCCCGTGTAGACCGTGGCCCAGGCCTTGTCAAAACGCGGGCGCTGTTTGCGGGCTGTGCCCGCTCCGCGCATCCCCGCGCCCGCCCGCACATCCCCGCCCCCGCGCCCGCCCGCGCATCCCCGCCCCCGCGCCCGTGCCCGCGCCCCCGTGCCCGTGCATCCCCGCATCTCTCGCCAAGTGACCCCCTAACTGCGAAATGACCCTGCTGTAGGAGGGTCATTTGCCATTAACAGGGTCACTTGCCGTGGAAGTGGGGTGTGAAGGCGGGGTGAAGGGCAGGGTCACCTGCTGTGGAGGCGGAGTGTGGCGGCTGGGGACTGGTGGAGCATGGACGGGAACTTTGGGTGAGGAGTTGAGGTTTGAGGAGCGGGATTCCGGCACCAAGCACCACCTCTGCTCGAGGCATCACCCCTGCATCCAGCACCTGCACTCGGCAAATGACCCTCTAACTGCGAAATGACCCTGCTGTAGGAGGGTCATTTGCCATTAACAGGGTCACTTGCCGTGGAAGTGGGGTGTAAGGCTGGTGTCGTGGATGAAGGCCGGAGCCCGAGGCGGTGGAAGCCGGGGCCCGAGGCGGTGGAGGCCGGAGGGTCGGGGCAGTGGAGGGTACAGCGGAGACTTGGCCGGGCATGGGGCAGTGGCGCGTGTCAATTCTCACATTGGGATGCGACGCCTTCTGGGCTGGCAAAACACCGGGGAAAATGATACATCGTTTGATACAAAACACGGCCCCCTGGGAAACCGAAAACCGCATAAATAAGCGGAAGTCGGCAACCTAAGGGGCCGTTCGTGGAGATGGGGGGAATTGAACCCCCGTCCATCGCTGTGAGCCTGCGGCTTCTCCGGGTGCAGTTCGTCTGACGTGTTACTCGGTTCCAGCCCTAGCGACGAACGGCCTGGCTGACAAACCCAGTCACAGTTAAAGTCCCACGAAACCCTGCGGCGCAGCTTCGCGGCAAGCGTTCTCAACGACGCCAGGAACTAGACCGAACGCAAAGTCTAGGCTGACGGACTCGGGCTCGCGCTCTAGGCAGCGAGGGCGAAGTCAGTGCGCTTGTTATTGGCACTTATTGGTTGCGAGGGGCGTTAACGAGATAACCCCGCGTCCTCGACCCGCTTCACGCAGTTTCGCAAGCAATGTCGAAACCGATCATCCCCGCGGCTGCGCTGACAGCATCAACGCTATTGAGTTGTGGTTCAGATTGCTCTGAACTGCCCAATTGTAGCGCGATTTGCGTGCGGTGTCGACAGATCATGGTCAACCTGGATGCGTGCAGCGGGTCATCTTGGCGAGTGAGATTTTGCGCTGAACATGGCCGAGAGCGGCACAACTACTACTCTTGAGAGCATGAGTGCGAACGATGGCTTTAATGGCGGCGGTGGTCGCCCCGATGACCCGCAGCAACCCGAGCAGCTCGGCTCGACCTGGGGTGCGGTTCAGTGGCAGGATGACCAGGCTGCGACTGGCTCGCCCGCTGATAATCCTGTGGTGACGCCTCCCGAGTCTGCCGCGAACGGCAACGAGGGAGTATCTGGCCAGATGCCGTCGCTACCTGATCTGGGTGCTTTTGGTGCCGGCTTTGCTGCGGCGGGTCGCGAGGATGCGGCAGCTGCGGGCGAAAATAACGCCCCGGTTGAACCGTCCCAGCAGTCGGATCTGGCTGAAGAAGGACAGCAGCCTGAACAACCAGAGCTGCAGGACAAAGAGGCCGTGCATCCTGAGCAGTCCGAACACACTGACCAGCAGCCACTCCAGGCCGAGCAGAGCGACCAGCCAGAACCGAACGTCCAGTTCGGCGACGTTCCAGCACAGGCGCAGCAGCAGGATGCAGCAGCTCAGCCGGAAACACACGAGCAGCACAACACTCCCGACGAGCCCGAGGCGGCAGCGGATCCCGTCGTGAACTTTGGCAGCGAATCCGACGAAAACGCTACCCGCGCCTACGACACGCAGGCGTTTCGAAGCGACGCATTTGCATCAGCATCCGAGCAGCAGGATGCAGACAAATCCGCCAATGACCAGCCCACCGAGGTCTTCCAGCGCGATGAGTTCAGCGGCGAACAGGTGGTCGGTCCTCACCCGAATGACGCCCAAGCAGGCGGCATCCACTCGGGCGGCCACCAAACTTATGGCGCGCAGTCGTACGGTGCCCAAACTTATGGCGGCGCAGGCCAGTACAACCAGCCCTACAGCTCGCAGCCCGAAAACCAGGACGGGCCCGAGTTCACCCAGGCCGCGTTCACACAGCAGCCCTACGGCGAAACACCTCAAGAGCAGCAGCCTTACAACCAGCAATACGGGCAGCAGGGCGACTACCAACGGGCCCCGTACTTCGCGGGCGGCGCCCCGGCACCGTTCCAGAACGCCGGGCCGGTGCCGATGCATCCTGGCGACGAACAAGAACCGCACCACAGCGAACCGGGCGACAAAAAGCGCCGTCGCCGCAAATCAAAATCGCATCAGGCTGATGCCGCAACGGCAACGCCCGCAGGCGGCGGCAAGAAGAAACGCCGCACCGGACTGATTGTCACGATCGCGATTATCGCGGTGCTCGCGATCGCTGCGGCGGTGCTCGTGCCGCTTTACCTGCACCTGCAAAACCAGCAGCGTGGCGATGAACTCGCACAGGAGTTCAACGAAAAGGTTAAGGCCTACGAACAGTCGTGGGGCGAAGAGGCGCTGGCGGCTGCATCCGGTCCAGAAGATTTTGCCAAGGTGGCCGGCGGCAAGCGCGAGTCGATTTTTGTTATGAGCGCCGACCAAAAGAAGCAGTTTGAAGCCGTGTGCGGTGATGTGCAGGCATCGAAGGATGCGCGCCAGAAGCTCGTCGACACCAAGGCCCCCGAGCTGCCGAAGGACGAGGGTGCGCGTGCATCCGAGGCTTACAAGAAAGCCGAAAAAAAGTCGGCTGATCTCAGCGGCAAGGAGCGCGCGAAGGTCACCGAGTTCCTCGACGAGAGCGACAAGCTGCTCACCTCGATGGAGTCGCTATGTGGCAACCTCGGCCCCTATCTCGACGCCAACCAGAAGCTGCGCGATATCGGCGATAAGGATCTGCCGAAGACCATCACGGTAGAAAACGGCGGCTCGATCGTATCGGATGACGGCACGGTTGAGTGGAAGTGCACCGCGCCTGAGGGCTGTCGTGACCTGTACCACAAGGACACCCGCACCAAGTATGCGGATGTGATCGACTCGATGTACACCGACTACTACAACACGCTCGCGGATCTGTTTGAAAAGCAGTGCTTCGCGGATGATTTTGCGCAGGTGTGTAGCGAATCGGTGGAGCCGTTCCGCGAGGCTGCGAAAAAGTCGAAGGCTTACACCGACTATCTGCGCAAAACCGAGCCGGTTGCCGAGGTTGGTAAGCCGATGTATCCGGATGAAGAAAAACTGCTAAAGGAAGCATCCGGTGCGCAGTATGCGGCCGAGGAAGCGCTCGTGAACGCGTGGCGTGCGAAGGATGGCGACAACCCGCCGGCCTCGATGGGAGACACCCCGGCATCGATTGAGGCTTATTACCAGGCGAAACAAGAAAAGGTGCGTGAGCTTGCCGCCGCGGTGGGCGACGGCAAATAGCCGCCAGCATCCACAAGCGCCAGCATCCATAATTCAGTCGCCGCTGCCCCGGTTACCGCACCACCGGGGCAGCGGCGACTAGCATCGAAGCATGACTGAGAACGCTCGCGTGCTGGTGCTGAACGGACCAAATCTCAATACGCTCGGTAAACGGCAGCCCGAAATTTATGGTGCCGAAACGCTCGCGGATGTTGAAGCCCGTTGCCGACGCCGCGCCGAGCTGCTGGGGTTGCAGCTGACGTTTGCGCAGTCGAATCACGAGGGCGAGCTAGTCGAGTTGATTCAGCAAGCGCGCGAGTCGATGGCTGCGATTGTGATTAATCCGGCGGCCTACACGCACACTTCGGTGGCAATTCGGGATGCGCTCGAGTTTGCTGAACTGCCCACGGTTGAGGTGCATATTTCAAACATTCATCAGCGCGAGGAGTTTCGGCACCACTCGTTTGTGTCGGGGGTTGCGGATGCGGTGATCGCCGGTGCTGGCACGCTCGGCTATGAACTCGCGCTCGAGTGGGTTGCTGATCGTTGCGGCCGCGTCGCGCGTGCGGTTTAGGTCGGTGGGCCGGTAACACTGAAACAAACGCCGGCGCCCCACTATTTGGCGAGGGAGTAGGCTGGCGCAGTGCATCCCAAACCTACTGATACCCCTGCCGCCGCGAATAATTGGCCCGCTTTCGCGGTGTGCGTGGCGGTAGCTATCGCGATCATTCTCGACCTGGTGAAGGTCAACGTCACGCTGACCCCGATTGAGCACACGCTCGGGGCGACAAGCTCGCAGGCGCAGCTGATTGTGGCCGGATATGTGCTCGCGTTCGGTATTTTGCTGGTGCCTTCGGGCCGGCTTGGCGACCTGTGGAATCGCAAGGCGATGTTTGTGATCGGGCTGATCACGTTCACGGTCGCGAGTTTGCTGTGTGCTTTGGCGTGGGATGCGACCGCGCTGGTGGTGGCGCGCCTGGTGCAGGGTGTTGCGGCCGGGATTCTCATGCCGCAGGTGATTGGTCTGATCCAGAACCTTTTTCAGGGGCGCGAGCGCGGTAAGGCGTTCGGTATTTTCGGTGCGTCGATTGGGCTGGGTACCGCGTTCGGCCCCACGATCGGCGGACTGTTCATTGGCATCATGGGGGAGGAGCTCGGTTGGCGCTGGACGTTTGGGATGAACGTGCCGATCGCGCTGATTATTTTGCCGTTTGCGGTGTGGCTGCTGCCGGGCCGGCAGGCGCATCCGAAGGGTGTAGCGAGCCGGGATCTCGACCTGGTCGGGGTGTTGTTGATGGCGGCGACGGTGCTGCTGGTGATGTTGCCGTTCGTGTTGACCACCGGCACCGATGCTGATTCGCCGCAGCGCTGGTGGCTGTTGGCGGCAGCGGTGATTGTTGGGGCTGTTTTTGTGTGGTGGGAGCGGCAGTATTTGGTGAGCGGCCGCAATCCGGTGATTGACTTTGGGCTGTTTCGTTGGGCGTCGTATCGCAATGGTGTGATCATCTCGACGCTGTGGTTTGCGGTGATGCCGCCGATGTTTTTGCTGATGACGCTTTACACGCAGCAGGGGCTGGGCTTCGCGGCCGTGAACGTGGGTGCGTTCTCGATTCCGTACGCGTTGATTTCGGCGGTGGTTGCGGCCTGGGCGGGACGGTACACGTTTACGTGGGCTGCACGGATGGTGTTCTATGGCGTGCTGATCTATGTGGCGATGCTGCTGGGGATGCTGTTGGTGGGGGCGTTCGCGCCGGTGGCGCACACGCCGTGGCTGTTTACCGCGATGCTCGCTGTGGGCGGTGTTGGGCCGGGCCTGGTGATGTCGGCCAACCAGATGCGCACTATGAAACATGTGCCGTTGGCTGCGGCCGGTGTGGGCGGTTCGTTCATGCAGGTGGGGCAGCGGCTGGGTAACGCGATGGGCATCGCGGTGGCGACATCGGTGTTTTATGCGGTGTTGGCGGCCGTGGGGATGACGCCAGGTGGCCCTGTTGATGCTGCCGCAGGGGGCGAAGATACGTACCGGCATGCCTATGTGTGGGGCATGGTGGTGCTGGTGGCGCTGAGTGTTGTGGCGCTGGTGTTTTCGTGGCTCGATTATCGGGTGGATGCGCGTGAGCGTGCCGCTGGCGAGGCGCCGGGGTAGTGGGCAACCCGCTATTTGCTGGCCGGTAACTTCGGATTTACCGCGCTGGCCGAGGGGGCCGCTTCTTTGTGGCGTCTTGCTGCCCTGTTTCTGGTGTGTTGCTTCGCGTGGTTGGCATCAGGCCCCCTCGATAAGTGGAGCGGTTCACTCCGCTTCCAAGTGGAGCATGGCGCTCCGGATGTACTTAATGCAACTGGGGAGGTCACATGAGGCGTCAGATGAGAGCGGATGCGACACAAAACCGCGAGGGGATCCTGCGGGCTGCGCGGGCGCTGGTTGAAGAGCATGGGACGGGTGTCTCGCTGCGCGCTATCGCCGCCTCGGGCATGCCATTCCTGCACCCCTGCAGTCAGGCTCAGCGCATCCCGGCCCGTTCGGCCAGAGTCTGAGCCGTCACCGAGCGTGAATCCGAGCGCACCCCCTGTTGAGCGACCTCGGCCGGCGTCCCGGTGGCCAGTATCTGGCCGCCTTCGTCGCCGGCTCCCGGGCCGACGTCGATGACGTGGTCAGCCTGCGCGACCACCCGGAGGTCGTGCTCAACCACGACCACCGTCGCGCCGTCCTCTACCAAGCGACGCAACTGGGCGAGCAACAGGTCAACGTCCGCGGGATGTAGCCCCGTCGTCGGCTCGTCCAAAAGGTACAGGCTGTGCTTACGGCTGGAGCCGCGCTGCATCTCGGAGGCCAGTTTGATGCGCTGCGCCTCGCCACCCGAGAGCTCCGGGGAACCCTGCCCCAACCGCAGGTAGCCCAGGCCGAGCGCGTGGAGGAGTTCAACCGAGCGCAGAATCCGCGGCTCCTGAGCGAAAGCCTCCAGCGCCTCATCCACGGTCAGCGTCAAAACATCCGCGATGCTGCGGCCGTTCCACTGCACCTCAAGGATCTCCGGCTTATAGCGCTTGCCGTGGCAGGCCGGGCAAGTCGTGTAGGTGCCCGGCAGGAACACCAGCTCAACCTCGATGCTGCCCGCACCATCGCACTCCGGGCAGCGGCCCTTCGGGGTGTTGTAAGAAAAATCAGATACCGACATGCCGCGCCGCTTAGCCTCCGGTGTTGCGGCGAAGATCTTGCGGACGTGATCGAAAAGACCCGTGTAGGTCGCGACGGTGGAACGCACCGTGCGGCCAATCGGCTTCTGGGTGATGTGAACCAGGCGGCGGATCTTATCCAACCCCGTTGCGCTATCCACACGGAAATCCTCGGAAGGATCGGAACCAGCCGTGAACTCAGCATCCGCGTCCTCGGCGGTGGCCTCATCGGCGCCCACGACCTGCTTGGCCGAACGCGCCGCCGCGCCGGCCAGTACCCCGATGACCAAGGTGGATTTACCGGAACCGGACACGCCCGTGACTGCGGTGAGCGCACCCAGCGGGAAATCCACATCGGCCCCATCGAAAGCGCGCGCATGCACGCCGGTCAGGGCGATGGATTCCCCGGTGCCGGCCGGGGTGTCCGTCAGCTCCGGGAAGTCCGCATTCAACGCGGCTGCCGTCGGGGATCCCAGCTGCTCGGCTTTGGCGCGGAACTCGTCAGTGGGGCCGGAGAACACCAGCTGACCGCCGCGCTCACCGGCGCGCGGGCCGATATCCACGATCCAATCGCATCCCGCGACCAGGGACATGTCGTGCTCCACCAGAAGCACCGAATTACCCGCGTCGATGAACCGTTGCAGTAGCTCAGAGACCGCTTTTCGCTCCACGACGTGCAGGCCGGCAGAGGGCTCATCCAGCACATAGGTTGTGCCGAACAGGTTCGAGTTCAACTGGGAAGCTAGCCGCAGGCGCTGATGCTCACCCGCAGACAAGCTGCGTGCCGGGCGGGAGAGGCTCAGGTGCCCCAGCCCCAGCTCGATCGCCGCGCGCACCGTGGGGAGCACCTGATCCAGCAGTAGTTTTTCGGCTTCGTCGTGCTCGTTCCACTGCTGCTTGCTGATTCCCTCCACGTGATGGAGGCGGTCCTCCAGTGCGGCCAGCACGTCCTTCAGTGCCAGGTTGTTGAATTCGTCGATCGCGTAGCCGTCGTAGGTGACCTGCAGGGTATCCGGCTGGAAGCCGCGGCCCTGGCACGTCGGGCACGTGGATGAATGCATGAAGGAAAGCACGCGGCGGCGGTTCTTATCCGACTCCGTTTCCGCGAGAGTGTCGGTGAGGTAGGTGGCTACCGAGCGCCATTTGCCTTTATAGGACCCGTGCACGGCGTTTTCGTCCCGCACAGGGTGGACGGTGACTACCGGCTGCTCGTGCGTGAACAGGATCCAGTCGCGGTCCTTTTGTGGAATGTCCCGCCACGGGATCTCCAGCGGGTAGCCGAGGGTTCCCAGGATGTCTCGGAAGTTCTTGCCCAGCCAGGCTCCTGGCCACGCGGCGATCGCGCCATCCCAGATGGACAGGCTGGGGTCCGGCACCATCGACTCTTCCGTGGGCCGGTGCACGGTGCCGGTTCCTTGGCATTCGGGGCACATGCCGGCGGTGGTGTTGGGGGAGAACGCGTCGGAGTCGAGCCGGCCGTATTCGAGCCGCTCGCGCATGCCGGCCGGGTAGGTCCCGGAGCGGGAAAACAGGAGCCGAATACTGTTCGACATGTTGGAGATCGTGCCGACGGAGGAGCGCGCCCCGCCCAGGGTGGTGGACTGTTGTAGGGCCACCGTCGGCGGCAGGCCAGTGACCGACCCGACGCGCGGGTTGACTGCGCCACCGATGAGCCGGCGGGCGAAGGGAGCGACGGACTCCAGGTAGCGGCGCTGCGCCTCGCCGTGGATGGTGCCGAAAGCGAGGCTGGATTTTCCCGAACCTGACACGCCGGTGATGGCCACGAGGGTGTCGCGCGGCAGGTCGACGTCGATGTGTTTCAGGTTGTGTAGGTGCGCGTCACGCACCCGGATCATGGGATCGTGCTCCGCGCGCGCCGTTGCGTGTGGAGCCTGGAACTCGGGCTGGGCGTGAGTCATGGTGGCCACTCTATAGGGCAGGCCGGGCTGGTGTAGGTGGTGAGGGCTCGACGATTAGCGCGAGTCCCGCCGCCGCGCCCCCATGGCTTTCAGGGCACCGACGCCGCCTTGATAGCCACAGGCGAGCACTGCGATCTTGCCCTTCTGACGCAGCTCGGCGTTGGCTCCGTGCTTGTCGACGGGGACCCCGAACATGCGGCTCGCGGTCTCGCAGTACAAATCCTTCCCGTCACGGAAGGCCTCAAGCGTGGTGGCCTCGCCTGCAAGCCACGCGATGACCCGCGCCTCGATCGCGGAGAAGTCGGCCACCACGAACCGGTGCCCGTCGGCGGGGATGAACGCCGTGCGGATGAGCTGCGAGAGGGTGTCGGGAACGGAGTCGTAGAGCAGCTCGACCGCATCATAGTTTCCGGTCCTCACGAGGCTTCTGGCCTCACTGAGGTCTGGTAGGTAGTTGCGGGGCAGGTTTTGGACTTGGACGAGGCGGCCAGCGAAACGCCCGGTGCGCCCTGCCCCGTAGAACTGGAGGAATCCCCGTCCGCGCCCATCACGACCTGCCACGTGCTGCATGGCCTCGTACTTCTTCACCGACGACTTCGCAAGCTCACCGCGCAGCAGGAGGACCTCACGCACCTGGCCGGTAGCGGTGTCGAGCGCGGCGGCGACTTCGTCTTTCGTCAGTGACTGCAGGGGCGTGCCGTGATCGGCAAGCCACTCCTTGAGCTGGATCGGCGAGTTCGGGTTCTCCAGTCCAGTGAGTTCCTGGGCGCGGGTCAGTGTGGCGGCGCGGTGCTGCCGGTCGCACGCCACAGCGTTGTCCACGAGCACCCGGTCGAGCCGAATGCCGGTGTCGTTGACGTTCTGGTCCAGGGCGTAGGTGTCCCACTCGGCTTCGGGCATCGGGAAACCGGCGAGCCGGTCGTGGATGGCCAACTCCACCTCGACGTCGCGCCGGTTGTAGGAGATGAACTGCTCCCACCCGTCCGGGTCGGATGCGGGTGGATTGCGCATCCCGTCCTGGTTGAAGACGCTGGGTGTGGCCGGGGTACAGAACTGGCGGATGAGTTTCTTACCTGCACTGTCTTTGCGCACCGGCAGGTCAAGGACGGTGGCGACCTGATCCAGGCTCATCGGCAGGCCGAGGTAGGCGGACCAGACCATGGTGCAGCGCCACTGCGCTGGGTCCAGAAAGTTACGACCGGCGATGAGATCTGGGTGGTGTCGGGCCAGCCAAGCGGATAAGCACACACGCTCGAAGGCAGCATTGAACGCCCACTTTGTCACGCCCGGATCAACCAGCGCCTCTGCAACCTCGGCAGGTAGCTGCTCACTCGAGGCCACATCAACGACCTTAACGGGATTGCCGTCGATGGAGTAGCCAAACAGGAGAACGTCGAAGTCTGGGTGTTCGGCATAAGGGTAGACCCCAGATTTGGTGAGGTTGACGGGCGAAAATGTTTCAAGATCAACGAAAAGCTCATGCACGGTATCGGCTCCACAATGCGGTAAGGGCCGGGAGACCACACACGTGTGGTGCGTGGTCTCCCGGCCAGGGGGTGATGGTTACTGTTCAGCAGGCGTGGGATACTGCTCGCGCTGCGCTTCGGCATCTGCCATGAGCTGGGTGACGCACTGGCGCTCTTTGCGGATCGCGCGGTTTTCAAGCCACGAGGCCAGCCATGCCCCGAGCAGGTGACCTACGATGGAACCGATCGCCCAGGCAACAATCAGAGTCGTTCCGGCCCACAGCGCTGCTGAATAACACTCGTTCATGATGCTTCTCCGCTCTTTTAGTTCAGGAAGTCGTCCGAGGCTGCTGCGAAGCCTCCGAAGTCGGCCTCGGCGCTGATCCGGTTGCCGCCGAGCGGTTCGCCATCACGCAGCTTCTGGATGTTGCCCAGCCCGCAGGCGATACCCCGGTTGCCGTTCGTGTTGAACGCGTAGAAGCTGATGCTCACCCGTGCGTAGCAGCCCGAGTAGACCTCGGTTACGTCCAGGATGGGTTGAAGGTCGGTGCCCACGACCTGTGGCGGGGTGGTCGAGTTGGCGTTGACGAACATCGCGTTCGCATACGCCGCATCGTCACGATCGATGTCACCATCGCGCAGCGGGAGCTTCAAGGCGGCCTTGTTCGGTCGCTTGCCACCGAACTTGGCCGTCCCGGCATCGATTGCCGCGTCAATGGCGCGTTCGATCTTGGCCAGGGTCTCGGTGTCGGACTTCGGGATGATCAGCGACACGGAGTACTTGGGCTTGCCGCCCTGGATGGACTTCGCCTCGAAAATGTTGGCGTAGGACAGGCGAACCTCGCCGGTGACCACACGGGTAGGATTCGTGGTTGCAGACATCTTTTCTTACCTTCTTTCTTGTTCGTTACTTGATTGCAGTGAATTCATCTGTTGCTGACTGGATTTCCAGTGCGGGTCTCTTGTCGGATTCGGGCACGAGCGTGGGCTTACCGGCGGGTTTGACCACGAGGTCCCCGAGGAGATCGGAAAACCGCTTCTTGCCCAGTTGCCTCTCCAGCGCGGTGATCGTCTTGAGCTTGCGATCCCACACATCGACACCGGCTGCCTCAGCCGTCTGAGCGACAGCGGACTCGTCGGAGTATTTGCGGATCGAGCGGCCTTCGACGAGCTTGAACCCTGGCCAGGTCTTGCCCTGGTTCACCGCCAGCGACAGCGCGTACGCTTCCACATCGGCAGCCCAGGCCTTCAGATCCGGAAGCTGGGCCAGCACCTGTGCGATCTCGGCATCGGTGAGCTCGGCAGGTGGTGCGAACTCATGTTTGGCAAGCGCAAGGTTCGCCTCAGCACGCGTCCGGCAGGTAGGTGAGAGTTTGCAGAACCGGCACCACTCACCGGGAGCGAACTCGCCATCACCGCTGGCAGCCAGCGCGGCACGAGGCTTCACCACCTGTTCCGCCCACGCCTCCAGCTCAAACACCGGGATCGTCCACGTCGAGACGTTCGAGCGCCTGGGCTGGAAGATCGTCACCGCCACCTCGGTGATGTCGTAAAGCGACCCGAACGCATTCAACGCTCCGAGCGCATACAACATGAGCTGCGGGTTCTCTTCGGCCTCGACCATGACCCCCTGGCCGTACTTCAAATCGATGATCTGAAGCGTGGGCTCAGCGATGATCACGCAGTCGCCAGTGCCGAATCCACCCGGCACCACGTGGGAGAAGTCCAGGCGCTGCTCGATGAGCACTTGCGGATCAGCACACGCCTGCCGCACATCACGCACCCGCTCCTGGACGAAGGCCACGTAGTCATCAGTCAGGACATCCATCTGCTCGTCATGCCAGCTCGAGACCGGCTTCGTGGACGGCGCGTCATGGAGGGCACGGCGCAGCTTCCACTCCGCAAGCGCATGCGCGGCGGTTCCCTGCTCGGCAGCCTGCGAGGAGGACTCCGGCAGCCCGGCCTCCAGCGTTGCCGACGGCGGGCAGGCCAACCAGCGGTGCGCTCCCGAGGCGCTGAGCAGTGCGTGCTGGTCAGGCATCAGCAATCGCTTCCGCTTGCTCCAGCAGCTGCCCGAACTTGGAGGGGTCAACCTCGGAGAGCTTGTTCGCACCAGCTGCCTGGATCAGCTCACGCACCTGCGCGGTATGACCTGCCTGCGACAAGCGCGCCAACACAGTGCGGACCTGCCCCAACGACACCCGCACAACCTCCGGGACCGGGGCCGGGGCAGGTTCCGGGGCGGGAGGCTGGTGGGCCGCTTCGCACTCGTCGGCTGCAGCCTCCAGCGCTGGCTGGGCGAGCTGGGCTGCGGCGATTGGCCGAGCCCCCGACATGCCAGGGTGGTCCTCGAACGATTCCCATGCGGCCTCTTCGATCGCTGAGGCCAGCATCGTGACTCCCTCCGCGATCCGGTTCAGCGCCGGAACGTAGCGGTTAGCTTCGGTGACGTTCACGCGGCATCACCACCACTCCGGGTAACGCCGACGGCGCGAGCCAGTGCCATGAGGTCGTCGTCATCGCCGTGCTGAGTGATGGTGACCTGGTCGACGCTGTCGCCGGGGACGACCAGAGTGAACTCTTTAGGCTCACCGAGAATGAGTCGGGCAAGTCGTTCACGCAGGGTGACCCGGCGCAGACCCACGACCTTTTCACGGGTCGCCAGGTCGAGATTCAATTGGTGCCGCATCAGCGGACCTCCCTTCCTATGCAAGACCCGGAACCGGGATTGGCTGGGGTGGCCTTGCATAGGAAGGGCTTCGGGCAGAGCTGTTTTATAACCTGCCTAGGACAGAAGCTCACGCAGGCGTGCTTCGGCCTTCTTCAGCCTTTTCGCCACCGCTGGTTGAGATACGCCCAATACGCGAGCGATCTGGGATTGGGTAAAGCCGTGCAAATGGATGCCAGCCACCACCAGGCGATCCTTCGGATCGAGACTCGCCAAGGCCTCACGTATCATCTCTGCGGTCGCCCAGGCATCCGCAGGGTCCTCGCCCTCATGAGAGACAACCACGTCAACGACGGAGAGATCATCATCGTCGTCCCTTGCAGATACGGACCGATAGGCGGTGTTACGAAGGTGCTGCTTCGCGTTGTTGTAATCGTGCTTGCTCAGGTCGTCACAAATCTCATGGATGCTGCGACGCTCTACCATTTCTGGATCTGCCGCTTCCTGGCGGCGCAGTTCGAGATCACGTTCAACCACGATCTCGGCTTTGTCAGCAGTAATGAAATACGTCGCACTGCTGGTGGGATAGCGTTCACTGATCCCCTCGATGCGCTCATGCTTGAGCTGGATCTTGACATGTTTTGGCTCGGTAGCCATCAGGGTTTTCCCTTCGTGTGAAGGGAGACCCGCGTGTGCGCGTCAAGTTCGAAGACGAGTTGCTAAGCACAGAAAGGCGGACCCCGCGACCAACACCGGTTGCCAGGGGTGGTCTCGGGTATCCGCCAAGCGCTTAGCGAGTCTCCGTATGAACTTGTTTTCTGTTGACGACCAGGCCGTACGCTTCCCGATCGAGACACCTGGCCAGTCGTGTGGTCTGCACGCTTGTGTTGAGCCGCATTTTGTCGGCGGCTCACGGTAAGATGTGAAGAACGTCTTCACGTTCGTGGTGGCCGCGACTGGTCGTGGTATCTGGTTAAAACCCTAGAAATCGGGGTTCGCCAGGCCGTGAGAAAGTGTGAGGCGAATCCGTGAGGAACCGTGAGACCCGCAGAGACGAGGAGGGCGAGTGAAGTTCCACGAGCTGGCTGCATGCCTCGCCCCAGCCCTGCCCGGTGGCCTCGCGCGTGCTGAGCGAATGCGTGAGCTGATCTCTATGTTCACGACAGTTACCGAAGACGAGTGGGGCACCAACCGAGACCCATCGACACTGCCGTCAGACTCGGTGCTCGAGTCGATGGCGTCCAGGGCTTCGGGGTTCACGAAGAAGCTCGCCAATGCGATCTGTCCCCGTCTCGACATCGACGCCTTCGTTGAACGCCTTTACGGGTTGGATCTGGCCACCCAGGAACTCATCGCTCAGAACATCGCCGACCACGACGAACACGTAGATCTGGAGAACTTCGAGTACGGCGTTGCCGAGCTGCTCGTCGGCATCCTCCACGAGAAAGCCGGACTGCCTGACAGGACCGCCGCAGTGCTCAGGCGTGCGAAGATCCTTGCCGCGCTCACCAAGAATCGTGACTTGCTTCTGACGCGCTCACGTGGCTGCGCCACCTGTTGCACGCCGCTTCGGTCCAGGTCTCACGATTCCTCACAGGCCTCCTACGACATCGTCTTTCTCGACGACGCCACCGAGCCGTTCGGCTCGGGCGACTTCGCAGTCATGTGCAAGCCGTGTGCGGAGCGTTTCAACCTTGCTCACATTGAGGCCGATCTCGCCCAGTTGCGAGCCCATAACCGAGCACTCACCGCAACAGAGAACGTTGACGAGGGCCTTGCTCCTCTCGGGCTGGACCGCAAGATCAGCCAACTGCTCGCTGTCATCAACCAGCTACCCTTCGAAGAGGCGGTCCGCGACACGGATTACAGCGCGATGACGTTGCAACAGAAGATCGACGACATGGCACTGCTACGCCTGTGTTTCGATGCGATGGCCACTTACGAGCCAGTCGTCCGCAACACCGCCAAGGCCCTCGAAGCTCAAGGGGACTTCAAGTTTTCGAAGATGCGCCGCCAGATTCAATCTGCGTGGGACGTCTTGGACGACAGCGGCATGAGCCAGTACAACATCTGGCAACGCCTAACCGCATGGATCCACGAGCACACTCACGTTGACCGATACGCGTGCGGGGTTGTCGTGGCGTTCATGATCCAGATCTGCGACCTGTTCACACCAAGGACCGTGGCGGTGAGCGCATGATTCGGCTCCCCAACAAGCTCTACTGCTTCAGCGAAACCGTCCTCGCTGACTTCGTCACCATCATGCGCAGCCTCGATACTGCACCCATGAGCGTCGCCGAACTTCACGACCGCCTCGAGGAGCAGTTGGCGACCGAGGACATGATCGACGCCCTCACACTGCTGCTCACGCTCGGCACCCTCAGCCTCGATACCGACCAAGGGGTGATTGCTCGTGCTCACTAGACTCTGGTCCCCAGCCTTCAAACACCACGGTGAGAAACGGCCGGTGATTGAGTTCCATGCGGGGCTGAACATCATCGAAGGTGCCGACGGGGCGCAAAACTCGATCGGCAAGTCCACCGTTCTGCAGATCATCGACTTCGTCTACGGTGGCCGTGATTTCTTGAGCTCGGATGCGGTCACGATGGCCACGGCGGTACGACACCACGTCATCTATTTCACGCTGCGCATCCACGGCATCAACCATCATTTCTCCCGCGACACCTCTCGTCCCGGATTCGTCGCCACCTACCAAGACCCCGGCTGGACCATCCCCGGCGACGAGATGTCAATCGATGAGTACATGGGTTTCCTGCTCACCTCCTACGGACTCGACGAGGCGGGCACATCGTGGCGTGACCTGGTGGGCCGATTCTCCCGCGTGGATGAATCCGGGATTGCGATGCTCGACAAGCCCCTCGCCGCAGCCCCACGCGAGAGCGACACCAGCGGCGCGGCCGCGCTACTACGGTTGTTTGGTGCGTATGCGGAGATCGAGGAAATCCAGGACCGCTATGCGAAAGTGCGTAGCGAGGTCGATGCGCTAGATGCGATAGCGAAAGGCCAGTACTCCAACTACATCAAACTCACCAAAAAGGCCGACCGTGACCGGGCAGAGCGTGAGCTCGCTGAAGCAAAGGCTGAGGCAACGCGTGTCCATCGACAGGCCGATCTTGACCTCTTCGATGCCGACCGCAAGGCGCGCCAAGAACAACAACTCCTCCGCGCCCAGCTGCGGCCCCTGACTGAGCAACTCGACCAGTTGACAGGGAAGCTGGCGATCGTGGAAGCCACCCTCGCTGGTCGCACTCGCATCACCACCGATGACCTCGAAGAGTTCTACACCTACTTCCCCCATGCAAACCGCGAGCACCTGGAAACCGTCGAGTACTACCACCATGCTCTCACCGGCATTCTCGAAGAACAGCTCACCGAACAACGCCGCCTCTACACCACCCAGGTCGCGGCACTGCAGCGGGAAATCCGGGCCCAGCAAGCAAGGATCGTCTCGCTCGGCGAATCCGTGCAGCTCGATGACGAAACCTATCAACGCTCCCTCGAACTGCACACGAAGATCACCCAGCTTGACGAGCAGATCCGCACCTTCGACCACAACCAGAAGCTCAAAGAAGAACGCAAAGCTCTCAAGAAGGAGATCGACGAAAGCATCCCCGCTACGCTCGGTGAACTCACCACACAGATCAACGCCGAGATGCGAGACGTGATGGACGCCTTGTATCCGAGCGAACCGCAGAACGCCCCGATTTTCACCTTCAAAGCCGTCACCAAAGGCGTCTCCTACACCTTCGACCACAACGGCGACACCGGCTCCGGCGCGAAATTCAATCACCTCGTCGCTCTCGACATCGCCGTCTTGCGCTCCACACCGTTGCCGTTCCTCATCCACGACTCAGCCATCATCAAACTGATTGCGTTCGCTCCCGTCGCGGAACTCCTTACCGTCTACAGCAACACCGCAAACCTCACCAGCAGAGCGGGTGAGCCGAAGCAAGTGTTCTTCTCCTTCGACGCCACAAAGGCCTACGGCACCAAGGCCGAAGAACGTGTCGCCCCAGCCCAAGTCATCCATCTCGGCGAAGGCGCCGAGGCCCTCTACGGCTTCACCTGGAACACCGAAACCACCGACCACCACGCCCCACAGACCAGCGAAGGAGGCCAGCGATGAAGATCAGCTTCAAACCCCTGTGGAAACTCCTCATCGACCGCGACATGACCAAAGAAGACCTCCGCCTCGCCACCGGCCTGTCTGCCGCCACCATTGCCAAGATGGGCAAAGACGGCAACGTCACCACAGAGGTTCTTGCCAGGATCTGTACCGAACTGAACTGCAACCTCGAACAAATCGCCGCGATCGCCCCAGCCACCCACGAAGGAGGTGAAAGCGATGCGTAACACGCTCACCTCGACCGGCTTCTATCTGGAGAAACGGGCCATGGGAACGCGCCCGCGCAGCCCGGCACCGGAGCCGACCACCCAGACAGCATTCAGCGGCAGCAGCGCCGCAGACACCCCGACTTTCACGAACCCATGGAGCAAGCAATGACCGAAGAACTCAACGAAGTGCCACGCACCACCCCCGACTTCGCCACCGAAGCAGCCACCAAACTCGCAGAACTCTTCCCCGAGGTCGTAGCCGACGGCAAGATCAACCTCGACACGCTCAAGACGATCCTCGACATCGACGTCGAGGACGGCCGCGAGCGATTCGGTCTGACGTGGCCAGGCAAGCGCGAAGCAATTCGCGCCGCCCAAACCCCGACCACCGCAACCTTGATGCCGGACAAGGAGAACTCGGTCAACTGGGACACCACCCAGAACGTCTTCATCGAGGGAGACAACCTCGAAGTGCTCAAGACCCTGCAAAAGCACTACTACGACAAGATCAAGATGATCTACATCGACCCGCCCTACAACACCGGCAACGACTTCGTCTACCAAGACGACTACGCCGACCCCATCGGCTCCTACCTCGAACGCACCGGCCAGGTCGACGAGGCTGGGAAACTGTCCACCAACTCTGAGTCGGCAGGACGCTTTCACTCCAACTGGCTCAACATGATGTATCCACGCCTCAAACTGGCGAGGAACCTGCTCCGCAAAGACGGCTGCATTGCAGTTTCCATCGACGATACAGAAGCTTCACACCTGTGCGGAGTACTCGATGAGATTTTTGGTGAGTCAAATCGAGTCGGAGTGTTTAGCATCATTCGCGCAGAAGGTGGCGGCCTCGCCAAACAAATGATCAAAGGGCACGACAGCCTATTCGTTTACGCTAGGTCGCTATCGTCGTTCAAACCGCTATTGCGCCCCAAGGAAATCCGTGGAAAGACAGTAGCTATTGACGGCGAAGATTACTGGATCGAAGAGGACTGGCTTCGGAAGGAATTCGGCAAGTATGGCACATGCATGTACGAAGAGATCCTTCATTACCACGGCCAGGAAAAGAAGGATGAGATCGACAAAGGCCTAGCGGAAGGGAAGTACATCCTTTTAGCGAAAATTGGAGGGTTTCACGTAGTAGGCAGATATCGGAAGGTCTCAGAAGACGGCTCAAAGTTTTATTCAGTCATCAAGCACCTTAATAAGAATGGAAATTCCGACCTCAAGGCACTTGGTGCAGATTTGGCAAGTGCCTTTGACTACCCGAAGCCAACTTCCTTGATTCAACAATTTGTTCTCGGCGCAACCTTCTTTAGTTCTGATCGCGATGCGATGGTTCTAGACTTTTTCGCGGGCTCAGGAACGACAGCTCACGCAGTTATGCAGCTGAATGCTAACGATGGGGGCACCCGGCGATGCATCTCGGTACAGCTTCCTGAGCCCACTGAGGAGAATTCTGAGGCACAAAAGGCCGGATACGAAACGATCTCACAGATCACCCGGGAACGTATTCGTCGTGCGGGTAAGAAGATTCTCGAGGAAGAAGCGTCGAAACTTGATGGCCGGGCAGATTCCCTCGATGTCGGTTTCCGTGCTTACAAACTCGTGGATACGAATTTCACGAAGTGGAAGGCGGACTCAGGCCTATCTGAGGATGAGCTGGTTGGTTTGTTCGCAGATCTTGCTGATTCGGCTGATGATCATGCCCGCCCCGAGGCGCTGCTGACTGAGGTGTTATTGAAACTCGGCTTCTCGTTGTCGGAGAAGATCGAGACGGTCAACGTCGAGGGTCTCGAGGCTTTCAGTGTGGCTGATGGGCTCGTATTGGCCTACCTTGATGAGCATATGACTCCGACTCTGGATCAGCTGCGTGCGATGGTCGCAAAGGAGCCGGAGCGGCTCGTGATCCTGGAGGATGCATTCAAGGGCAATGATGAGCTGAAGACGAATCTGGTGCAGGAGTGCCGCACCCGCAATGTTGATCTGTGGACGGCGTAGGGCGAGGACTGAGTGATGCGTTTTCAGTTTGATCCCCGCCAGCCTTACCAGACTAGCGCCATCGAGGCTGTCACGGATCTGTTCGATGGGCAGCCTGCCGATGCCGACCAGCTCTTTACAAAGTTGGAGTTTCAGTCTTCCATGCCCATGCTCGAGATTCCGGGCTTAGAGCAAAACGATCTTTTTCAGGAAATCGGCGCCTACGGCAACAACCTCGTGCTTGATGAGGACACGATTGCCACGAATCTGCGCCGAGTACAGGATCGCAACGGGCTTGAGATCAACGATGACTTGGTTGATGGTCTCCAATTCGACATTGAGATGGAGACCGGTACAGGTAAAACCTACGTCTACTTGCGTACCGCGTTCGAGCTCGCCAGCAATTATCAATTCAACAAGTTCATTATCCTTGTGCCCTCGGTGGCGATCCGTGAGGGTGTGAAGACGAGTATTCAGTTGATGCGCGAGCACTTCCGCCACTTGTACCCGCAAATCAATATGGATTACAACGTGTACTCCGGTGACCGTGCTGAGGACGTGCGAGATTTTGCTACGGCCACATCGTTGCAGTTCTTGGTGATGACGATCGACTCGATTAGAGGCGATAAGAACACACGCATTATTCACCAGCAGCGAGACAAACTCTCCGGGCTGCGGCCGCTGGATTATCTGCAGGCAACTCGACCGATCGTCATTATGGACGAGCCGCAGAACATGGAGTCCCGGCTCTCCCAGTCGGCCGTCGCCGACCTGAACCCGCTGTGCACCCTGCGCTACTCGGCAACCCACCGGACCACCCGCAACGTGGTGTACCGGCTCGATCCGTTGGACGCTCACCGGCTGGAGTTGGTGAAGACGATCGTCGTCTCCGACGCCCTGGAAATGGGCGGCGCGGCGAAGCCGTATGTGAAGTTGCTGGAGGTCAAGCGCGACCCGTCGTTCAAAGCGTCGCTGGAGCTGGTGGTGCGGAAGAAGGACGGCGGCTTCGCGAAGAAGAAGGTCTCCGCCACCCAAGGCGCCGATTTAGAGCGCCTTTCCGGTGGGAACCCAGCATACGAGGGTAATTGGCGGATCAACGAGATCAGCGTCCAACCCGAGCAGATCGAGCTCACCAACCACGGATATCTGCGGGTGGGTGAGGCGATTGGCGATAACCAGGACGCTGTGTTTCGCGAGATGATCCGCGAAACCATCCGTGAGCACATCCGCAAGGAGACCCAGGTTCACGAGCACGGTATCAAAGTGCTGTCGCTGTTCTTCATCGACAAGGTCGCCTCCTATCTTGGTGAGGGCATCAACAACCTCGATGCGCGCGGCCCGTTCGCCGAGGCCTTCGACGCGATCTACGTTGAAGAGCGCGCGAAGAACCCAGCCTCGCACGCGTTCCTGCCCGAGGATCCGGTGGAGGTGCGCTCTGGGTACTTCGCACAGATGAAGGCAGGGAAGGGCAAAGACGCTCGGATGACGTTCAAGGACTCCTCGGGCAAGACAAAGGCCGACGATGACGCCTACGAGCTGATCATGAAGGACAAGGCCCGGCTGCTCAGCATGGATGAGCCGGTGCGGTTCATCTTCTCCCACTCCGCTTTACGTGAGGGGTGGGATAACCCGAACGTGTTCCAGATCTGCACGCTGCGCGACATGTCCTCAGAGACCGAGCGCCGCCAGACCATCGGCCGTGGCCTGCGCCTGCCAGTGAACCAAGAGGGTGAGCGCATCAAGGATGCGGGCACCGCACAACTCACTGTCGTGGCGAACGAGTCCTACAAGGCGTTCGCGTCTGCACTGCAGGATGAGTACAAGCAGGCTGGTGTGGCGATCGGATACGTGAGACGGACTGAGTTCGCTGCCTTGCCGGTGGTTGATGAGGTGACGGGTAAGGAGATGCGGCTAGGGACGAAGCGCTCCGGTGAGATCTGGGAGTCGCTCCACAGCCAGGGGTACATCAACGCCGCCGGTGAGGTGATGGGCACGTGGGTGCCAGACCAGCTGGGCTTCACTGTAAACCTTCCCGACGAGTTTGCAGGTTACGAGGAAGACGTCATCCGGATCGTCGATGGCTGCAAGATCGAAACGATCGTCAAGCACAAGCGCAAGCGCCAGCCCCGCACCCTCAACAAGCAGGTCTACGCCACCCCCGAGTTCGAAGAGTTCTGGGAGGCAATCACTGCTCGCACCACTTACCGGGTCGCGCTCGATCGTGAGGACCTCATTGCTCGCAGTGTGGCGAGTATCCAGCAGGCGCCGCAGATCGATCCGATCCGTATCCAGGTCAACCGCACGGGGCTTGAGATCACGCGTGGTGGCCCGAAGGGCACGGAACTGGGCTCCCGGTCCACGGTGCTCACGGACTCGTATCCGTTGCCGGACATCATCAGCCAGCTTCAAGAATCAACGTCGCTGACGCGGAAGACGATCATCGAGATCCTGCTCGGCTCCGGCCGGATCGGAGACTTCCTCGCGAACCCGAATGACTTCATCAAAATGGTCACCGAGCGCATCGAGACCGAGCTGGCTCACACCCTCATCGATGGGATCCAGTATGAGCCGATCGGCGGCTCCATCTACGAGCTGCGCGAACTCCAGGCCGATGGGTTGGAAGAGAAGGACCGGTTCATCGACCAGCTGTACAAGGTGACGAATAAGGAGAAGACGGACTTCGACTACCTGGTGCTCGACTCGGCAGTGGAGCGACAGTTCGCTCAGTACTTGGATGGGCGTGAGGACATCAAGTTGTTCATGAAACTGCCCGACAAATTCCGTGTGCCTACACCGGTGGGTGATTACAACCCGGACTGGGCGATCATCAAGGTTGAGGACGGCACTGAGCACCTGTACCTGGTGCGGGAGACGAAGTCGAGCCAGGACCCGGCGAAGCGCCGCCCGAGCGAGAACGCGAAGATCAAGGCCGCCATGAAACACTTCGCCGCGATCGGCGTGGATTATGCGGTGTCGGCCCCTGAGCGGTGGGAAGTCTAAGGGGAGCGGCGACGAGTGCAGTATTTGAGTGACTATCAGTCCAAGCTCTACGCACATGAGCTCGACCGCTCCTATGCCTCCGACCATGTCGGCAAGCTTGCGGGGTTGTTGTTCGATGCGCAGGTGGAGCCCAAACCCCACCAGGTCGACGCCGCCCTGTTCGCCCTCCAAACCCCGTTCTTGGACGGGGTGATCCTTGCCGACGAGGTCGGGCTTGGTAAAACGATCGAGGCCGGAATCGTCATCTCCCAATACTGGGCACAGCGCAACCGGCGCATCCTCATCATTGCACCATCGTCGCTGCGCCAGCAGTGGAAGCAGGAACTGGACGAGAAATTCGCTCTGCCCGCCTCACTGCTCGATCGCACCAACATTGATGAGTTGACCGGGCCAGGCGCGAAGGATCAGATCCTCATCTGCTCGTATGAGTTCGCGAACTCGCAGACCACGAAGATGATCCGCACCTGGGATCTCGTGGTCTGCGATGAAGCCCACCGTCTGCGCTCTCACTGGACCGGGCAAGCCAAGATCGCAGCAAACGTCGCCCGCATCTGCCGCGCTGCCTCGAAGACCGTCATGCTCACCGCGACGCCGCTGCAGAACCGGCTCGAGGAACTCTACGGGCTGGTTTCGGTATTCGCGCCGGACTACTTCCATTCGCTGGATGCGTTCAAGGAACGCTACCTGGACAACCCTGACGGGGTCGGTAACGACGACCTCGCCCAGCGGGTCGCGATGGTGGCGAAACGGACGCTTCGCAAGGATGCGGATAAGTACATTCGCTTCACCGAGCGCATGCCGCTGACCGTCGCGTTTACCCCGAGCGATGCCGAGATCGAGCTGTACGACAAGATCAACGAGTACCTGCAGCGGCCGTTTCTGTGGGCTTTCGCGAAATCCCAACGCCACCTGTCCGCGCTCATCATGCGAAAGCGCCTCGGCTCCTCCTCCTACGCCGTCGCCTCCACTCTGGAGCGCACTGCAGACCGCCTCGAAGCGGAAGTCCGCGCCGGACGCCGACGCAACGACGCCGGTGGCTTCGTCGGTGACCCAGACGTCACCAGCGAGCTACGGGAAGAAGCAGAAAACACCCCAGTCACCTCTGAGGTGATTGACCCGGAGCAGCGCCAGGCGATGCTCCGCGAAGTCGAAGAGCTGCGCGAGTACGCAAAGCTCGCCCGCTCCATTACCGTCAACCAGAAGGCTGTGAAGCTGGTTGATGCGCTCGAGCAGGGCTTTGCGAAGCTGCGCGAGATTGGTGCGCCAGAGAAGGCGATCATCTTCACCGACTCCACCGTCACCCAGGACTACCTCGCCCGATCCCTCACCGAGGCCGGATGGGGCGAAGGCCTCGTCTTGTTCAACGGCACCAATACCAGTCCGGAAGCCAACACGATCTACAAGCGGTGGCTCGAGGAGAACGAGGGCGGTGATCTTGTCACAGGTATTCCTGCTGCCGACCGGCGTAAAGCCCTCGTGGATGAATTCCGTGAGCGGGGACGGCTCATGATCGCGACCGAGGCTGCCGCGGAGGGTATCAACCTGCAGTTCTGCTCGATGCTGGTCAACTATGACCTGCCGTGGAACCCGCAACGCATCGAGCAGCGCATCGGCCGCGTGCACCGCTTCGGGCAGAAACACAACGTCGTGGTCGTCAACTTCTCCAACAAAGGAAACCTCGCCGAAGAACGCATCCTCGAACTACTCACGGAGAAGTTCGAGTTGTTCACCTCGGTGTTCGGCGCGTCCGATGAGGTCCTCGGTCAGATCGAAGACGGCCTGGATTTCGAGAAGAATATCGCCCACATCCTTGACAACTGCAAGACCTCCGCCGAGATCGATGCCGCGTTTACTGCTCTCGAAGCGAAGTACGCGAAGCAGATCAACCGGGAGATGAAGAAGACCCGCGCCAAGGTGTTCGACAACCTCGACCCGAAGGTGCGCGACAAGCTCAAGTCCTACGACGCCCAAACCGGCGTCGTCCTCAACGCCTTCGAACGCCTCCTCATCGAGGTCACCCGCCACGAGCTGGGCAACATTGCCACCTTTAACGAGACCGGCACCCAATTCACCCTCAAGGACGCCCCAGAAGTGGGCATCCCGACCGGCGAGTACTACTTCAAGTCCGAGCCACGCAAAGGCGCACACCAATACCGGTATGCCAGTGAGCTATGTGCCTGGGTGATCGAGCATGCGAAAAACCACGACACTCCACCGGCCCACCTCACGTTTCAGATCAAAGGCTCCGAACGCGCCACGACGGTTGCGAAGCGGCTCAAGAAGAAGTCCGGGCGGTTACGGATCGAGGAAGCTACCTTCACCATGAAGGCAGGCAAGCAACAACTGCGCGAGTCCTACCTGCTCACAGTCGGGTTCCTCGCTGATGGCACCCCGATGGACCATGATCAGGTCCGTGACCTCCTCGACCTCACCTGCATCAACATCACCGCAGGTGCGGTTGACGACGCTGGGTTCGAGGACGCACTCGACGCTCAACTCACTGAGCTCGGCCAAGACGTGGAGGATCGCAACGCTGGGTTTTTCCTCCAGCAAGAAGAGCTCATCGAAGCAGCCCGCCTCGACCACAAAGCGAAGTTTGATGCGAAGATTCGCGAGTACCAAGCCAAAGAGACCACCGCGAAGAAGGCGGCTCGCAAGGCGACCAGCGCCACCGAAGAGCTCAAGCTCAAGCAAGAAGCCCGCCAGTGGCGACGCAAGATCGACGACGCCGAAGATGAATACCGCACCGAGCGCAACCGGCTGCGCGACGAGTCCGAGGAGTACCTCGACAGCGCCCGCGACGCCCTTAACGCCACCGAGAACCGTCGCGAACTGTTCACCATCACCTGGGAGGTGATCTGACGATGTGTGTCGTTGAGAAAGATGCTACTGATGGCTAGGCCGTACGTGTCACACAAGAAGCTCTGCGACAACTCACGCGCCGCGATGCTCGCCGCGATCGAGGTTTACAACAAGCCGCAGACAACGTACCGGGAGCAGGTCGTCACCGTCTTGGTCGTCAATGCGTGGGAACTCATTTTAAAGGCGGCATTGCGAAAATCCCGGAAGAACATCTTCTACAAGAAGAAGCGCGGAGAGGACTACAGGTCCTTATCGCTGGAGCACTGTATCGCAGAAATGGACAAGTATCGTCTTTGGCCTGAAACGGTTGATGGCGACGGCGTCCGAGCGAACCTCCACATCCTGACCGAATATCGAAATAAGATCATTCACCTTTACGTCGCTGACGATCTAAATAGCGTCCTCTACATGTTCTTACAGCAGAGCATTGTGAACTACAGAGACTTCGTGCTTGAGATTTTCGACAAGGACCTAGCCGATGACATCACGTGGACGTTGCTCCCACTGGCGGCTCGTACCCCAAGCGATACGATTCGCTCGCTCCGGGTGGATGGAGATGTGAAGTCTGCACAGGTAGTCGAGGACTTCCTTCGAGACCTACGGCAGATTATAGGCAAGGCCGAAAGCCTAGGCGCTGACATGGGGCGGATCGCAATCGTTCAGGAGATCAACCTGCAATCAGGCAAGAAGATTAGCCGTGCCGATCTTGAGGTTGCCATTAACCAAGGCGCGCCAACAACAATCGTTCAGCGCAAAGTCGATCCCAATGACACTCACCCGTTTTCAGCAGGGGAATTGGTGGAGCGGGCGAATGAGTTCCGGAAGCATGGCAGGAAGCTCACGATGCATGATCTCACGTGTATGGCTTGGCGGCACGGACTCCGCGAAGACACGAAGTATGCCTGGCGAGGAAAACACAATCCTTCCTGTGTCTGGTCGGGTGATGCCTTGAGTTTCCTCAAGAACCAAACCGACGAGGATTTCGATCGTGTCCGGGAGGAATATAAGAACTACCTGCGGGAGAAACGGTGCGGGAAGAAGTAGGGCGAACACCCTCCTCGATACCTTTTGACGGCGACCCATACATTTTGACGCCACGGCTTCCAGTGCTCCTGGTGGGTACAAATGGTGCTGCAGCTCAGGCGGAAGACGCCTGAACACCCCTGTCACTACTACCGCGAGAATGCTCGCGAGCAGCACACGGATTCCTAGATCCTGCCTTCCAGCAGGTTTTAAGCGGCTAACGCGTACTCGCACACACCGTTATCTCGTATCAATAGCGACAACCAACGTTTGCCAATGATCACATTGATAGGTGCATTGATCTGTCGCTGAATGCTGGCGTTATTCTCCACAAACACTGACTCGTCCAGACCATCACCCTTCTCGTACACTTGGAAAGTGTCGGCGAGTGCGATGCCAGTGAAAGTTTCGTACGCAGGCTCGGATGCGCCCTCACGCTTCGCTGCTTCGGCTTGCAGCGCGTTGTAGGTTGTCTCGATATTCACGGCCGACACATAATAGGCCAGCAGCAGAATCTCAGTCGCAAACAGTTCGCCCGCGTATTTGCGGGCAAGGTCATGGGGTTCGATGATGCCCGATTGCAGCAACCTCACCAAGAATGTGCTGGTACCCGCGAAAGGATCGCACAACTGGTCACGTTGGATACAAGACCCCAGTGCGGAGCAGGGCCATCGAACAGCTTCGATACCGGCGATGAACTGGGATTTCCGGCTGCCGCGGACGTTTGGAGATTAGCCTGCTGTACCGCTGAGTATCTGGCACGTCGCTACCCGGCTGGCGTCCGGAGAGAGGTGAACCAGTCGGGATTTCGCGCGCAAGAATAGACGCGGGGTCTCGACAAATGATGCGGGTAGCACCTCTACCTGTAGACGATACCGCTTGCTATTCGTTCTTGCAGGTGGGCCGACGACCATCTGCACTCCTAGTCAACTACAAAGCTTTGAAGTGCCCTGAGTTTTGTTCCTAGGCTTGTGCCTTGATTTCCATTATTCCTTGACCGGGGTGGTGTTCCCAAAATTCGGCTTCTACTTCAGCCGGCGTGCGGTAGCCCAGGCTCTGGTGAAGCCG
>NZ_JARBDD010000007.1:0-2259 GCF_036577665.1 Gulosibacter sp. GYB002 | reverse complement strand
TTTTGGCATTGGGCCCTCGGCGCTGACGGAGGCCATGGGCATGCTCAACCACCATTTCGCAGCAGCCGCCTGATCGGCGCAGAGCGACAGCCTACCTCTGACTGCCGCCAATCTTTGCAACAGAGCCTTGCAAACTCACCCCCGTAGTGCTGTCGGCGAAGGTCATGGCGGATTTCGAAGAACCAGATTTCTTTGGTTGGCACCGTCGAGTCAACTCCGATGTAGCTATCGGAGAGCGGCCAATCTGTCACCTCAGCGCGCCCGACTTCCACACTATCGGCAAGAAACTGGATGTACTCTTTGCCACCCAGGGTGTCGTCGCCGACTCGTCCAGCCATGCGGTGCCACCAGCGGTCATCGAATCCCTCGACCACCTGGAACGGCGTCACGTAGTTCTCAACTTGCTGAAGAATTTTCAATTGTAAGCAATCCACCACTCCAAGACTACGCGAGCGCCCACCAGGTTCTGGCAGGCGCTTAGATGTGGATACTGGGTTACTGCTTGATGGCGACTACTTGGGTGCTGCCGTCGCGAAATTGAAAGGTGACGTTGCCGTCGACGTCGACGGTGCCTTTATCGAGCAAAGCTACGCAGAGGTATGGGCTGAAGACCAAGCGTTCAAGATCAAGGTTGGCGGTCTCCTGCATGTAATAGTGGTAGGCGGCCAGTCGGTTGTTTTTGTTCTGGATCTCGGCGACCACGGCAGCGTGATCAGCTAACAGCGCCTGGTGCTGTTCGTGGCTAGCGTTGAACGCCTTCTCGTAGGTTTGCTGGTCTTGAGCGACTCGTGCGTTGTGGGCGATCATCGATTGGAGCTTTTTGGCCACCTCGTTGATCTGAGCGAGAAGCCCGGCGGCCTCAACCTCCAGGTCACTCGTGTCGAGCGCGTCGAGTACGGCGTGGTTGACGGTGTCATCGGCAGGTGAGCCGAAGCGGAGGCGGATAGCCTCGAGGAACATGTCCTTGAGTCGTTGATCGCTGATGTGCCCGGTGGCGCATTTTTCCTGGCCTGCGTATTTGTGGCCGCACCGCCAGATGACCTTTTCGTACTTACTGCCCGCGTGCCAGGTTTTCGAGCCGAAGAAGTGCCCGCACTGGCTGCACTCCAAGGTCGATGAGAAGGGCCGGGTGCGATGCTGGGTTCGCTGATCTCTAGCCCCTTTAGCTATTTGACGTAGTACTGGGGTACTTCGCCTTGGTTGATGACTTGACGTTTCGTCAGGTAGTCAGCGATGTACGACTTCTGCAGGAGGGCGTCACCCTTGTATTTCTCGTTGGTGAGAATCGCTCGTATGGATTGGTAATACCAGGTCTTGTTGCCTGCGGCGGTGAAGGTCTCTGGTTCGTCGGTGAGGGTGCGGGCGATCGTGCCGATGGACATGCCACCTAAGTACATGTTGTAGATCCGGCGCACGAGTTTGGCTTGTTCGGTGTTGATGACGAGGTTGCCGTCTTCGCCTTTGTCGTATCCGAGGAAGCGGGAGTATGGGACGGTGACTTTGCCGTCGGCGAAGCGTTTGCGGTGTCCCCAGGTGACGTTTTCGGAGATGGAGCGGGCTTCTTCTTGCGCCAGCGAGCTCATGATGGTGATGAGGAGCTCGCCTTTGGCGTCGAAGGTCCAGATGCCTTCTTTTTCGAAGAAGACCTCCACGCCTTTGTCTTTGAGGGCTCGAACGGTGGTGAGCGAGTCGACGGTGTTGCGGGCGAACCGGGACACACTCTTGGTGATGATCAGGTCGATCTTGCCGTCGAGCGCGTCGGTGACCATCTGCTGGAATCCAGCGCGGTGTTTGGTTGAGGTGCCGGTGATGCCTTCATCGGTATAGACCTTCACGAACTGCCAGCCCGCGTGGTCGCTGATGTAGCGGGTGTAGTAGTCGACTTGGGCTTCGTAGGACGTCACCTGATCGTCGTGGTCGGTGGACACGCGGGCATACCCGGCGACCCTGCGCAGAGTCGTTTGTCCAAGTGGAGCACCAGTGTGGAGCGCTCGGGTGGCGGGGATTGCTGTGACGGTGCGGGCCATTTAGCGTTCGCCTCGCTCGGCGCGCAGGCGCTCAGCCTCTGCCTTGGCCACGGCCCGGTACTTCACCAATGCTTCTGGTGGTGTTGGTGCTTGCCGTGGGTTGTCCAACCCGAGCCTTTTGGCTTCTGCCCAGCGGGCACGCAAGAGTTCACCCCAGGCGGCTTTTCTTGCTGGGGTCCACGAGCTCTTCTTCAGGTTTGGTCGCCACGTGTGCGAGCTGCTGGTGCCATCG
>NZ_JARBDD010000006.1:0-255 GCF_036577665.1 Gulosibacter sp. GYB002 | reverse complement strand
CGTGTGGTCCGCCTCGTGGAAGATCGCATCCTGGCGGAGAACATGTCCATGCAGGCAGCCTGCAAGATCGTGGCACCCAAACTGGGTGTCTCGTGGCACACGGCGAGGCAATGGACGCAGGCCGCTCATCGCGAAGGACGTGTTGTGGAATCAATGCCCGAGGACCTTGCTGCAGAAAACGCACGGTTACGTCGAGAAAATCAAGAGCTGCGGGACACCAATGAGTTGTTGAAAGCCGCCTCGGCTTTTTTCGCA
>NZ_JARBDD010000005.1:0-158645 GCF_036577665.1 Gulosibacter sp. GYB002 | reverse complement strand
CCCGCCCGCGCTCGCCGCCCGCCGCCCGCCGCCCGCGCCGCCCGCGCCGCGAGCATCCCGTTCTTGCGCCTTCTGTGTGTCTCTGCGTCATTTGTGGGTGGTGCACCACATACAAATGCCGCTAACCCACACAAATCCAGGGGGTGGGCTGGCGCTGAACCGGCCGGGTACACCGAAAACGCCGGGGTACACCGCCATAGCGGTGGCTCCCAGCGTTTTCGGTGTACCCCAGTGGTGGGGATCGGCGCGGTGGCGCGGCGGTGGCGGCGCGGGCCGAGCACCGCGCGCATCCCGGTTTTTTGCGCCTTCTGTGTGTCTCTGCGTCATTTGTGGGTGGTGCACCACATACAAATGCCGCTAACCCACACAAATCCGTGGGGTGGCGGCGCGGACGCGGCGGCGCGGCGGCGGGGACGCTCCGCGGCCCCAGCCCAGCCAGGCGCCACTCGCCCGCCGCGCACACGCGCAGCCGGCTCGTTACTCTTCGGGCACGAGCACCGGGGTGTCTTTGTTGAGACGCTCACCGCTGAAAAAGCCGCGCGAGCGGGGGTTGAGCGCCCACGCGCCCATCAGCACGAACCCGAAGGCGAGCGCGCCCACGCCGATCACGAACGCGCCGCCGATGCCGAGCAACACCGTGTACCCGTAGTCGACATCGATCATGTCGATCGCCGACTGCACGAAGGCATAGGCGAGCATGATGCCACCCAGCAGCGGCATCAATCCGCGCATGAAGAAGTTGCGGGCGTTATCAAACAGCGTCTTGCGGAAGTACCAGACGCAGGCGAACGCGGTAATCGAGTAGTACAGCGCCACCGCCAGGCCCATCGAGGTCAGCGAGTCGGCGAGCACGTTTTCGCTGATCACCGACATCAGTGCGTAGTAGGCGATTGCCGCGATACCCATGACCGTGGTCGAGAACGCCGGGGTCTTGAAGCGCGGGTGCACTTTCGCGAAGCGCGCGGGAAGCGCACCGTACACGGCCATTGAGAGCGTGCCGCGCGCGGTGGGCAAAATCGTCGTCTGGGTTGAGGATGCACCCGAAACCAGCATCGCGAGAATCAGGAACCATCCCCAGGGGCCGAATAGTGCATCCCGCAGTACCGTAAACACATCATCGAGGTTGGCCTCGTTGGTGAGTCCGAATCCGGTGTCGCCGAAGCCGGCGAACATCATCACGGCCACCGAAATACCTACGTAGGTGACGATGAGAATGACGATGGTGGCCAGTGCCGCCTGGCCGGGGGTGCGGCGCGGGTTGCGGGTTTCTTCGTTCAGCGCGAGGCAGGTGTCCCATCCCCAGTAGATGAACAGGCACAGCAGCACGGCCTCAATGAATCCCGACCATGAGGTGACTGCTGCGGGGTTGAACCATTCGGGGTCGAAGGCGACGGCACTCGGTGAGCTGCCGTTGAGCGCGCCAATGAAGGCGAGGATCCCGAATAGTGCGAGGGCGACGTACTGGATGACCATCATCACCATCTGCAGCCGCTCACCAATCTGCACACCGATGGCCGATACGCCGGTCATGACGGCGATGAAGGCGCAGCCGGTGATCACCACGAGTGGACGGTTGTTTGCGATGTCGTCGTTGCCGAGCAGGTACCAGAAGTAGAGGCCGGCGATTTCGGCGACGTTGGCGAGCACCATGATTGCCGAGACGGCTACGGCCCAGCCGCCGATCCAGCCGACGATTGGGCCGAAGGCTTTGGCGCCCCACACGAAAGTGGTGCCGCAGTCGGGCATTTCGCGGTTGAGTTCTTGATAGGCGAACGCCGCGAAGATCATTGGGATGGCGGCGGCCAAGAATGCGACCGGCGCCTGTTCACCGACGGCGAGGATCACCCAGCCGAGTGTCGCTGCCAGTGAGTACAGCGGGGCGGTGGATGCGAGGCCGATCACGGTTGAGCCGACGACGCCGAGGGCGTTGTTGTTGAGGCCCTTTCCCACGTGAATGTGGCCGGTGTCGGTGATGTTGGTGGGTTTCGTTGAGCCGAACAAGTTCCCCTCCTCGTCGTTGTGGAGCTGAGCTGTCGCGCGGGCCGGCACGGAGGTGCGCGGTCGAGAGGCAGCGCGAGAAACTATACCGTCTGGACGGTCGACTGCAAATGCGGGCGAGGATGCTGCTGGCTGACTTCCGCTAGTTGGCGCGGCTAATCAGCTCAGAAAGAAACTTTCGCGTCGCTTCAGAAACCAGTGGCTTCGGGGTAGATTTGCCTTCGAGTTCGGTGTTATAGGCAATGCCGTCACCAAGTAGCAGCACGGCCGTGGCGAGATCGCGATCGCCGAGCTCATCGGCCACGAGTTCAAACCAGCGCTCGCGGGCGGCGATGAGCACCGGGCGAATTGTTGCCTCGTAGGCGGGCACCAGCTGAATCAGCGCTGCCATGGCGGTTTCGAGGGGCGAGTCGTAATCGGCTGAGGTGCTCAAATACCAGTCGGGGGCAGACATGCCCGAATCGAGCTGCTCGGCAATGTCTTCTTCGACGAGTTTGGTGAAATGATCGCAAAGCCCAGCCACGAGGGCGTCGCGATCGCGGAAGTGGTAGAGCAGGCCGCCTTTTGACACCTGGGCCGCGTCGGCTACGGCGTCGAGTGTGGCAGCGCGTACTCCATGCTCGTTGACGAGCTGCGCGAATGCGGTGAGCAGATCGCGGCGGCGGTTTCGAGGTGCGGGCTTAGGCATGTGGATACGCTACTCGGCTTTGCATGATTGCGGCTTGTAGGTCGCTTGGCTTGTTAGGTCGCTTGGTCTATTGAGTGGCCTGGGTCGTTGAGTGGCTTGGCGGTCGTCGCCCTGGATGTTTCCGTTGGGTTGATGTGCTCGGTTTCTTGACCTGGATGAAATTGGCAAATACTGTACCGTCTAGACGGTTATGAATTTTCCGGACGTGAACAACGAGAGTTGAGGACCGCGAATGTCAACGAAGACCCGCATCCGTAAATCAGTGTGGATCGACCGCGCACCCGCGCGCACGCCACAGCCCAAGCTGGTGGGCGAAACCACGGCCGATCTGGCGGTGATCGGTGGCGGCTACACCGGACTGTGGACCGCCCTGCACGCTGCCGAACGGCACCCCGACTGGCGCATCGTGCTGCTCGAAGGCGCCACCGTCGGCCACGCCGCAAGCGGGCGCAACGGTGGCTTCGTCGACCCGAGCCTCACGCACGGCCTGAGCAACGGCGTCGAACGCTGGCCCGATGAGGTGCGTGAACTCAACCGCCTCGGTGACGAAAACTTCGCCGGGATGCGTGACGACATCAAGCGGCACGGCATCGATTGCGACTGGCGCGAGGAAGGCATCCTCAATTTCGCCCGCACCGAATGGGAAGCCGAATGGCTGCGCGAAGGTGCGGAAGAAGCGGCAAAATACGGGCAGCACGTGGAGTTCTACGACCGCGCCCGGGTGGGCGAGGTGACCGCATCGCCCGCGTTTATTGCGGCACTGCGTGTGGAAGAACAGGCGACCGTCGATCCGTACCGCCTGGCCGTGGGGCTTTTTGACGCCTGCCGCGAGCTGGGCGTGGAAGTGTACGAGCACAGCGTTGTAAAGCGGGTTACGAATGGTGGGGATGCGGTGCGCATCCAGACCGCCGATGGTGAGGTGCGGGCGGCGCGAGTTGCGCTGGCAACGAATGTGTATCCCGCGCTTTTGCCGCGGCTGAAGTTCGCAACCGTGCCCGTTTACGACTATGTGCTCGCGACCGAGCCGCTCAGCGATGCGCAACTTAAAGCGATTGGTTGGACCGGCGGTGAGGGATGCGCGGATGCCGGCAACCAGTTCCACTACTTCCGAAAGACCGACGACAACCGCATCCTGTGGGGTGGGTATGACGCGATCTACCACTTCGGGTCGCGCCGCAGCGAGGCGCTGACGCAGCGAGAAGAGACGTTCGCAAAACTCGAGCGCAACTTCTTCGAAACGTATCCGCAGCTGAAGGGCGTGGAGTTCACGCACCAGTGGGGCGGCATGATCGACACATCGACGCGATTCTGCCTGAAGGCAGGGCTGGCTGGGCGAGGGCGGATCGCCTACGCGCTGGGATACACGGGGCTGGGGGTTGCCTCCACCCGATTCGGTGCGGATGCGATGCTCGATCTGCTCGAGGGCGAGCCAACCGAGCGCACCGAGTCGGCGCTGGTGCGCGGCGGGATGCTGCCGTTCCCGCCCGAGCCGGTGCGTGCGATGGGGATCAACTTCACCCGCTGGTCGATGGCTGCCGAAGACCGCACCGGACGCCGCAACCTGTGGCTGCGCACCATGGATGCGCTCGGGCTCGGCTTCGACTCGTAGCGCTCCGGGCGGCTGTCGCGGCGGCGCTGCGGCGTAGCTCGCCCCGCCGCAGCTCGTCGTAGCTCGTCGCGGCACGCGCGGCTCTTTCGGCGCTCCGCTCCTCGCGTTGTCGCCGCTCGCCGTCGTGCCGCGCTGCCCCACTTCTCGCGGATGCGTGTGGGTTAGCGTCATTTGTGTGTGTTGTGCCACATACAAATGACGCTAAGCCACACGCGAGGCGGGCGTAGTCGCGGGGTCCGCGGCACGTGCGGCGCCCGCGTGCGGCGCGGATGCAGGCGCGAGCGAGGATGCGCGCGGGACGCGCCTGCTTAGAACGGGTACTCGGTCGCATCCAATGGCAGGAAAAGAACGCCGACGATGGCGCCTTCGCGGTTGATCGCGACGCGCGACATGAGTTCGCCGGCCTCGTGTTTGAGTGTCGAGACGACAACTGATGTGCCGGTGCTCTTCGTCGAAAGTGCCTCCGCTGAGCCTTCGTCTCGACTCTCTTTGATGGATACGACCGTCTGGTCGGTAGTGGTTTGGAGCTCGCCCAATTCGGTAAGGATGGAAGTCCAGACCTCCGAAATGACGTTCCACGGAAGCTCTTTTCGAGTGAGCGGGTGGAGCATTTCGGTGGTTGCGGTTTCTTCACCATTGGCGATATGGCGGATGAACTTGTCTGAAATCTCGGGGAGGTTTGCGGTTGATTGCGGGGACATCGTTTCTCCTGTGAAAGGGTTGCGCACCGCGCCGAATCGTTTGAAAGCCGCCTGGCGTGAAACATTGAGCGCTTGCCCGATGTCTGCCCACGAGTGTCCCGCGATTCGAGCCTGCGAGACGGCGTCTTCCAATTCGTGTTCGGCGAGGCTGACTGCTTGCATGCAGTGTCGGATGCTAGTCAATGGATCCATACATGCAGTCAACCATTGGTTGACACTCCTGTCAACTGAGGGTTGACGGTCTGGTGCTGTGAGCCCTCGCTCCAGTCGTTTTCTCGCGCTGCCTCAGCCCGGTGTCTGGGGTGCTCGCCGCTTGCCGCGAAGCCGGGTTCGCCCTGCACGCCACCCCACTTCTCGCGGATGTGTGTGGGTTCGCGTTATCTGTACGTGTTGTGCCACGTACAGATAACGCGAACCCACACAAAAGGCGAATTTGCGGGCGGGCTGCGGGCGATGCGCGGGCGAGCGGAGGGCGATGTGCGGATGTCAGCGCATAAAAGCGGGGTGCGGGGCTGCGCCAATGCGCCAGCCCCGCACCCCGCCGCGAAGCGCCTACTTCGCCACGTGGAACAGCCGCTTGTTGACGAACTCGTCGATGCCCAGCGGCCCGAGCTCGCGCCCGTAGCCCGAGCGCTTCACGCCACCGAAGGGCATCTCCGAAACCTCCGGCGCCTGGCTGTTGACGCCCACCATTCCGGCTTCGAGCTGCTCGCCGAAGCGCTCAGCCTGCGCCGCATCCGTCGAATACACCGACGCACCGAGCCCATACGGGGTGTCGTTCGCCAGCGCAAGCGCCTCGGCTTCCGACTCGACACGGAAGATCATCGCCACCGGGCCGAAAAGCTCCTCGCGGTACGCGCGTGCCACTGGGGTCACATCCACCAGCACCGCCGGGCTCACCCAGAACCCGTCGCGATCGAGCCGCTCGCCGCCAACCAGCAGGCGCGCACCGTTCGCGGTCGCATCCTCAAGCTGCGAAATTAGGCCGTTCGCGGCAGCCTCCGACGACAGCGGGCTGAACCCGCCACCATCAGTGTTCTCGAGCGGGTCGATCGGCTTCAGTTCACCGGTGAGCTTCACCATCTCGGCCACGAACTCGTCGTACACATCCGCCATCACGATCATCCGCTTGTTCGAATTGCACGCCTGACCGGTGTTTTCGAAGCGAATTGCCGCTGCATCCCGTGCCAGCGCCGGAATGTCACCGTGCGAAAGCACCACGAACGGATCCGAGCCACCAAGCTCAAGCACCACCTTCTTCAGCGCCTGCCCGGCCTGCTGGGCGATGATCGCGCCGGCACGTTCCGAACCGGTGAGCGAAACGCCCGCCACCCGGTCGTCGGCAATAACTGTTGAGATTTGCTCGTGGGTGGCGAAGAGGTTTTCGTACACGCCCTCGGGCACACCGGCTTCACGCATGATCGCGGCGATCGCGCTGGCCGATTCGGCGCAGATTTCGGCGTGCTTGAGCAGCACGGTGTTGCCGGCCACGAGGTTCGGCGCCGCAAACCGGGCCACCTGATAGTAGGGGTAGTTCCACGGCATCACGCCGAGGATCGTGCCCAGCGGCCGCCGCTGCACCACCGAACGCGCGGTGTCGGTTTCGCTGAGCACCTGATCCACCAGCTGCCCCGGGCCCTCTTCGGCGAAGTAGCGGAAAATATCGGCCGAAAAGTCGACCTCGCCGTAGCTTTCACCAAGCGGCTTGCCCATCTCGGTGGCGATGATGCGCGCGAGCTCGTCGCGCTTGGCAGTGAACAGTTCGCTCACCCGCTGCACGATTGCGGCGCGTTCTTCCACCGGGGTGGCGCGCCATTCGGATGCGGCGCTTGCGGCTCGCTCGAGCGCGCCGGTGATTTCAGCATCGGATGCGAACGGCACCTCCTTCACCAGTTCACCGGTGGCCGGATTTTCGGTGCGGTATTTCGCAGACATATTTTCTCTTTCGTTGGGATGCGTGCGGTACGCATCCGGGACTATTCCTTGCCTGGTAACCAGCTTAAGAAACTGGGGTTTCGCGCAGCACTTCGGCGATCGCCGCCAGGCCGCGGCGCAGTTCGTCATCGCCGATCACGCACGGCGGCACCACGTGGATGCGGTTGTCGGCGGTGAACGGCAGGATGCCGCGGTCGAGCAGGGCCGATTTCACGGCGCCCATATATTCGGCCGACACGGGCGTGCGGGCCGCTGCATCCGACACGAGTTCGATGGCCCAGAACACGCCGCGTCCGCGCACCTCACCAACGACGTCAAGTTCTTCGGCAAGGGCGCGCAGTTCCGGCCCGATGATCTCGTCACCGAGGCGGCGGGCGTTGTCAACCACGCCCTCATCGCGCATCGCTTCGATGGTGGCGACAGCCGCTGCACAGGCGAGCGGGTGGCCCGAGTAGGTGAGCCCGCCGGGGAACACTTCATCGTCGAATTTCGCGGCGATTGGCGCCGAAACGATCACGCCACCCAGCGGCACATAGCCGCTATTGACGCCCTTGGCGAAGGTGATGAGGTCGGGCACGACATCTTGTGCCGAGAACGCGAACCACTCGCCGGTGCGACCGAATCCGGCCATCACCTCGTCGAGAATGAGCACGATGCCGTGGCGGTCGCAGATTTCGCGCACTCCGCGCAGGTATCCGGGTGGCGGTACGAGGACGCCCGCGGTGCCGGGTACCGATTCGAGCAAAATCGCGGCGATGCTCGATGCGCCCTCAGCGATGATGGTCTGCTCGAGATGTTCGAGGGCGCGCTCGGTTTCTTGAGTTTCGGTTTCGGCCCAGAACCGGGTGCGGTACAGGTGCGGACCAAAAACATGCAGGTGGCCGCGCGAATATTCGTTGGGGACGCGGCGCCAGTCGCCGGTGGCGACAATGGCCGCACCGGTGTTGCCGTGATACGAGCGGTAGTGCGAAATGACCTTGTCGCGGCCGGTGTAGAGGCGGGCCATGCGGATCGCGTTTTCGTTGGCGTCGGCGCCGCCGTTGGTGAAAAACACCTTGTTGAATCCTTCGGGCGCGAGGTCGAGGATGAGTTCGGCGGCGCGGGCGCGGGTGGCGTTCGCGTGCGCCGGGGCGACGGTGGTGAGTTCGTTGGCCTGCTCAGTGATGGCGGCAACCACTTTCGGGTGCTGGTGGCCGATATTGGTGTTGACGAGCTGGCTCGAAAGGTCGAGGTATTCCTTGCCGTCATAGTCGATGAGGGTGGCGCCGTGGCCGGTGCGGAAGGCGAGCGGCGCGAGTTTTTGCTGCGCCGACCACGAGTGCATGACGTGGCCGGTGTCATGTTCGATGACGTAGGCGTTGGTGAGTTCAGCCATGATGCTCCCTTGCAACTGTTCTCCAAAGGCAATGGGGCAATGGTTGCGCGAAAACCGCCGCGATTCCGCTGCCGATTCCGTTAAGCATCCATGCGCTTTTCGACAAATCCGCACTATAGGATCGTGCAATGCCGATCACGCTGCGCGAACTCATTGCCGAGCCCGAGCTGCAACTGCGTCTGGTTGCCGACACCGAAGCCGACAGTCTCGATCGCGAACTCACCTGGGTGCATTCATCCGATCTCATTGACCCAACCCCGTGGCTGGAACCGGGCCAGCTGCTGCTCACCGACGGTTCGCAATTTGGTGGGGATGCATCCGTTACCGACTATGTGCGCCGGTTACGCGATGCGGAAATCGTCGGTCTCGGATACGCGGTGGGGGTTATTACGCCAGAGCTGCCGCAGGCGCTTGTCGATGCCTGCCGTGACCAGCAGCTGCCGCTGATTGTTGTGTCTGAACGGATGCCGTTCATCCGTATCATTCGCCACGTTGCCGATGCCATCGCTGCCGATCGTAGCGCCCGCGTCACCCGTTCGATTCGTGCGCAGCGAGCGATTGCGCGAGCGGCACTGCAACCGAACGGGCTGGCGGCGACGCTGCGCGAACTCGAGGTGCAGCTCGACTGCTGGGTGGTGCTGTACGACCGGCTGGGGCGGCGGATACGCCTGCAAACCAAACGTACGGCGCCGGCCGAGCTGCTCGATGAGCTTTCGAAGTCGGTGGCCGCGACACTGCGGGGAGCCAAGCGGGCGAGCCGAAAAATCGAGACTGCCGACGGCGAAATAACCCTGCAAACAATCGGCCGCACCGGTGACCTGCTCGGAGCGCTCGTGATCGGCACGGCGGTGACGCTGGATGCTGAGAGCAATGACCTGATCGCGAGTGTGCTCGGCATCGCATCCATTGCGATTGAACAGTCGCGCGTGCTGGATGCGGCGCGTCACGAACTGCGGCGCGGCGTGCTGGCGCTGCTGCAGGCGGGGGCGAAGGATGCGGCGCTCGCGGCACTGCGGGCACTGGAGGCTTGGGTGCCTAAGGGCGCGGTGGTGGTTTCGGCGGTGCGGGGCGTGCGGAACTGGGAATCAACGCTTGGCGAGTTGGAGGTGCTGGCCGAAGGTTCCGAGTTCGCTTTTGCCCGGGTGGGCGACGAGCTGATCGTGTTTGAGACAGCGGGGCGTGATCCGCGGCCGAGCGCCGAGGCACTCGAGGGCCGCGAGCTGATGATTGGTGTTTCGGCGCCGGTGGATCTCGAAGATTTTTCGGAGGGATTGCGCCAGGCTCGACAGGCGGTGGAGCGGGCGCGGCCGGGTGCGCCGGTGGAGTTTGGTGCGCTCGCGGAGTTGGGGATGCTCGCCTGGCTTGAGGCGGCCGATGGTGCGGTTGCGGCGCGGCGACTGTTTGCCCCGCTGCACGATCGTGCCGATGCTGCTGAGCTATTGCACAGCGCCGAGGTGTGGTTTGCGCACAATTGTGCCTGGGATCCCGCCGCTCGTGAGCTGGGGATGCACCGTCACACGCTGCGTGCCCGTATCAACCAGCTCGGTGTGATCTGTCAGCTTGACCTCGAAGACTTCGGCGCGCGTGCCGAGCTGTACACGGCGCTGCAATTGCGAGAATGAGGCGCAACAGCTAGTGGGAGCGTGATCTCCACAACAACCAGACGAAATAAGGTGCGCCCAACAGGGCGACGATGAGTCCTGCTGGCAGCTGAGCGGGCGCGATCACGGTACGCCCGATAAGGTCGGCAACGCCTACGAGCACCGCCCCGAGCATCAACGCAACGGGGATAACTCGGTCGTGCCGTGCGCCAACGAGGGCCCGGGCAGCGTGAGGAGCGACGAGTCCGACGAAGCCAACCACTCCCACTGCGATCACACTCAGTGCAGCCAAGATTGCAGCGACCGTGAGTATGAGCAGGCGTGAGCGCTCCAACCCCACGCCGAGTAGTCGAGGGGTGTCCTCATCCAGCGCAACGAGGTCGAGGTCGCGACGCTGGGCGAAGATGACGGGCAGTGCTATGAGTAGCGCTATCGTGAGTGGGATCAGCTGTTCCCACATTCGACCGTAGGTAGTTCCCGAAAGCCAAGTAAAAATCTTCGGGGTATCCCAGGGGTTGCTTCGCAGAAGGAGGAACGTGGTCAGGGCAATCGTTCCATACGAGACGCCGATTCCTACGAGAATGAATCGGTCGGCATTGATGCCCCGCCGCCAAGCGAGCACGTAGACGAGGACGAAGGCCGCAAACGCGCCGATAATCGCCCCAACCAGCATCCCGAATAAAGACGCTGATGCGCTCGTGGTCACGATCACGGCGCCGAGCCCTGCCCCTCCCGTGATGCCTAGCAGGCTCGGTTCAGCAAGGGGATTCCGACTTATAGCTTGTGTGAGTGTACCGGCGAGTGCGAGGGCTGCTCCGGCGGTGATGGCGGCAATCACTCGCGGTGCACGCTCATCGAGCGCGAATGCGATCTGTGGGGGTGCCTCGCCTTGCATCCACAGTGCAACATCACCGGTGAGTAGACAGGTACTGCCGAGCAGGAGGCCGGCAATGATGGTGCCGGCAAGGAGTGCAATGCACAGCGTCAGCGCGAGCGCAAAACGACTACGGCTGCGTGCACCAAAACGGATGCTTGGGGGCTGCTTTGTAGGGCCTGAGTCACGTAACCGTCGCGCCATGAGCACGAGGATGATTGCTCCAAGGATGGTTGTTGCCACTCCGGTCGGAACCGCGAGGGCACCTTCGGGACCGATCAGCGCTCGCAACACCGCGTCGGCGAGGATCACGAGAATCGCACCGATCAGGCCGGAAGTCGGGATGAGGAGCAGATGCCGATTGAGCGCGGGCACCCACCGCGACATGAGACGGGTGAGCACTGGCGCACCGAGCCCAACAAAACCAATTGGTCCCGCGAGTGTGAGCGCCGTGGCAGTGAGCATGGTGGCGATTAACAGGCCGGCGATACGTGTCTTGCGAACAGGGATGCCTAGGGCTGACGCCGAATCGTCACCGAGCGCCAAGATGTCGAGGTTTCTTGCGAGCAACAGGGCAAGCGTGAGCGCGATTAGCGTGATGGGCGCAGAATGGAGGAAAGCATTAATGCTCAGTTGCGACAGACTGCCGCTTCCCCAAGCAAGTAGGCCCTTGGTCTCCTCTTGAAACAGGATGAGCAGGGTCGAGGTCGCCGCCTGACACGCCATCGCGAGTGCTGAGCCGGCGAGTACGAGCCGAGTGGTTGATGATCCGGAACCGCCCGCCAGTCCGAGCACCAGGGCTCCGGCGCCGAGTCCGCCGATGAATGCGACGCCGCCAGTTGCCCATATCGGCACGGTGATTCCGAAGGCAGCCACCGCAGTGACGGCAAGATAGGCGCCGGCAGTAACGCCGAGAGTGTCGGGTGAAGCGAGTGCATTGCGCGACAGCGATTGCATGAGCACGCCCGCTGCGCCCAGCGCGATGCCGACGGCCCCGCCTGCCGCGAGGCGAGGCAGGCGGGAACCGAGAAATAGGTCGCTGCTGACGAGCAGTGCGCCGCTGGTGCCCTGCGTGAGATGCCACAGGCTGGTGAACGCAAGCAATAGCACCAGACCGCACAACACCAGAGCTGCTTTCGTGACAAACCTTGAGCGGTGATCAGACTCGCTCGGTTTGGAGTCCAGCGCTGAGGGTTCACTCCACTGCGCGGTATTGGTCAGCGGCGTGCTCGATACAGCAGGCTTCGGCACGACGGTTTACTTGGCGATGACGTCGACGTAGGCGTCGATGATCTGCTTCGTGGAGCGCGGGCCGCCGAAGGTCCAGATGCCCTCGGGGAAGGGAATCACTCGGCCTTCCTTTACAGCAGGAATCGATTTCCAGGCGGGGTTGTCGGCTGCGGCGGCAAGGAAAGTATCTCCGGCCTCGGCAGTGGTGCTGGTGTGCAAGATGGTGGCATCGCCGATTGTGGTCATGCCTTCGATGTCGGTGGTGCCCAGACCGTAGACGGGGTCGGTTTCGCCGGTCCAGGCGTTCTTGAGTCCCAATCGGGTGCCGATCGCGCCGACCAGTGAGCCATTACCGAACGGGCGGAGCGAGACGTTGCCGCCATCGACCCAGCCGTCGAGGTAGACGAATTCGGTGATTGCTGGCTCTGCGGCCGCGATCTCGGCCTCGGCCTCCTTCAGATGGGTTTCGAACTCTTCGGTGACGATTTCGGCACGTTCTTCACGGCCCGTTGCCTGTGCAATGAGGTCAAACGTCGTCAGCATCCGGGCAATCGGATCTTTGGCGTCTGCGCCAATTGTGGCGAGCACGGGAATCCCATACTTTTCGAGCTGCCCAATAATCGGGTCGTCAGCGGCATTTGCTTCAACGATTACGAGGTCGGGTTGCGTGCTGACGAGGGTATCGAGGTTGGGTTCTTGGCGAGTGCCCACATCGACCACGCCCTCGGGCAGAGTTTCGGCGGTCACCCAGGTGCTGTAGCCCTTAGCGTCGGCGACTGCTACGGGGGTGATGCACAGTGTGAGGACGTCTTCGATCTGCTGCCACTCCAGCACCGCAACTCGTTCGGCTGGCTTGTCGAGGCGAACGGTTCGTCCGAAGTCGTCGGTGAGCTCAACCGCACCGGTAGAGGTCTTGGTGGTGTCGTTCGCGCATTCGGCTGCATTGCTTGCGAGCGTCGGGCTCGCCGACTGGGATGGGACTGACGTTGTGCCGCAACCAACGAGCGCGAGAGTCATGGCGCTGAGGATGGTGACGAGTGCGAAGGGTTTGCGCATTTGGGCTCCAGAGAGAGGCATCCATTGGGCGGATGCGTGATGATTAGGGAAAGGGCTTAGGTGGACAGTGTGGTGAGTGGCTTTCGGGATCGCGCATGATGGCGGCCACGCGGAACGATGCGGACGCATCCGGTCGCGGTGTCGTAGTCGGTATCGATGGTGAGCCCGTAGGCGTGCGAGAGATGTTCGCTCGTGAGTACCTGTTCCGCAGTTCCAGCGGCACGAACCCGACCTTGATGCATGAGCACAACCTGGTCGGCGACGGCGGCTGCATGATTGAGGTCGTGCAGGACAACGCCGAGCGCCGTGCCACGATCGGCGAGATCTCGGACAAGGTCGAGTGTTTCAACCTGATAGCGCAGGTCGAGGTGGTTGGTGGGCTCATCGAGCAGCAGGACACCGGTATCTTGCGCCAGGGAGGTGGCGAGCCAAACACGCTGTAATTCACCGCCGGATAGTTCGTCAACTGGCCGGTCGGCCATCGATGTGAGGCCTGTAAGGCGGAGGGCATGGTCGATGGCTTCGCGATCGGTGTCGGTCAGACCTGCGAACCGGCCACGATGCGGATGGCGGCCGTGTGCCACCACGTCGCGGATGGCGAGTCCTGAGGGATGCGGGCGCGATTGCGAGAGCATCGTCACGGTGCGGGCAAACTCGCGTGCGGAGAGAGCGGTGGTGTCTTCGCCTCCGATCTGCACACGGCCAGCATCAATGCGGTGCAGGCGAGCCAGTGCTCGCAGCACCGTCGACTTCCCGCTTCCGTTGGGGCCGATCAAAGCAGTGACGAGTCCGGGTCGCAATCGCAGTGAAGCGTTCTGCACGACGGGGGTGCGGCCGTAACTCAGGGTCAGTGTTTCGGCACTGAGGTCGCCGGCGATATCAGCATGCGAAGACGAGGAACTGTTTATAGTTAGGTAAGCCTAACCTAATTCTGGATATAGTGAAACGGTGAATGTACAGCCCTACCACTGCTTCAATACTGTCGTTGCTCGCGTCGTTCGGCTGAGCCCACACTTTGTGCGGGTGACGTTTACCGGCGACGAGCTTGCGCACTTTTGTGTTGACGGTCCCGACCAACGAATCAAACTCATGCTCCCGTTACCTGATGGTTCGGTTACTGATGTTGGGCAGCTTGACGAAACCACACCGGTTCGTGAGTGGTACACGCGGTGGCGGATGCTGCCAGATACGGATCGCAATCCATTACGGACTTACACTGTGCGAGCGTGGCGGCCGGAACTGCGCGAAATCGATGTCGACTTTGTACTTCACGGCATCCACGGCCCTGCCTCGGCCTGGGCCTCGAGCGCTGTTCCAGGTCAGCAGATGGTGGTGATTGGCCCAGACGCGCGTGCGAAGGATCGGGGCGGTTTCGAATGGAAACCGGGCGCCGCTACGAACGTGCTCATCGGGGGTGACGAAACTGCCGGTCCTGCGATCTGTGCCATTGTTGAGTCCTTGCCACAAGCAGTGCGAGGCGACGTATTCATCGAGGTACCGACGGCTGCAGATGCAATGCCACTGACAACATCCGCGGGGATAAACATTTCTTGGCTCGCTAGGAACGACGCCAGCCATGGTGAACGGCTCGGTGCGGCGATTCGTGAGTGGGGAAGCCGTCGACTGCCGACCGGATGCGGCGATCACCTAGCATCCCCGGGACAGGCATACCCATTCGAGGAATCCGACGCGAGCGAAACGCTGTGGGAGGTTCCGGAGCAGTCATCAAGCGCGGACTATGCCTGGTTGGCAGGTGAATCTAGAACGATCACAGCGCTGCGGAGATATCTTGTGCGTGACCTCAACATCGACCGCGGTTCGGTTGCCTTCATGGGGTACTGGCGTCTCGGTCGCGCCGAAAGCTGAGATTAAGCCACCTGTGCCGCTGTTGTCGTGCCGTTTCGCTGTTTCTTGCATCGACGCAAATACTTCGTGATCTTGAGCCGGGTAGAGTGCCGTACACCCCCTACGACTGCCAACTTGGCACGTTGTCGATGTTGATAGGCGGGTGGAATAGTTCCACTTGACACAACGAAGTGAAATGAGGATGCACTATGGCCGCAATTCGGCGAACTGGATATGTCTGGGACGAGAGCTTTGCCTGGCATAACACGGGCAATACGGCTGCGATCTGGCCACCGAGCCCCGTTGTGCAGCCGATCGAGGCGTTTGAGAACCCCGCGACAAAGGCGCGGCTGGCGAGCCTGGTAGAGGTGAGCCGCCTCGGCGCCGAGCTGATTCGCCGCCCGACGCGCCTCGCCACCGAAGAGGAGCTGCTGCGTGTTCACGAGGGCGCCTATCTGCAGCGACTTGAGCGCGAAAGTAACCACACCGGCGGTGAGGGCGGCGATGGCGAGACGATCTTCGGTGTCGGTTCGTATGAAATCGCGCGTCGCGCAGCCGGCTCGCTGATCGACCTCACGGATGCGGTGCTCAGCGGTGAGCTCGACAACGGCTATGCGCTGGTGCGTCCCCCGGGGCACCACGCCGAACCCGACCGTGGCCGCGGATACTGTCTTCTCGCCAATGTGCCGATTGCGATTGAGCATGCCCGCCAGGTGCGCGGCGTCGAGCGCGTTGCGATCGTTGACTACGACGTGCATCACGGTAACGGTGCCGAGCGTATCTACTGGTCGGATGGGGGAGTGCTCACCATTTCGATCCACCAAGACCAGCTTTTCCCCGAGAACTCGGGCGAGATCACGAAGACCGGCGAGGGCGACGGCGCCGGTACGAACATCAACATTCCGCTGCCGGCCGGTTCGGGCCACGAGGCATACTTCGAGACGTTCAAACAGGTGGTTTACCCGGCGCTGAAGCGGTTCCAGCCCGACCTCATCATGGTGTCGAGCGGGTTCGACCCGTCGATGCTCGACCCGCTCGGATGCATGTCGGTCACCTCGGACGGCTTCCGTGAACTGGCGCGGATGCTGGTGGAATGGGCGGATGAACTGTGCGATGGCCGCCTCGTCTTCTCTCACGAGGGTGGCTACTCGGCGGTGTATGTACCGTTCTGTGGCCTTGCGGTGATGGAGGAAATCTCGGGGCACCGCACCAGCATTGACGACCCCTTCGCTCCCGGTTGGGCGAACAACCCGGTGCACAAGCTGCGTGCCGATCAGCTCGAGGTGATTCAGCAGGCTGCCGAACTGGCTGCCGCGGTGCCGCAGCGCTAGCTGGGTTCACGCCGGCTCGCTGTGCCGCGGCGCGTGCTGCGCGGCCGCATCACTTGCTCGCGTACACCGAAAATGCCCGGCATGCTGAACGGCTGACTTCGCCGAAAACTCGCGTACACCGAAAACCGCGAGGGCCACCGCTATAGCGGTGGCCCTCAGTGTTTTCGGTGTACCGGAGTGGCTACGAGCTAACCCTTCGGTGTACCGGAGTGGCTACGAGCTAGTACCTCAGCGGCTACGAGCTAGTGCCAGAGCGGCTGTGCACTAGTCGTTCTGCGGGAATCCGAGGTTGATGCCGCCGTGCGACGGGTCGAGCCAGCGGGTGGTGATCGCCTTCTGGGCGGTGAAGAACTTGACGCCCTCGTCGCCGTGCGCCTTGGTGTCACCGAAAATCGACTGTTTCCAGCCACCGAACGAATAGGCGGCGATGGGCACCGGAATCGGCACGTTAACGCCGATCATGCCCACCTGCACCTCGTTCTGGAAGCGGCGCGCCGCCCCGCCATCGTTGGTGAACACCGCGGTGCCATTGCCGAAAGCGCCGTTGTTGATGAGGTCGAGCCCCTCGTCGAACGACTGCACTCGCACCACCGACAGCACGGGGCCGAAAATCTCTTCGGTGTAGGCACGCGAGCTGGTCGGTACGCGGTCGAGCAGGGTGGGGCCGAGCCAGAAGCCGGCCTCATCACCGTCGACCTCGATGCCGCGGCCGTCCACCACGACGGTCGCTCCGTCGCCGGCAGCGATGTCGATATAGCTGGCGACTTTGTCGCGGTGGGCTTCGGTGACCAGCGGGCCCATGTCGGTGCCGCGACGTCCATCGCCGACCTTGAGTTGCTGCATCCGTTCAACGATCTTGTCGATGAGTGCATCCGCGACCGGTTCGACTGCAACGACCACCGAGATTGCCATGCAGCGTTCGCCGGCCGACCCAAATCCGGCGTTGATGGCCGAGTCGGCCACCAGGTCGAGGTCGGCATCCGGCAGCACCAGCATGTGGTTTTTGGCGCCACCGAGCGCCTGCACGCGCTTGCCGTGCTTGGTGCCGGTTTCGTACACGTACTGGGCGATGGGGGTCGAACCGACGAATGAAACCGAAGCGACCTTCTCGTGGGTGAGAAGCGCATCCACCGCCACCTTGTCGCCGTTGACGACGGTGTACACGCCGTCGGGAAGGCCCGCTTCTTTCCAGAGTTTGGCGATCCAGATCGCGGCTGACGGGTTCTTTTCGCTCGGCTTCACAACCACCGAGTTACCGGCGGCGATGGCGATGGGGAAGAACCACATCGGCACCATCGCGGGGAAGTTGAACGGCGAGATGATCGCGGCGACGCCGATCGGCTGGCGCACCGAGTGGATGTCGAACCCGGTCGACACCTGCTCTGAGAAGTGGCCGCGCAGGTGCGAGGTGATGCCGCAGGCATACTCGACAACTTCTTGCCCGCGGGCGATTTCACCGAGGGCGTCGTCGATAACCTTGCCGTGCTCTTCGGTGATGATTTCGGCGAGCTCGCCCTTGCGTTCGTTGAGCAGTTCGCGGAAGCGGAACATGATGGCGGTGCGCTTCGCGAGCGACACATTGCGCCAGGTGAGATAGGCGGTGTGGGCGGTTTCGACAGCGCGGTCGACCTCGGTTTCGCTGGCGAGCGCGGCGCGGCGGATTTCGCGGCCGAGTGCGGGGTCGAACACCGGTGCGGTGCGGGCGTCGTCGGTGACTACTTCGGCACCTTCGATCCAGTGCGGAATGGTTGGCAGGGCGGTCATATCGGCTCCTTCGCTGATCGGATGCAGCAACGCTACGGTTGGGTGCGCGGTCACTCATTGGCTGAATTGGCATGAACTGGCCCCTGGTTTGACAATCCGGCATTGAAAGGCGGTCGAAGTGACCTGTTCAGCCAGATCGAGATGTGGCTGGCGTACAAGTGCCGCAGGTGGTCTCACGGAGTCTTGTACACATAGGGGAGGGCGGTTTCCAAGCAGGAAACCGCCCTCCCCTATGTCGTGCTCAGGGCAGATTATAAGTCGAGTGCAAGGTCGGGGGTGGGGCGGCGAAAGCCTCGAGTGAGTACAGCTAGATAGAGCACGCCTACTCCAATCCATGCGATGCCAAGGAGTAGAGCATCGAGGCTAAGGCTTGTCCACAGCCAAGCTGTGAGCAGCACACCAATCAGTGGTGCAACTCCATACTTCAGGATCGCGGCGGTGCCCCGCTTCTTTTGGTCGATAAGCAGATACTTGATGACCGATAGGTTGACAATCGTGAATGCGGAGAGCGCGCCGAAGCTGACCAAAGTTGACAGTGTAGTCAGGTCCAATAGGAGCCCAAGGAAGGAAATGGCGGCTGCGACGAGAATTGCTCCAACTGGGGTTTGAAATTTTTTGTGGACTAGGCCAAAAATACGCTTGGGAAGCAAACGATCGCGCCCCATCGTCAGGAGGATTCTCGATACTGTCGCCTGTGAGGCAAGAACTGAGGCGAAGCAGCCTGCCACGTAGGCGGCAGTGAAGAACGCAGTGAGTGCTTGGCCGCCAGCAGCTGCAATCACGTCCAGTGAGGCAGCGTCCTCGGATGTGTAACTTGTGTAATCGGGGAAGGCGATATTCGACACCGCTGCGAGAATCATAAACAAAACTCCAGCGAGCGTGGTTACCAGAATGACGGCGCGAGGGAGTGTTTTTTCCGGTTCGCGAGTCTCTTCCGCGAGAGTTGATACCGCATCAAATCCGAGGAATGAGAAGCAAAGTAGTGCGCTCGCCGAGACGATAGCGGTGAAGTTTGCTTGATCGTTGAGGAAAACCTCTTGCAGGCTTGGGAGTGGTGTTCCGTTCAGGTTAGCGAACGTCAAGAAAATAAATACTGCAATGAAAATAAACTGCAACGCGAGCAGAGCAATGTTGACATTTGTCAGTAGGCGGATGCCTAGGATATTGAGGCTTGTAACAAGGAGAAGGGATCCCACAAAGAAAACCCACTGTGGAACGGCGGGGAAGGCGGCGTTGAGATAGATGCCGATGACCAGATAGGTCAGCATTGGCAATAGGAGGTAGTCGAGCATCAATGCCCAGCCGGTGAGGAAACCCACTGGTGAACCGAAGGACTTTCTGGCAAACGTATAGGCGGATCCTGCCGTTGGAAATCGTCGCACCATTGTCGCGTAGCTGAATGCGGTGAATAGCATTGCAAGCAAGGTGATGAGATAAGCGGCAACAAGGTTGCCTGAGGACAAGACGTTTGCGATACCCAGTGTGGTGAACACAGTGAGAGGGAGCATGTAGGCGAGCCCGAACGTCACGGTGGACGTTAGTCCTAGAACTCGCCGAAGGGGTGGGGCAGCGTCATTGCTGGTCATTGTGGGCCTCCGTTGGCTAGTTAGCCCGATTCTGCAAGACGTAAAACACAATCGAAATACGTATTTCAACGTATGTCAGTGCGGCGGCCAATGAAACCTGCGCAAATCTCCCTTGGGGGCAGGTGCCAGTGCGACGGGCTGACCGTTTTGCACCTGATAGACAAACAGTGCCTGTCCGAGAGATGAGTCTTCCGTTTCGTAGGGGTAGCAAAGGGCAGCTTGTCCGGGATCGCCTAGGTAGTACACACCATTTAAGCCTCGGGTGATCCCGGAGCGGAGCTCGTGGATGGTTCGGTCGGCTTGGGTGGAACCGGCGGAAGTCCAGGCATTTGCGAGCAGCATAACTTGGTCGTAGGCAGCGCTTGCCTGTGATGCGCCCGGAGCTTCTCCGTAGCGAAGAGTGAATTCGCGTTGAAAGCGCTCCCCCATTGGGTCGTCATATCTGCCGGTCACCGTGGCCCATAGGATCCCTTCTGCTGCAGCTCCGATGTTTTCCTGAAAGGATCGAATGGACGCTGCGTAAACGAAGAACGTTAGGCCCTGGAACCCGCGACGAGAGAGCTCTCGCTGTAGCTCGGATACTTCAGGCAGAAAATGTGAAATGAAGAGTGCATCTGGGGTCGCGGCGATAACAGTTTCGACGATCGCCGACCAATCAGGGTCTGCAATTGGAATGCGAAGGGTCTGACCGAGAGTCCAGCCAATTTTCTTGAGGCGTTGGGCGAGCTCGTGGTTGGCAACGTCGGATGACGGGCTGTCAGCCTCAAGTGCAAGAACAGTTCGAGTCCTGCTTGGAAAGAGCTTTTTCTCTTCGAGTGAGCCAATGAGATCTACAAAGGCGTCCTGGTAGAAGTGTTCGTGGGGGCAGGTTTGGAAAATCATTCCGAAACGGTCGGGCCTTCGGCGGACAAGTTCGACATGTGCCTTGAGTGTTGCTGTGTGGAGAAACGGTTTACCGTAGTCTGCAATCACTTCCAGAGCCGAGGGGCTTTCTGCCGTGACATAATTGGTGTGAATGGCGTCAACGCCTTCTTCTATAAGTTTCTCCACCGCGGTAGTAACGCTTGCTTCGTCGAGTATGTCGACCTTTTGAACTACGTGTTGGACTGGCCGCCCATCAACCCCGCCTCGCGCATTGAGATCGCGGATTGCGATGGAGGCACCCCTCACCAGTTCAAGGCCATCCGATGCGCCTGGGCCGATCAGCGGTGCGATCGCGCCAATGCGAATAGGTTTATGGTCGGTGTACCCGATCTCATCATTGGTTACCTGCAAACTTTGTGGTGCAAGCGATTTGGCGGCTTGGTGGATCTCTGCTTGCACAATTGAAGTGTTGTTGACGGTGCCGCCAGGGATTGGGAGGACAATGAGTCCGGCATCAACTGCCATTGCTGCAAGCCCCGCTCGAGAGCCTTGGCTCAGTTTCTGAAGGAGCCGCTCTACCTGGGTGGACACTGTTCTGGGTCGAGTGCCGAGGCGCCCGGCAATCTCTGCGTTGGTTAACCCGAGTGCAATGAGGGTCAGCACCTCTGCTTCGCGCTCAGTGATACCACGCGGAAGCTTGGCATTTGACTGTGTAACTACAGCTACGACGCCATGTGTGTCGTCGCCTGGTTCCCGGCGGAGGGAGATTGCAAACCATCTCGACTGGCTCCGCCACAAAAACCGCGCATAGCTGCGGCCTGCAACCAGAAAGCCACGGGCAAACCCGGCGAGTTCTGGGGCGCAATCGCTGGCGTCTGCAGTTTCGGCGAGTGGGACGCGGTGTTCAAGGACCCTTGAAAGTGAGTCGGGGGAGGTCATCTGGGTAGAGTACGGCAAATGACGTATGGCAATCAATCCTCAGGTTGGGTTGTATTGCCTGCACAGCACTTGCAACGATGCAAGGGCCTGAGTAAGCCGGAGGGATTCCATGGACTCAAGTACGTGGACAGTCAGTATCGACGCGGGCGGAACCTTCACCGACGCCATTGCGCGCTCAACTGCAGGAGAAGTGCGTGTCGCGAAGGTTGCCTCAACGCCCGATGATCCGTCGAGGGGTTTGTCTAATTCAATTACGGCGCTCGCCGAGGCAGGGTTGCCAATTGATCAGGTCAGCCTTTTGTGTCACGGGACGACAGTGGCGACTAACGCTATTCTCACGGATCAGTTGGCGCGAATTGCATTGGTGACAACCCGCGGCTTCAGGGACGTTATGGGCTACCGGCAAGCTAGTCGCCCTAGTGTGTACAGCCTGAGTCCAGAGCGTCCGAAAGACCTCGTAGAGCGGCGCGCACGCATTGAGATCGACGAGCGCATCGACTCACGAGGACAGGTTCTTACGGAGCTTACCGATGCTGAGATCGCGCGTGTTGTGGATGAGGTCGTCGCTCTGAACCCGGAGGCGGTCGCGGTGAGCCTGCTCTTCAGCTATCTGAACGATGAACATGAACGCCGTATCGGTGAGGCACTGTCAGCCGCTCTACCAGGGGTGCCAATTTCATTGTCGAGCGAAGTGGCACGAGAGTTTCGTGAATACCCCCGAACTGCGACGACTGTCATCAATGCGGCTCTTCGTCCGATTGTGGGGCGATATCTGGTGCGAGCTGAGGGTGCAGTCGGCGCTGCAGGGCTGACATCTCCATTCATGGTGATGCAGTCAAACGGTGGAAGCGTGCCTGCGGAAAGGGCGGAGCAGCAATCGCACCAGCTTGTGCTGTCGGGGCCCGCAGGTGGAGTCGCTGGTCTCATTAACCTGGCTGAGGAACATGGAGTAGGCAACCTCATCAGCCTGGATATGGGCGGCACTTCAACTGATGTTTGCTTGGTGAGGAACCGTCGCGCACCATTCGCTCGCGAACAGCATGTTCAAGATCACGTCCTACTCGCGCCAACAATCGATATCCACACGATTGGGGCCGGTGGAGGCAGCATCGCCTGGACCGATTCGACTGGCCGCCTGCGGGTGGGGCCATTGTCGGCGAAGGCTGTTCCTGGGCCTGCGTCGTATGGTCGAGGCGGTACTGAACCAACAATCACCGATGCCCATGTTGTGCTCGGCACTCTGGGCGGCGGAGAGCTTGCGGGAGGCCTGCAGCTTGACAAGGATGCTGCAAAGAGCGCGATGGCGAGAGTTGGTGACGTCCTTGGTTATGACCCGGAGGAAACCGCAGAAGCCATTCTTGCTATCGGGCTTGCTCACATGGTGCAGGCTGTCCGGAAGGTGAGTGTTGAGCGCGGGCTCGACCCTAAAGAATTCTCGCTCGTGCCATTCGGTGGTGCAGGGCCGCTTCATGCGGGACTCCTTCTTCGCCACCTCGGTCTTAAGTCGGTTATTGTGCCGAAACAGCCGGGACTCTTTTCTGCGGATGGATTGCTGGTGGCCGGTCTCCGCTTTGACGAGTCTCGTACAGTGCTCTCGACACTTGACTCAGAAAACCTTGAGTGGCTTGCTGAATGGTTTGAGGATGCCGCTACAACCGGCCGCGAGCAGTTGGTTGCGGATGGAGTACCTGAGAGCTCAATTATTGCAACAGCCTCGGCAGACTGTCGCTATTTGGGGCAGGGCTATGAGCTCACTATCCCGTTGGATGGTCATGATCCAAGTGCGCTCGCAAGCGCAGCTGAGAAATTCCATGCGGCGCACGAAGAGCTCTATGGTCATTCGAACCGGGGCGAAACCATTGAACTCGTAACCGTCCGAATGGCTGTCACTGGGTCACTTGGGCGCGTCGTTGGACAAAAGACGAACACTGAGAGCGGAAATCCTGAGATTGGCCGCAAACAGGTCCGGATTCCGGGTGTCGGCAATTGCGATGTTCCAGTGATTGACCGCAGCCGATTGGCCGTCGGCTCAAAAGTTGATGGGCCCGCAATTATTCAACAGATGGATTCAACGACTTTTGTCCTCAATGATCAGGTGATTGTGGTGTCTGATCAGGGTGACCTCATCATTACGGAGAATGAACGATGACGAAAAATAGTGCTACTGCGGCGGATGCAGTAATGGAAATCGACCCCGTGACCTTCGAAATTGCTGCAGCTGGTTTGCAGTCTGCTGCCGAAGAGATGGGAAGTGTGCTTAAGCGTTCAAGCTATAGCCCGATCATTCGTGACATGGATGACTTCTCGTGCGCGCTGTTCACTTCAGAAGGTGACCTAGTGGCACAGGCCGACTACATTCCGGCTCAGTTAGGTGCCATGTCACTCGTGGTTAAGTCAGTAATCGATCGCTGGCATGGACGCATTCAGGACGGCGATGTATTCATTTGTAATCATCCGTATCTGGGGGCAATGCACCTTCCCGATATCAACATTGTGACGCCAATCTTTCACGAAGGGGAGCTGCTTGCGTGGTCCGGTACCGCTGCACACCACATTGATGTGGGGGGTGTCAACCCTGGTAGCGAGGGGCCGGAGCTCGAGGACCTCTACGGGGAAGGGCTCGTATTCCCACCGATTCGACTTTCGGTAGCGGGAGTTGAAAATGAAGATCTAATTTCTCTGATTACTGACAACATTCGTGATCCGATGAGTACAGTGAGTGATCTTCGAGCTCAACGAGCAGCCTGTCATCTCGGCGGGGAACGTTTTCTAGAGCTGGTCGAACGTTACGGCCGCGACAAACTTGCGCTGATCATGAGTGAAATGCTCGACTCAGTTGAACGTGGCGTGAGCGTCGCGCTCGAAAACCTTCCTGACGGATGTGGTGAGGCCGAAGGTTTCCTGGATGATGACGGGAAGGGTGGCTCGCCGACACGCATCCACGTTTCGGTGCGGAAGACGGGCGCGCGACTCGAAATTGATTTGTCAGGATGCGATCCGCAAACGGCGGGAGCTATGAATGTCCCCTGGGCCAGTGCACGGGCTGGGATTGTGTACGGAGTTCGGGCTGTGGTGGCGCCGGAACTGGGAGCGAACGATGGGTTGTTGAGAGCGGTCGACATCGTGGCGCCAAAGGGAATCGTCCTGAACCCCATTGCTCCGGCTGCTGTTTCGATCCGGCATAACACATGCCAGCGCTTCGCGGACACGCTCATTCGAGCGCTTGTTGATATGTGGCCAGACCAAGCTGTGGCGAGTAGTACCGTAAGTTTCTTTTGCTTTAACGCGGGCAGTACAAATCCATTCACTGGGCGGCCTGCCGTCATGGCTGATGTTGTTGGTGGTGGAACGGGTGCCACCTCGGACGGCGATGGAATCGATGGCGTTGACACGTACATGTCGAACGTGGGCGTCATGCCAGCTGAAGTCGTCGAGTCGAACTACCAGATCCGCGTCCTGAGGAATGAATTTATTCCGGGGTCCCAAGGACGAGGGCAGTTTAACGGAGGTATGGGGCTCCGGCGCGAGTACGAGATTCTCGAGCATCCGCAGCGAGTGACATTTTACTCTGAGCAAACGCACGAAGATTTTCGACCACGTGGTGTCGCGGGTGGCGAAGATGCGAAGCCGACAACTATTACGGTTGTCGAGCCAGACGGTTCCGAGTGGATTGCCCCTTCGAAGAATTCCCGAAAACTTGAAGTCGGTACGATTGTCAGGGTCGAAACAGCTGGTGGCGGCGGATATGGTGATCCTCAACTGCGAGACGCGGAAGCGCTCGAACATGACCGGCGGAATGACCGGCTTTAGGAACCGTGCGGTGCACAGTGAGGATTGACACATGATCAACGGAAACATCTCGCACTGGTGGACGCAGATTGGGATGCAGGCGCCGCGGCCGGCGCTGCCCGGCCCGATCGACGTTGATGTCGCCATCGTGGGTGCCGGGTTCACCGGCCTGTGGACGGCGTACTACCTGAAGCAGGCCGACCCGAGCCTGCGCATCGCGGTGCTCGAGCAACGCTTCGCGGGCTTCGGCGCATCGGGCCGCAACGGTGGCTGGCTCGTCAATAGCGTCACCGGCGGCCGCGAACAGTATGTCGCCAGCCACGGCCGCGACGCTGCGCAGCGGTTCCAACTGGCCATGAACGAAACGGTCGCCGAAGTCGAGCGAATCACCGTAGAAGAGGGAATCGACTGCGATCTCGTGCGCGGCGGCGAACTCAATGTGGCGCGCTCGGCTGCGCAGCTGGCGCGGCTCAAAAGCTACTACGACGCCGAATGCGAGTGGCAGCACACCGATGTCGAGTGGCTCGACACCGCCGAAACCCAAAACCGCATCAAGATCGACCGCGCGATCGCCGGGGTGTGGCAGCCGCACGCGGCCCGCATCCATCCCGCCAAGCTCGCTCGCGGGCTTGCCGAACGTGTCGAAGCGATGGGCGTAAAAATTTACGAGGGCACCCGCGTCACCGAAATCGAACCCGGCCTCGCGCGCACCGACCGCGGCGCCGTGCGCGCTGAACGCATCCTGCGTGCCACCGAAGGGTTCACCGCCGGCATCAAATCATCGCACCGCGACTGGCTGCCGATGAACTCGTCGATGATCGCCACCGAACCGCTCAGTGACGCCACCTGGCAGCAGCTGGGCTGGAACGGTGGCGAAGTGCTCGGCGACTTCGCACACGTGTACATGTACGCGCAGCGCACCGCCGATAACCGCATCGCGTTCGGTGGCCGCGGGGTGCCGTATCGCTGGAATTCGGCAACCGACGTTGATGGGCGCACCCAGTCGCAAACCGCTGAAACGCTGCGAAACCTGCTCGTGTCGTTCTTCCCGGCAGCGGCGGATGCACAGATCGACCACCTGTGGTCGGGCACCCTCGGCGTGCCCCGCGACTGGGCCGCCACCTGCGTGTTCGACGACAAAACCGGCATCGGTTACGCCGGCGGCTATGTGGGCACCGGTGTTGCCACCACGAACCTTGCCGGCCGCACCCTGCGCGATCTCGTGCTCGGAAACGACACCGATCTCGTGCAGCTGCCGTGGGTGAACCACCGGGTGCGGCGCTGGGAACCCGAGCCGTTGCGCTGGATCGCCACGCGCATCATCTACGGGGCCTACGGTGCCGCCGACCGGTTCGAGTCGGCATCCGAAAGTTCGCGCACACATCCAATCGCCAAGATCGCCTCGCTCGTTTCGGGACGCTAGGCGCCCCGCACCAAACAGCCGCCCCGCACCAAACAGTTAGGGTTACCCGCATGACTTCACTCAAACCAGGCGTCGTGATTGACGCGCTCGCACTCGATGTTGCCCACGAAACCGTGCCCGCCGAGCACGATCCGCAGGACGGCACCACCGCCGGTGCCACCGAACTCGGCGATTTTGCCGGGCTCGAAACCGGGGTGTGGGAGATGAGCCGCGGCGTGATGCACGACACCGAAGCCGACGAGCTCTGCGTGATTATTGCGGGCGACGCGACGGTCGAGTTCCTCGAACCACAGCTTCCCGCGGTGCAGTTGCGGGCCGGTTCGGTGCTGCAGCTGAGCGAGGGGATGCAAACCCGCTGGACCGTGCACAGCGAACAGCTGCGCAAGGTTTACCTCGCTCCCTGAGCGCCACACCCGCTGTCACTAGACTGACAACAAACAGTCGGTGACAGAGAGGGGCGGCGTGGGCGCATCCGGCATTCGCGGTATCGAGTTCAGTCGACTCGATTGGCGAGCTGCCACCCGCGCCGCCGTCTCAACCGGTGTGCCGCTTATCGTGCTGGCGAGCATCGACCGCCTCGACCTGGCGATTTATGCGAGCTTCGCCGCGTTTACCGCGCTGTATGGCCGCAACGAGCCCTATCGGCAGCGGTGGCTCACGCTGCTGCTATCGGGTGCGGTGCTGCTGGCTGCCATCGTCGGTGGGGTGGCGACCTCGATCGCCGGCACACCAACCTGGCTGGCGGGCATCGGGCTGAGCCTGGTGATCACTGCGGGCGTGCTGCTCACGGCGATCATGCAGTGGATCCCGATGGGTGCGATCTTTTTCACTTTCGCGTACCTCGGCACCAGTGTGCGACCGACCGATCCGGCCATATTTTGGGATGCGGTGCTGGTTGCCGCGAGCGTGGTTGCGTTTTCGTTTGCGGTGGGAATGTCGGGGGCGTTACTGCGCCGCATCCCGGTGTTGGGTGAGCGGGTTCCGGAGCTGAACCGGCGGCCGCATCGCCGCCTGCGGCAGGCGATCACTGCCGAAAACGGTTGGATGATTTTGGTCACCCTGCTCGCGGCGTGGGCGGCGGCGGTGATTGCCGCGACGCTCGACGTGGCAACGCACCACTATTGGGCGGTGGTGACCGTCACCGCGATTTTTTCGGCGCCCTCGCACCTGTTTGGGTTTGAACGTATCTCGCACCGCGTGGTGGGAACGCTGGTGGGTGTGGGGCTGGCGGCCGCGCTGTATGGCGGCGAACCGCATCCGATTTATGTCATCGCCGTGCTCTTGCTTTGCACGTTTGCCACCGAGCTGGTGGTGGGGCAGCACTACGGATTCGCGCTGGCGTTCATCACGCCGCTCGCCATTGGGGCAACGAGTTTGGGTGCGCCCAGCAACTACGAGGTGCTGTTTGTGGCGCGCGCTCGCGAAACACTCATTGGCGGGTTGGTGTGCCTGGCGGTGGTGTATTTGGTGCGTCGTTGGCGCAGGCGGCAAGACACCACCGCGATCGAGGTGGTCGGTTAGTTCGGGATGCGCTGCGTCAGCACTTTTGCAGCGGTGCGGCTTAGGCTGCGGGCATGGCAATCGTGAAAATCAACGCAATTTCCGTTCCCGAGGGTCAGGGCGAAGAGCTCGAGCGGCGGTTTAACGCCCGCGCCGGTTCGATCGACGGCACCCCGGGATTCCGTGGCTTTCAGCTGCTGCGCCCCACCGCCAACGAAGACCGCTACTTCGTGGTGACGCACTGGGATGACGAGGAGTCGTACGTCGCCTGGCGCGATGGATCGGCGCGTGCCGCGCACGCCGGCTCGCACGGCAAGCCGGTCGCGAGCGGGGCAACGCTGCTCGAGTTCGATGTGGTGCTCGACGTGAAGCCGACCACCGCCTAGCTTTCGGGCGCCGACCTGGCACCGCCAGCCGACCACGCTAGCGGTGCCCTTTCGTGCAAAAAGGCCCGCGGCCGCCGCCTAGCTCAACGCCGAGCGGCGCACCGCGAACGGCCGCAGATCGAACGGCCAGTTCGCCACACCCGGCTGCCTGCCGGCAATCAGGTCGGCCATGATCTGCCCGGTGATCGGCCCCAGCGACAGCCCGTGCATATTGTGACCGGATGCGACGAGCACCTCACCGCTCGGTGTCGCCGGCCCGATCAGCGGTAGCCCGTCGGCGGTCATCGGGCGCGGCCCCATCCACTCATCGGTGCGGCCATCCCAGTCGGCACCCTCGATGAGCCCCTCGGCAAAACCGCGCAGCACTTCGATGCGATCACTGTGGAAGCGCTCGGGCTCTCCATCAAACGACATGATGCCCACCACCCGCAGCCGGCCACTCATCGGAATCACCACGCAGTGGCGGTCCATCGAGTGCACGAGCGTGCGCGGCATGGTCTTGACCGGCACCGTGAACGAGTATCCCTTGCCGGGCACCACGGGGATGTGCGGGATGCGTGAGCGTCGCAGCACCTGTGAGGTCCAGGCGCCGGTGGCCAGCACCACCCGGTCGCCCGACACGGTGACCTGCCGCGCATCCTCGTCGACGCACACGACGCTCGCACCATCACCGAGCCGCTGCACGGTGAGCCCGAGCCGCACCTCCGCGCCGAGCTCGGTGATGCGTTCGATCAGGCTGGCCACGAATTTCACCGGGTCGATCGACACTTCTCCCGGCAGCATGAAGCCGAACTGAGTGCGTTCGGTGAGCGTTGGCTCCGCCTCGTGCAGCTCACGGCCCGACATGGGGTCTTCGGGCGGATCGCCCCAGCCACGGCGGGCTCGCTCGGCGTAGGCCGCGTGCGCCGCGAGCATTGTCGGTTCGCTTTCGGCGGTCATGAGAAATCCGGTGCTCCCGCCCGAGGTGTCGATGCCATCGGCCGCCATCCGGTCGAGGGATGCGAGCAGGTGCGGTGTGAACTGCGCCAGTGCCGCATCGCCGCGTGCCCGCAACGGCCCGGCGGATGCGGTGAGAAATCCCATTCCGAAACGCGCCAGCTGCGGCAGGCGAAGCGGTGCGATCGACAAATAGTGACGGTGTGCGAACACTCCGTGGATGATGTCGCGCGCGGTGTTGCTCGAGGCCAGCGGCGCCACCATTTGCGGGGTGAGTTCGCCGGCATTACCGGTTGCGGCGCCGGCACCCAGCTTGGTGCGTTCAACGATGGTTACCCGGTGTCCGTCGCGCAGCAGCCAATAGGCGGTGCACAGTCCGATCAGGCCACCACCGGCCACCACAACGTGTTGTTTTTTCATCGCTGCCCCTTTGCGTATTGCGTCACCTGCTCGGCGAACGCGTCAATCAGCGCCTTCGATGCGCGCGTGTTTTCACCGTCGACCGCGCGCGCCTTGGCGACCAGTTTTCCGCGGTCGAAACCTTTTTTACCGAGCGCCGACTCGTCCCACTGGGCGATTCGTTCGGCGTTCACCTCGGGATGAAATTGCAGCCCCCACACTCGCTTGCCGATGCGGAAGGCCTGGTTTTCAACGTCTGTCGACCGGCCCAATAGCACCGCATCCGCCGGTAGCTGAGTGATTTGGTCGACGTGGTTTTCGATCATGTGCGCGCCCTCACCCAGCACTCCGAGCACCGGGTCGTTGCGGCCGGCTGCGGTGGTGGTGATGAGCACCGCACCGCTTTCTGGGGTGCCGTATTCGCCGCGCACTTCGCCGCCGCCAACATGTGCGAGCAGCTGCCCGCCGAGGCAGATGCCGAGCGTGGGTAGGTCGGCGTCGATCGCTTGCCGGGCGAGTTCCCGCTCGGTGGCGAGCCACGGGGCATTTTCGTCTTCGTAGGGCAGCAGTCCGCCGCCGAGCATCACCAGGCCGTCGAAGCCGTCGAGGTTTTCGGGCAGGGGAGTGGTTTCAGCCACCACATCGACCGTTTCGATGCCCGCTTCGCGCAGCCATTCGCCGGCCCGGCGCGGCCCCGATTCGGTGGAATTAATCACCATCAATACTTTGCTCACGGCTATTCCTCCTCAACCGAGCCGATGAGTGCCGCGGTGCGACCGATCGGTTCGCCCGCTTCGCCCGCCATGAACCGCGTGTAGTCGTCATCCGAGGCTTCGAGCACTCGCAGCGCGTTTTCAGTGCCGAGCGCTCGCAGGTCGGCGTCGCTCCATCCGCGGGATGCAAGTTCGGCAAACAGCGCCTGGTAGCAGCCAACATCCTCGAGACCCTCGGGCATTTCATCCGAGCCGTCATAGTCGGCGCCAATTCCCACCGCGTGCACACCGGCAAAATCGCGGAAGTATTCGATGTGGTCGGCCACATCCCGCACCGTCACCGCCGGTGCCTCGCCCCCGCCGCCGTTGACATCCCAGTCGCGGCGCTCTTGTCTGAGGAATGACGGCACAAATGCGACCATGAGCACACCGTCGCGCGCACCGATTTCGCGGATCACATCATCGGGCACATTTCGCGGATGCGAGCAGAGACTGAGTGCCCCCGAGTGGGTCACGATCGGCGGCCGGGAGGCGACTTCGAGCGCATCCCGCATGGTTGACGGTGCCACATGCGAAAGATCAACGAGCATCCCGATGCGGTTCATTTCGCGCACCACATCGCGGCCAAAGTCGGTGAGTCCACCGTGGAGCGCCTCGTCGGTGGCCGAGTCGGCCCAGTCGATGGTGCGCGACCAGGTGAGGGTCATATAGCGGGCGCCGAGCCGAGCGTAGTTGCGCAGCACGGCGAGCGATCCGCCGATCTGCGCCCCACCCTCGACACCAATGAGCGAGGCCACCCGGCCCGAGGCCATCACCTCGCGTGCTTCGGCTGCGGTGCGTGCGGCGCCGAGTTCGTTGGGGTACGCGGCGATGAGCCGGTGGATGAAATCAATCTGTTCGAGGGTGGCGGTCACCTGGTCTGCCCCGTGAATTTTGTCGGGATTCACCCACACCGACCAGTACTGTGCCGCAAGTCCTCCGGCACGGATGCGTTCAAAATCGGTTTGGGTGGTGGGAATACTGCCGCCGAGATGCTCGGTGGCGTAGCCGAACTGTTTGCGCACCTCCCATGCGAAGTCGTTGTGGCCGTCAAAAACCGGGTACGTGGTCATTCCGTCTCCCTCTTGGCGTCCGCGCCATTGCGGAATTATTTGGTTGTTTGGTCGTCTGATGAATCGCTAGCTGCGGGCTCGTTGTCGGGTTCGTAAAGTTCGAGCAGTTTGGCGATGCGATCGCGCTCGTTCAGGCGGCGCCGGGCACCCTTGGCGCTTGCCGAGATGAGTGTGCCCAATAGGTGCGTGACCGCGGCGATCGGGGTGGGTGAGTCGATGAATGGGGATGCACCGGTGTCGGCGACCACGAGCCGGTCGGCATATTTGGCGGCCGGTGCATCCGCGCTATCGGTGACGATTACGACTTTGCCGCCGCTGCGATGGAATTCGCGGGCCAACCGCAGCATCATCGAGCGGTAGGGCCGCATTGAAAAGAGCACCAGCACGTCGGTCGATCGCACGTCGGTGAGCGCCACCAGTGGTGAGAGTGCGTGGGATCCGATGAGGTGAATATTCGACAGCGTGGCGGAAAGTTCGGTGGCAAGCAGCAGCGCGAAAGCAGAGCTCGTGCCCTCGCCGGCGATAAATCGGCGGCGCGATTTGAGTGCCAGCGCGGCTGCTTGACGCGCTGACTCGGTGGCGGCGATCTGTTCGTAGGTGTGGGTGAGTGCCCGCGTATCGCTGGCAATAATGCGTTCTTCAAGAGTGGCCGCGCTGAGGTTTTGCGGCACTCGTCGGTCGTATCGTTCCCGAGTCGAACTACGCTGTTCGGTGTCGGTCATCGGGATTCCTCCCGTTGGATTTTTCTGTGACGTATCCGTTTCCGGTATCCGGCTCCTATGCCGGCCTCGATTTGAGGTTGTTGGTGAGCATAATCGGGGGTTCTGAGGGATGCAAGCAAAAGATACGTTTCCTAAGCTGAGGAATTGCGAACAGTTTTGCTGATATCCCTGGTGGATGCGCGCAAAAGTTGAGCGATTTCAGCGCGCGCTGTTCGGTGTTGGTTATTTGTCACGCATCTATGCGGGATCATCATGTGCAAGCTGACGGCGAGTGTCGTATTTGCCGCTCAGCCGTAGGGAATTCCGGCATTGGCGACACGAAAAATGCGTTCCGATTTCGCAAGATGTGAAACATATCACTTGACCAAGCGCGGTTGAGTGGCCATAATCTTTCCCAATCGAGTGGCAATGGAGCCACTTGAGTGGAAGGACCCACCATGCGAACCGCATCCAGAAGGCCATTTTTCCGAACGACTGCCATCGCAATTGCCGCAGCGGTGGGGCTTGCTTCAGCCCCGGCGAGCCTGGCGCTCGCGACCGAAACCGCTGAAAGCGTCGCGCCGGCCGACCCCTCGACCATGCGCATTGCGACCTCGGGTTTTGTCGACTCATTCAACCCCTTCACTTCGATCTACCTCACCCCCACCAACTCGCTGCGCTACATCTACGAAAACCTCGTGCAGTATTCGCAGGAAGACGGCTCGCCCATCGGAGGGCTGGCCGAGAGCTGGGAATCGGAAGAGGGTGGCGCCAAGTGGGTGTACACCATCCGTGAGGGTATGAAGTGGTCGGATGACGAGCCCATCACCAGCGAAGACGTCAAGTGGACCTATGAGCAGATGATGACCGATGAGGTCATGGCCACCGCAAACGGTAGTCTGGTCGCGAATTTTGAGTCGGTTGAGGCTCCCGACGACCATACGCTCGTCATCAACCTGAAACAGCCCCAGGCCGCCGTGCCTGGCACCGAAATTCCGGTGGTTCCCGAACACATCTGGTCGAAGATTGACGACCCGGGCAAGTTTGCCAATGACAAGGATGTGGTCGGTTCGGGGCCGTTCATCCTCAAGTCATATTCGGCCAACCAGTCGTATGTGCTCGAAGCCAACCCGAATTTCTGGGATGGGAAGCCCGAGCTCGACCGGATTCAGTACGTCTACTACACCGACCCCGACGCCTCGATTCAGGCGCTGCGCGCTGGCGAGATCGACTTCATCTCGGGCCTGACGCCAACGCAGTTCCGGGCGCTTGAGAACGAGGAGGGAATCACCCTCAACTCGGGCGTCGGCCGCCGCTATAGCTCGCTCGCCCTCAACCCCGGCTTTAAGACCCGCAGCGGCGAACCCTACGGTAATGGCAACCCGGCATTGCACGATGTCGCGGTGCGGCAGGCCATTCGCCTCGCCATCGACACCGACGCGCTCATTAAAAACGTGATGGAAGAGCAGGCGACCCCGGCGACGAGCTTTGTGCCCGCATCCTACGAAAAATGGATGCTGCCCGAAGACGATCCGGTGCTGGTCGACTTTGATCCCGAAGCCGCCAAGAAAAAGCTCGACGAAGCCGGCTGGACGCTCGGCAGCGACGGAGTGCGCGAAAAGGACGGCAAGAAGCTCAGCCTCCGGCTGCAGATCGACGGCAGCTCATCAACCGAGCAGGCGCTTTCGGAATACATCAAGCCCTGGTTGGGTGATGTGGGGATCGACGTGAAGGTGGTCTCAACCGACGGTGACACGCTGAGCACCGAGGCGAACGCCGCGAACTACGACATGTACTTCTCGGGCTGGTCGCTGGGCCCCGACCCCGACTATCAGCTGGGTATCAACACCTGCGGCCAGCTGCCAACCAAGCCTGATGGCAGCGGCGGTACGAGCCAGGACGGCTACTGTAACCCCGAGTTCGACAAGCTCTACGCACAGCAGCAGGTTGAGCTCGACGAGGCGAAGCGCATCGAACTGGTGCACGAGATGCTGGCGATGAACTACGAAGACAGCGTCAGCGTGGTGCTCTACTACCCGAACCAGCTCGAGGCCTACCGCTCCGACCGCTTTGAAGGTTTTTCGAAGATGCCCACCGAAAACGGCATCATCGCTAACCAGTCGGGTTACTGGGGCTTCCGAACCGTGAAGTCGGTGGGCGAGGGCGGCGGCGCCGGTAGCTCGCAGACCGGTCTGTGGGTGATTCTCGGCGTGGTCGTGGTTGCCGGTGCCATCGGTGTCGGTGTGGCCGCGAACCGTCGCAAGAAGTCGGCCGATATCGAATAGCGCAAGACCATGACGAACTCAGTACCACCGTCAACATCCGCGATCCAAACCTCCGCCGACGCGGAGGAACCGCAGCGCGACTCGTCGTTCTGGCGCTATTTGGCGACCAAGCTCGGCGGTGCGGCGATCAGCCTGGTGATGGTTGTGCTGCTCGGGTTCTTCGCGTTCAAACTGCTCCCGGGCGATCCAGTCGCCAAGATCGCCCGGGAACGGCCGATGAGCCCCGAACAAATTGCGAGCCTGCGCGCCCAATACGGGCTCGACAAGCCGCTATGGGAACAGTTCATCAAGTTCATCGGTGATGTTTTCACCCTGAACTTCGGTGAGAGCTATGTGTATAAGCGCTCCGTTGCTGAACTCATCGGTGAGTTTTTCTGGCCCACCATCCTGTTGACCGGCACCGCCGCCATCGTCGCCATCACGCTCGGCCTCTGGCTCGGGCAGCGGGCTGCGTGGCGACACGGGAAGCTGTTCGACCGCATCGCCAGCGGCGTATCGCTCGTGTTCTGGTCGGTGCCCACCTTCTGGTTGGGTCTGCTGCTGCTGATGTTTTTCGGCGGCACCCTCCACTGGTTCCCCACCGGCGGGATGCGCTCGGCTAATGCGCCAACCGATCCGCTCGGAGCGGTTGGGGATGTGGTGGCACACCTCGTACTACCGGTGATCACGATGGTGGCGGTGGTGTTTGCGCAGTATTTGATGGTGATGCGCTCATCGCTCATCGAAGAAATGCACGCCGACTATCTCACCACCGCGCGCGCTAAGGGGCTTCGCGAAGACCTCGTGCGCGAACGTCACGCGGTGCCGAACGCGCTGCTGCCAACGGTGACGCTCGTGTTTATGCATATCGGTGGCCTGATCGCCGGTGCCGTCACCGTCGAAACGGTGTTTTCGTGGCCGGGCCTCGGCAAACTCACCTTCGAGGCGATTAAGGGCCCCGATCTGCCGCTCTTGCAGGGCAGCTTCGTCGTGTTCTCAACCATCATCATCGTCATGAACCTGCTGGCCGATCTCGCCTATCGCCAGCTCGACCCGAGAGTGAGGCGCGCATGACCACCGCGACTGCCACACGCACACCGGCACAGTTTGCTCGTGCCCGTCGCTGGAAAGCATTCCGGCAGTTTTGCAGTGACTTCGCCACCTATCGGGCCGGGATGGTGGGGCTCATCTTCCTGGTCGTGGTGGGCATCATCGCGATTCTCGCGCCGGTGATCGCCCCATCCTGGATGCTCGATGTCACCAAAATCGGTGACCCGGATCGATTCGCTCCACCATCGGCTGAGCACCTGTTCGGCACTGACAACCAGGGCCGTGAGCTGTGGGTGCGCATGGTGTGGGGTGCTCAATCGTCACTGCTGGTGGGTCTTGCCGCCACCGGAATGTCGATGGTCATCGGCACCATCGTGGGTATGGCGGCCGGGCATTTCACCGGCTGGGTGGGTGGCCTGCTGATGCGCGTCATCGACTTCTTTCTGGTGCTGCCGTCGCTGATTCTGGCCATCGTGCTGTCGAGTGTGCTCGAGCGCGGCACCCTCACCATCATCATTGCGATCGGGCTCACCTCGTGGGCGGGTACGGCGCGCGTGGTGCGGGCCCAAACCCTCACCGTTGAGTCGCGCGACTATATCCGGCGTTCGCGGGTGCTGGGTGCCGGGCACTGGCATCTGCTGACTAAGCACGTGTTGCCGGGCGTGATGCCGCTGGTGCTGGCAAATACGACGCTGATGGTTGGTTCGGCGATCATCGCCGAGTCGACGCTCGCGTTCTTGGGGCTCGGTGATCCGCTCACGCAGTCGTGGGGCACCGTGCTGAAAAACGCGACGGATGCTTCCAGTGCCTCGAACGGTTATTGGTGGTACATCCTCATCCCGGGTCTGGCGATTTTGTTTGTGGTGCTCGCCTTCACCCTCATTGGCCGCGCGGTTGAAAACATTCTGAACCCGACTCTGAGGAAGCGATAATGGCCGATCTGAAATTTGAGGATGTATCGATCATCTACCGCACCTCGGGCCGGAATGATCGTGGTGAGGTACACGCGGTTAAAAACGTCAGCCTCGACGTGCCGGCGGGTTCGACGCTCGGTATTGCGGGCGAGTCGGGTTCGGGTAAGTCGACGCTGGTGATGAGCGTGTTGCGGCTGCTGCCAAAATCGTCGAAACTCACCGGCCGGGTGCTGCTTGATAACACCGATGTGGCCGAGCTGAGTTTCGGTGAGTTGCGCGCGGTGCGCTGGACTTCGGCGTCGATCATTTTTCAGGGGGCGATGCACTCGCTCAACCCGGTGCGCACGGTGGGTCAGCAAATTATTGAGGCGCTCGAGCTGCACGTGACCGACGAGTGGAAAACCGAGGCGGCGCGCAAGGAGCGTGTTGTCGAGCTGCTCGGCAACGTTGATTTGCCGGCCGAAAAAGCGAACGTGTATCCGCACGAGCTTTCGGGTGGGCAGCGCCAGCGCGTGATGATCGCGATGGCCCTCGCCTGTAATCCCGAGATCATCATTGCTGATGAGCCCACCACCGCGCTCGACGTGATCGTGCAGGAGCAAATCTTGACGATGATTTCGCAGCTCGTGGTGGAGCGCGGAATTTCGCTGGTGATGATCAGCCATGACCTGTCGGTGTTGGCCACCGCGTGTGATCGCATCGCGGTGATGCGCAATGGCGAACTCATCGAGGTGGGCCCGGCGGGGCAGATTTGCCACGCTCCCCGCGCGCCCTACACGCAGAAGCTCGCGCACGCATTCCCCACTATCGGCGACCCGGCTTCGCGGATGCGGCCGGTGAGTCGCCACGAGCGCAGCGACGAGGATGCGCAGGATCGGGCGGGGGTTCCCGACGATGCACCGGTGCTGTTGGATGCGCGCCGGGTGAGCGTCACCTACCGCACCGGCGGCCGAAAAGTGCCGGCCATCCGCGAGGTTGACCTGCAGATTCGACGCGGTGAGATCGTGGCGCTGGTGGGGCAGTCGGGCTCGGGTAAAACCACCCTGGCCAACACTCTGATCGGTCTGCAAGAACCCGATCCGGGCGCAGAAATCCTGTTTGATGGCACCCCGATTCCCACAAAGCCAGCGCAGCTGCGCGAGTTTCACAAGCGCGTGCAGCTGGTGTTTCAAGACCCGTCGGCGGCGCTCAACCCGAAGTTGACCGTCTATGAGTCGGTTGCCGAGGGATTGCGAGTGCAGCGATACGACGGTGATGAAGAGCAGCGGGTGCGCCAGAGTCTGATCGAGGCCGAGCTCACTCCGCCCGAAGACTTCTTCGGTGCGATTCCGCAGGAGCTTTCGGGTGGCCAGCGCCAGCGCGTGGTGATCGCCGGTGCGCTCGCCCTACAACCCGAGCTGCTGATTGCCGATGAGCCGGTGGCGTCGCTGGATGCATCGGTGCGCGGCGAAATCCTCGGCCTGCTGCTTTCACTGCGCCGGCAGCTGGGGCTCGCGGCGCTGGTGATCACCCACGATCTTGGGCTGGCGTGGAATATTGCCGATTCGGTGGCTGTGATGCACCGCGGTCAGCTCGTCGAGTATGGCCCCACCGAGGCAGTGCTGCTGAACCCGCAGCACAGCTACACAAAGACACTGTTGGCGGCAGCCCCGAGCATCGGTGATGTGAAGCCAGAACCGCAGCAATGAGCATCGTATTACCGCAGCTTCCAGAGCCGATCGAGTGGGGCATCCGTATCACCACCCTCGAGGGGGAGGTGCTTGCCGAGCACGAACCGCACCGGGTGAGCAAAACCGCCAGCGTCGGCAAGGTGTTTGTGCTCATTGAACTCGCGCGGCAGATCAGCGACGGTGCGGTGGCTGCGGATGCACTGATCGACCTGTCAAAAACGCTCTATGTTGCCGACTCGGGCCTTGCCTACCGGTTCACGAATCCCTCGATTGCCGTTGCGGATGCGGCGCTGCTGGTGGGCACGATGAGCGACAACCTGGCGACGAACGCGCTCATCGATGTGTGCGGGCTCGAGCGGGTGCGGGCGATCGCCGAGGAGCTCGGCTATACCCAGACCGCGCAGCTCGACTACATCCGCGATGATCGTGGCCTCGAGCATCCCTGGACCCCTTCATATGGCACCGCTGCAGAACTTGCGGATGTGATGCGGCGGCTCGCCCTTGGCGAGGTGCTGTCGCCAGAAATTTCGAGGCAGGTGCTCGACTGGCTCGCATCGGGCGCTGACACCTCGATGGTTGCCGATGCGCTGCTGCTCGACCCGCTCGCGCATGTTGACCCCGAATATCAATCGATGGTGCTGCGCCACAAAACCGGCACGATCGCCGAGGCGCGCATCGATGTTGGTGTGTTGCGGGGGCCGAAACGTTCGGTGGCCTACGCGGTGGCCGCCAACTGGCCCGAAGAGCTGCCCGATCAGCGCGCGCTGGCGCTGGATGTGATGCGCGAAATTGGTGAGCAAATTCGCCACTATGTGACCGATCTTGACCGTGACGACCCCGGAGAAAACCCCAGTGATTGATTTCCCCACCGATGATGGTTGCCGCTGGTCGGTGCTGGTGCGCGATATCGACAGCGAGCAGGTGCTGTTGCAGCACAGTCCCGAACGGGTGCTCAGCACCGCCAGCATCGGCAAGCTTTTTTTGCTGCACCGCATCCTGACTGAGGTGGATGCCGGCACGCGGTCGCTGGACGAGCTGGTGACGCGCCTGCCGAGCGATGTGATTGGCGGCTCGGGGCTGTGGCAAAAACTGCAACAGGATGCGCTGTCGATCTATGATCTGGCGGCGCTCGTGGGTGCGGTGAGCGATAACGACGCCACGAACGCGCTGCTGCGCGTGGTGGGGATCGACGCGGTGCGTGAGCACGCCCGCGAACTTGGCTATCAGCATTCCCGCCTGAACGACGCGATTCGCTGGCCAATTCCGCCCGGCCACCCGTCGCGGCTGTCGGAGGCGAACGCGAGCGAAATGGTTGATTTTGTGTCGCGCCTGCAGCTCGACCGGGATCTTTCGCCAGGCAGCGGCGATATTTTCCGCAAGTGGCTCGGTGCCAGTGCCGATATGTCGATGGTGGCGTCGGTGTTTGATTTCGATGGCCTCGACCACGATTGTTTCGACGGCGGCGTTTGGCTGTGGAACAAAACCGGCACCATCTCGACCGTGCGAGCCGATGTGGGTGTGGCGATGGGACGAAGCAGACGTGTGGCTTATGCGGTGCTCGCCGAGTGGGATGCGGGCGCGGATGCCCGCGGACCGGTGCTTGAAACGATGGCCGAGGTGGGCCAGCTGATCGGTGAGGCGATTGGCTGGCAGGATCCGCGACCGAAACGCTCGGCGGCTCGTGCCGCGGCGGTGCCGGCGGTGGCATCGGTCTCGGCATCGGTTTCGGCGGCGGATGCGCGCGCTGCGATTGCAGCGGCCGCAAACGATGCCGCGCTGCGCGATGTGCGCTATCTGGTGCTTGACGGTGACAGCGGCGCGCCCTTGCTGGAGCGGTCGCCAGATGAGCCGAGCCCGTCGGCGAGCGTAATGAAAACGGTTACCGGCACCCTCGCGCTGGCGAATCTGGGTGCCGACCACCGCATCCCCACTCGCGTGGTGCGCGCCGGCGATACTGAGGCGGTACTGATCGGTGGCGGTGATGTGACGCTCTCGCGCACCGCAACGGGTGAGCCAACGTTTTATCCGCATCCGGCCCATTTGGATGCATTGGCCGATCAGCTGCGCACGAATATGCCCGGGCTCAAACGGTTGCTGCTTGACGATGAGCTATTTGCCGCATCCCAGTGGCACCCCACATGGGACCCGGCGGGCCGATCGCCCGAAAACTACATCCCCTTTATTGGCGCGCTACAGGTGGACGGTGACCGTGATGATCCGCTCATGGATGACAGCGCGCGCAGCGAAAACCCCGTGGGGCGGGTGGCGGCAGGGCTTGGCGCGCTGCTGGGGGATGTGGATATTGCCCGGGGGAGTGCTCCGGAAGGTGCGGGAGACGAAGTGGCCCGGGTCCAGTCGGCGCCGATGACCGAGCTGGTGCGTGAAATGCTGCGCAGCTCCGACAACGCGCTCGCGGAAGCGCTCGTGCGGTTGGTGGCAATTGCGCGCGGTGGCGATGCCTCGTGGGACTCGTTGCAGCGCGAGATACGGGCCGCGGTTGCAGATCTTGGTCTGGATGCATCCGGTTGCGAATTCGTGGACGGCTCGGGGCTGAGCGAGGATAACCGGTTGACCCCGCGTTTTGTGGCCGAACTGCTGCGGCGCGGCTATCTCGGTGAAGAACCGTTTGCGTCGCTGGTGCCGCTGTTGACGGTCTCGAGCCAGACCATGTCGCCGGCGCGGTTTACCGGGGCGAACCGCGTGGTTGGTAACTCGGTGCGCGCGAAAACGGGATTTATTAACTCGGTGCATTCCCTCGCCGGCATCGTGACAACTCGGGGTCAGCGCAACCTCGTGTTTGCAGTGTTTGCGTGTGATCTGGACACACCGGTAGACCGTGAAGCTCGACTCGCCGTCGACCGCCTGGTGACGGCGCTGCATCTGCACGGTGACGCACTCGAGTAGTGCCGTCACACTTTCGTAAGAATTTTCGCTGTCGCCGATAATTATTCGCCGGCCAGGCTAGGAGCATGAAGAAAAAAATGCTCCTGGCCCTGTCAACCGCCGCTACCGCTGCCCTGCTGCTCACCGGATGTGGTGGTGACAGTGCCGAAGACAAAATGGCACCCAAAACCGAAGACGGCATGATGACCGAAGACTCGATGATGACTGAAGATTCGATGTCGAAGGAAGACGGCATGATGACCGACGATTCGATGTCGCACGATCACGATTCGATGATGACCGAAGACGCCGGTAACTAGTTCTGATCCGTTTCGTGTAGTTCATTTCTATTCTCATGTTTATTGCCGTACTCTCGCTGCTCGCCGGCGCGCTCTCGGTGCTCGCACCCTGTGTGCTCCCATTTCTGCCCGTGATCGTCGGCGGCAGCGTGAGTGCGACCGAGTCAAAGCGCCGGCCGTATCTCATCGCCGCCGGGCTTGTTGTTTCGCTGCTGCTGTTTACGCTGCTGCTCAAAACCACCACCGCATTCATTGGTATCGACCCGCGCGTGTGGTCGATCGCATCCGGTGTGTTGGTGATCGCACTTGGTTGCAGCATGCTGTTTCCCGGAGCCTGGTCGTGGATCGAAAGTCGACTGCGGCTGGGTGAACGTTCAAACAAACTGCTCGATAAAGCGGGTGACCATGAGGGCGTGGCCGGTCCGCTATTGATCGGTGCCGCGCTCGGCCCGGTGTTTTCAAGTTGCAGCCCCACCTATGCTTGGGTGATTGCAACGGTGCTGCCAGCACAGCCGCTGGCTGCATCCGTATATTTGGCTGCCTATTGCATCGGGATGGCGGCGATGCTGCTGGCGATCTCGCTGCTGGGCCGCGAACTGGTGAAAAAGCTCGGGTGGGCGGCGAATCCGCGCGGCTGGTTCCAGCGTGTAGTTGCCGTGATGTTCATCATCGTGGGGCTTGCGGTGAGCACCGGCGTTGACCGGCAGGCGCAGGCGTGGATCGCCGAGCGTGTCCCCGGACTCACCGCTGTTGAAGAGGCGCTGCTTCCCGAAGCCGAGTCGCGGCAGGCCACAGATGGTCAGCCGGTTGCGGCTCCTGAACTCACCGGTATTAGTGAGTGGATTAATTCGGATCCGGTGACGCTCAAGCAGTTGCGCGGGCAGGTGGTGTTGGTTGATTTTTGGACCTACAGCTGCATTAATTGCATCCGCACCCAGCCCTATTTGAACTCGTGGTATGACCGCTATCACGATGATGGGTTTGAAATTATTGGTGTGCACGCGCCCGAGTTCGCTTTTGAGCGGGTGCCCGAGAACGTTGAAAAAGCGGTTCGTGACGCCGATATTAAATATCCGGTGGCGCTCGACAATGATTTCGCCACCTGGAACGCCTACCAGAACCGGTATTGGCCGGCGAAATACCTGATTGACCAGGACGGCAACATTGTGTGGTCGCACTTTGGCGAGGGTGGCTACGATGAGGCCGAGCAACGCATCCGTGAACTCGTGGGCGCGCAAGGTGACCGCGCCGACGCGGTTGCCGGCGAACAGGGCGCCCGGCAGCGCTCACCCGAAACCTATCTCGGTGCTTCGCGAGCCAGCGGGTTTATTGGTTCGGGGCGCTACGAAACCGGGGAGCGCGAGTTCACCGCTGCCGCACCCGAGAACATTGGGGTGTCGCAGTGGACGCTCGGCGGTAAGTGGCGGGTTGAGGGTGAGTCGATCACCGCGCTCAGTGATGGCGCCACTCTGTCGTACCGATTTACTGGCCAGCAAATGTTTTTGGTGATGCAGGCCGATGGTGGGGCCGAGGTGCGGGTTGAGGTTGAGGGCCGCAGGCCGCCCGGCGGTGCCGATGTGATGGACGGTGTGGCCAAGGTGTCGGATGCGCGACTATACCGGCTAGTGAAGTTTGAGCAGTCGGAGCAGGGTCTGCTGGTGACACTGACTTTTCCGAAGGGTGTGACGGCAAATGCGTTCACCTTCGGGTGATGCGTATGATCTGGGGGTGTCTCGCATCCTCGTCGCCGATGATGACACCACTGTGCGTGCCGTCGTCGCGGATTATCTTGCCGCCGCCGGACATGAGTCGGTGGTGCGTGGGGATGGTCCGGGTGTGCTTGAGCGGGTGCTCGCGGGTGGTATCGACCTGGTGGTGCTCGATTTGATGATGCCGGGCATGGATGGGCTTGAGGTGCTGCGCCGGATGCGCGCGGCTGAGCTCGATATTCCGGTGATTATTTTGACGGCGAAGGATGGCGAATCAGACCGCATCCTGGGGCTTGAACTGGGTGCTGATGACTATTTGACCAAGCCGTTCAGCCCGCGCGAGCTGGTGTTGCGCATCGAGGCGATTTTGCGGCGTGGCACTGGGCGCGCGGTCGAACGTGAAGTGCTGCAGGATGGTGATTTGACGATTGACCCGGTGGCTCGAAAAGCGTTTCGTGGCGGGCGCGAGCTGGATTTGACGCTGCGCGAATTTGATTTGCTGGCGTATTTTTTGGCGCATCCAAACCAGGTGCTCTCGCGTGATGATCTGCTGGCTGCAGTGTGGGGTTGGCAGATTGGGGATGCTTCGACGGTGACCGTGCATGTGCGGCGGCTGCGGGGGAAGCTTGAGGCCGACCCGGCGCATCCGACGCGGCTGGTGACCGTGTGGGGGCGCGGGTATCGCTGGGAGGCGCGCGCATGATCGAGCCGGTGCTGTGGGCGGTTGGCGCGACGATTGCGGTGGGCATTTTGGGGATGCTCGTGACGATTGCGGTGGCGCGGCGGTCGCTGCGCTGGGCGGCGGTGCTGGGGCCGATTACGGTGCTGCTGGCCGTTGCGGCGGGGATGCTGGTGGGTGTCGACCAGATGCTGGTCGACGCGCAGGTGCCGATGGTGATGCTGTTGGCGACGGCGCCGGTTGCGCTCGCGGTGGGTGTGGTGATTTCGATGAGCACGCAGCGGCGGGCGGCCGAGTCGGCGAGTGCGCTTGAGCGGGAGCGTTCGGCGCGTGAGCTGGAGCGGGGGCGTCGTGAGCTGATGGCGGGAATGTCGCATGATTTGCGCACGCCGCTTGCGGGGATTCGGGCGATGGCCGAGGCGCTGGAAGACGGGATCGTGGCCGACCCGCAGGAGTATTACCGGGCGATTGCGGCTGAGGCGCAGCGCACGTCTGGAATTGTGGATGATTTGTTGGCGCTCACCCGGTTGAGTAGCGGGTCGGCAGAGTCGGTGGCCGAACCGGTTTCGGTGGGGGATGCGCTGTCGGATTTGGTTGCGCATCTCGCGCCGCTCGCCAAGCAGCGGGATGTGCGGGTGACGGGCAGTGTTGACGGTGCCGTTGAGGTTGTGGGGGATGCGGGTTTGATTTCGCGGGCCCTACAAAATGTGCTGGTGAACGCGATCGCGTACACGAAACCGGGGACGACGGTGCGGGCGCGTGCGTTTGTGGCGGATGGTCGCGCCGTGGTTGAGGTGCGTGATGGCTGTGGTGGGTTGCGTGATGAGGAATTGGCGCGAGTGTTTGATACCGGTTGGCGAGGGGATGCGGCGCGCACCCCGGGTGCGCTCGCGGGCACCGGACTCGGCCTGCCGATTGTGCAGATGGTGATGGAGCTGCACGGCGGTGCCGTGACGGTAGAAAACGCCGGGGATGGGTGTTTGGTGCGGTTGGGGTTTTAGGTGGGGTTTGATGCCGGTGGGGTTTGATGCTGGTGTTGGGTGACGCTGGCCGGGGCAAACCCTAACCCCGCAACCACTCCCGCAGGTCGTGCGCCACCGACATCGCGGTGAAGCCGCTGGTGCTAAACAACATCGTCTTCGAAGAAGTCATCGTCGATTTCGTACAGCGTGTAGCTTTGCGCCATATGGACGGCGACACCGTAGGTGAGCATCAAGTTGGTCAGCTTGATGCCGTCAATGAGGATGATTCGGCCGTGACGGTAACGATCCGCCGTGCGTACAGCGCTAGGCAGGAATGAGGAGGTTGTGAAAAACACCCCGAGATTGGCTCCCTGTGCGTCGAGGGAGCCAATGAAGTTGCGGATTTCTGGGTCGCCGACCTTGTTTGTGTCGGCGTAACGCTTGGCCTGGATATAAACGTTCGTCAATCCGAGGGCGTCTTGGCGTATTACGCCGTCAATCCCGCCGTCGCCCGAACGGCCTACGTGCTGTTTTTCGCCGTGCGTACCGCCGTACCCCATAGCCCACAAAAGGTCGATGACCGCCTTCTCAAAGAATTCTGGCGAGGCCTGCTGCAGGCGTTTGCGAAGCGTGGTCTCTGTCTGGGCATTGAAAGAGCGTTCAGCCAAGCTCATTAACTCAACCGGGTTGCTGCCTTCCTCATAGTCGACGTCGGGCTCGTTCGGTGTCGAGTGTTTCCGCGCTGCGATTTCCTCTTGGTATGCCCGCCACGAGGGCCACTCGTGCATGTCTTTCTCGCTGTACTCCGTTAGGCGACGGGAGGCCACGGTGCGCCCGTCATCAGTGATGCGATAGTGACCGCGTTTGGGGCGCGTCAGCAGTTCTGCCTGAAACAATCCAGAGCACGCCCAAGCGATACGGTTTACGTAGCGCCGTTGCCCGGATGGGACGGTTTCGGCACGAACCTCATCGCTCAGGCCCATGTGATCGGCCACGAGTTGGCACACTTGCTGGAGGGGGTATTCTTGGCCATCGCTGAGAACCTGCAGCACCACCGGTCGAAACTGGTCGATAGTTGGCGTGTTGTCGGTGCTCATCGGCATCCCCGCTCTTCTATTGGGTGCGAATTCCTGCGGCAAACCTTACCGAATTTCGAGACTCGTTGTTCCACTCATTCGTCCTTGCTGCGGGTACTGCTGCCGGTTGCGCGTGACTCCTGCAACTCAGAATTCGTGCACAAGATATGCCGGCATTCGTCGGTAGCAGTGGTCGCTTCACCGAGCTAGGGATGTTGCTGATTGTGCAGATGGTGATGGAACACCACGGTGGTGCTGCGACGGTTGCAAACGCCGGGGATGGGTGTTTGGTGCGGTTGGAGTTTTAATCTGTTGGCGTGACTTTAACCGCGGATCAGATGCTCGTGTAGCGCCGATGCTCTCTTCGAGAGAGTATGGCTCATGCCCGTTTATGTGGCTAACGGGGCGCTCAAAAACGGTGAGCTGCGCCAGTGGTGGCTCATGACCTCGAGACTCTTTCTGTCGGTAACCACGTACCTCTGAGTAATTTCCTCGGGAATTCTCACTCGCATTTTGCGGAAAGTTGCAAACCTGACCAGAGTGAGCGCCGTTTTCTCCGTGAGATTCGAACTATTGGTGAGTGCCAATTCAACGCACTCAAATATTCGACTGATGAAGGAGAAAAATGGCCGTCTTCAAACCTCTGCAGAAGTGGTCTGACTGGGCTTTTGGTGTGAGTCTCGCACTCATTGCGGTTACCGTGGGGTGTCTCGTAGCGGCGAAGGATTCCGGCGCGACACGTGCGGCAATAGGCTGGTGGGCAGCTGCTGTGCTTGCTTGTGTGGCGTTGATGTGGTGGCTGGCATTTCGCCTGGGGCTACTGCTTCAGCGCAGCTAACCCCGCAACCACTCCCGCAGGTCTCGCGCCACCGACATCGCGGTGAAGCCGCTGGTGCGCGGGTTGGTGGGCTCATCCCCGCTTACGCAGGGCGCACTGGTGATCGACGTGAGCGCCGATGACGCGGCCCGATCTGATTGCACGCGTCGCCAAAGCGAGAGGGTGCGGTGAGCGCGGTCGGGGGCCGCGAGGAGCTGCCGCCTCATCGCTGCGCGATGAGTTGCCTACGGGTGGGGTTGGGTTCGTTTCGGGGTGGTGGCGGTGGTGGTCACGCAGGTGCGCATCGGGCGGCTACGTGCCCACCAGGGCGGCTCGGGCGGCTCGGAAATCAGCTCGTCCTCGTCGTCGGGGGCGTTTCCGTCTCGGGCCGTGCGGGAGTGGCGCAGTGAAGAGCGCGAGTTGAGTTGGGTCGGGTCGTTGTTCGCGCTCAGCCTTCGTCTGGTGCATCCAGGCAAGCTCGGCTTGCCACCAGGCCCACAGCTCTCGCTCGGTCGCGTATGCTGCGGCGCGGGTAGTCAGCAGGCCAGCAGTTCCGCGTATCTCGGCAACCTGGTCACGTCGATCTTCGTCAGCTCGTCGCCAACCATCACGGGTACCTTCGAGGAGACCGACAGCGGCTAGCTCATGCAAGATTGCGTGCAGCTCGCGGGCATCGGTACCGGTACGCCAGCTCAGCTCATCGAGTGTGGCGGGGGTAGTGGTGCAGCGCGCGTAGACGTTGCCAGCGTGGAAACCTAATGCAGCAGGAGTGAATGCATCGTGCGTAGCAGCGGTGGTGCGGTCGCGCAGGCAAAGCAGGCTTGACCAAGCTCAACCAATCAGTTGCCCACTGGGCACACTAATACGTGCTAAGGGGTATGGCAGCCCATTAACGGTCGTTTCTGCACCGCCGACCCGGCGTGGCCATGATCCGGCAGTTTGTGCCCGAGGTGTCGGTTCATAAGTCTGGTGCAAAACTGTAGCGGTGCAAAACTGAACCTCGATCGTTTTTGTACCGCCCGATAGAATAGGCCGTAACGTCAACGAAGGAGGGGTGCTATGGCTGAGCCACAGGTAGAGCTGCATGCAGTGTCGGACGATGTCGAGCGCACGCTTGATTTTGTACATGGCGCGCTCGGGGCCGCCGGGCATGCACTTGCCGACCCGGTGTCGGTTGACCTCTTGGAGCGTTACGTGCGCGGCGAGATCAGTGAAGCTGAGTATGACCGCGCCGCAATGGAGCACGTTCTGCACTCATGAGCGCACAGCAGTTCGGTGCCTGGGATGACTACTTCATCCCAGGCACTGATGTTCTGCGCAACAAGTTCACGTCGCCGAGTCAGCCGTTCGGCGTGACCAGTCACTCGCTCCTGCATCTACTCGAAACCAGGTTCGTGGCCAAGCGTCTCGCACAGATTGCGAGGAAGCCGTTACTGGGGAACTTCGATTACCCGCACATGCAGGCGATCCACCGCTATCTGTTTCAAGACGTTTATGAGTGGGCGGGGGAGCCGCGGCGCGGCCCCGAGACTGCGATGGTGAAGCAAGGGCCGAACGTGCTTGATCCCACCGACCCGCGGCCGCGCCTGTATGCCTATTATCCGGGCAATGACGAGATGAATCGGGCGGCGGAAGCGCGCTATGCCGAGCTGGCGAGTGACAACTACTTGCGCGGTCTGGAGCGTGGCCCGTTCGTGGAGCGGTTGGCTGAACATTGGGGTGAGCTGAACGTGATTCACACGTTCAGAGAGGGCAATACGCGGTCGCAGTTTGTGTTCTTTTCTCAGCTGGTTGAGGAAGCTGGCTATCACCTGGACGGCCGCCGGTTCGCCGAGGTCGGCCCCGAGGCCCAGCGCGAACTCATCCGCGCAGGCCGGCCAAACTTGCGTGATGCGTTCGTGAACGCACGTTTTTATAGTCAAGCTACTGGCCGCAATGATCGGTTGGCGCAGGTGCTTGATGACGCGTTACAGGTGCAGCCGCGCGCGTTACGAGCGCAGCTGGATCAGCTGACAGACCGACGTCGCGGGCCAGAGTCTGGTCGCCGTCCTGGACCCCCGAGTAGGAGGCCCACAGGATGACCGATTACCGGGGCCGGCACGCAGCACCCGGCCCTGATGGGGACGGCACGACGGTTCGCCTTGACCAGGTGGGCACGGCCGATGACACGGTGTTTCCGCGCGATGTTACGCGGTATCCCGAGCGCTACGGAGGCACGCACGCTCACGGCAACGCGCAAGTTGCCGATGCACGCGCCAACCCCGACGCGATGGTGACTGTATGGCGTGCTGTTCCCGATGGAGTGGACACGATTAACCCTGGCGATTGGGTAGCGATTTCCCGTGATTACGCCGCGCAGCATGGCGCGTCGGAGCGCGCACCGCGCATCCTGGAAGCGCAGGTGCCGGCCCGCGAGTTGTTGGAGTGAAGGACTGCTGAACGAGTGGGGATACCAGGGTCAGTACCCGGTGATCGGGTGCGGGCTTGGCGGTCGGGAAGAGCCGGCACCGAAGGTGACGGCAGACGGCCTAGCGGCGCAGCTCGATGGAGCTGCACGCGCGCGTGCAGCGACCCCGAGCGCGCCAGCGCTCGACCGTTCAAAGGGGGTGCAGCGGTGAGTTGTGGGCTCATCCCCGCTTACGCGGGGCGCACAGCGAGCAGTGCGCGCCAACGCGCGCAGAACGGGGCGCATCCCCGCTTACGCGGGGCGCACCAGGTCTTGTCCGGTGTTCATGCCGCGGCCTCGGGCTCATCCCCGCTTACGCGGGGCGCACGACACTTATGAACAGGTTGCGCAACTCGGACAGGGCTCATCCCCGCTTACGCGGGGCGCACATCCGTGACGTTGAGGAAGACCCGATGGTGCAGGGCTCATCCCCGCTTACGCGGGGCGCACACTGCAGGCGGGGCGCTCGCGTTCGTGACGCTAGGCTCATCCCCGCTTACGCGGGGCGCACCTTAAACTCGCCCACAATCAACCCGTCAGGGCAGGCTCATCCCCGCTTACGCGGGGCGCACGCGCCGGAAGGTATCGCCCCAAAAAACCCGGTGGGCTCATCCCCGCTTACGCGGGGCGCACTCGACCATGACCGGCAGAACTGCTACCTGCCCGGGCTCATCCCCGCTTACGCGGGGCGCACACGAGCAGCTAATAGATGACGACACCTCAACGGGGCTCATCCCCGCTTACGCGGGGCGCACCGCTGCCCCCGCAGTGACACGGCAATGTTCGCGGGCTCATCCCCGCTTACGCGGGGCGCACTGATGGCCCGATGATGCGTTGCAGGGATCGGGGGGCTCATCCCCGCTTACGCGGGGCGCACGACTCCTACGGTGACGTGATCAGGAAGGGTGCGGGCTCATCCCCGCTTACGCGGGGCGCACGGCGCCCGCACCCGCACCACCACGGATCGAGCGGGCTCATCCCCGCTTACGCGGGGCGCACTGGTCATCACCCGGTGCACTGATCCCCCAGCCCGGCTCATCCCCGCTTACGCGGGGCGCACTCCAAGCTCGAGGCCGGAAAACACGCGCACCCAGGCTCATCCCCGCTTACGCGGGGCGCACAGGTCGACGGGCTCGTAGCCGGCGATGTCTCCGGGCTCATCCCCGCTTACGCGGGGCGCACGGGGTGATTGACGCTACCGTGATCGACGCGCCGGGCTCATCCCCGCTTACGCGGGGCGCACCAGGATTAGAGCCACCATGGCGTACGACGGCAAGGCTCATCCCCGCTTACGCGGGGCGCACGCGATCCTCTACACCCCAACCGAGCTGTGGAAGGGCTCATCCCCGCTTACGCGGGGGCACGCCACCGATAATGCGGCGGCGGGTGGTGGCCTGGGCTCATCCCCGCTTACGCGGGGCGCACTCAGGCGACTATGCCTCAGCGGCTACTGACGTGGGCTCATCCCCGCTTACGCGGGGCGCACGATTTCGCCGCAAGCGACGCAATTGCCTGGTCAGGCTCATCCCCGCTTACGCGGGGCGCACAACTGGCCGGGTCGGATCGGCCCCATTTCGTGGGGCTCATCCCCGCTTACGCGGGGCGCACACGGCCAGCGGCCCCAAACCCAGCCCCGAAACGGGCTCATCCCCGCTTACGCGGGGCGCACTTCACTTGTCATTCTTTGTGTAATGGTTAAGCGGGCTCATCCCCGCTTACGCGGGGCGCACCGCCGGTCGAACCTGGTGAGAATCAGTAGCCGGGGCTCATCCCCGCTTACGCGGGGCGCACCTGCAAACGTGACTATTGCAGACCTCGCAGCAGGGCTCATCCCCGCTTACGCGGGGCGCACCGCTGTAGCTCCTTCACCAGCGAATCAGCGACGGGCTCATCCCCGCTTACGCGGGGCGCACGGCGAGATCACCGCTGTTACCGCGTCGATGCCGGGCTCATCCCCGCTTACGCGGGGCGCACAAGAGACCGGTGATGAGGGCGACTACAAGGTCGGGCTCATCCCCGCTTACGCGGGGCGCACGACCGCCCCATACTCGTACGTCACCGTGACTGGGGCTCATCCCCGCTTACGCGGGGCGCACACCAGAAAGCTCACCCCCGTTTGCCACGAATTAGGCTCATCCCCGCTTACGCGGGGCGCACGGTTTTAGTGATGGCACTGTGATCGGTGCTGGGGGCTCATCCCCGCTTACGCGGGGCGCACGTCGATTAGGTAACCCGGATCATCCGCGATCACGGCTCATCCCCGCTTACGCGGGGCGCACGGTGCTACCCGCGCAACTAGTAGGCGTTCGTGGGGCTCATCCCCGCTTACGCGGGGCGCACTACGGATCTGGCCGTGCTCGCCTAGCACGAGTGGGCTCATCCCCGCTTACGCGGGGCGCACTGCGTCGCTATGAGTCCGGCTGTAGCTTAGTGAGGCTCATCCCCGCTTACGCGGGGCGCACTACGTGCAGGGGAGCAACTCGCTAACGTGAATGGGCTCATCCCCGCTTACGCGGGGCGCACCACGCACTTACTCGGGTACCGCGCACCGTGCAGGGCTCATCCCCGCTTACGCGGGGCGCACCTGAGCGGATCGCGTAGTCGAGAGTGCGTTTCGGGCTCATCCCCGCTTACGCGGGGCGCACCTTCAAGCTCAAGTTCTATGAGCGAAACGGGTAGGCTCATCCCCGCTTACGCGGGGCGCACTGTTGTACTCAAAAAAATCATGCAACTCTCGCGGGCTCATCCCCGCTTACGCGGGGCGCACGTGTACCGTCCAGTGCAGCCCGGTGAGGTCGGGGGCTCATCCCCGCTTACGCGGGGCGCACTGCGGTCTCGACTTCGGCTTCGAGGTGCCCGGCGGCTCATCCCCGCTTACGCGGGGCGCACGTCGACGTGGCGGACGCTATGCGGGCTTGCGGGGGCTCATCCCCGCTTACGCGGGGCGCACAAGCAATGTGTCAGCGTCAGTTTCGCTGCAATAGGCTCATCCCCGCTTACGCGGGGCGCACTGTGCTTCCGACATGCAAGACATAACATTCCCCGGCTCATCCCCGCTTACGCGGGGCGCACAACACACCGACCAGGGGAGGCCACATGTCGGCAGGCTCATCCCCGCTTACGCGGGGCGCACGAAAATAGAAATCGACGCGAGCTGCGCGGTTGCGGCTCATCCCCGCTTACGCGGGGCGCACCACCACCTCCTGGTGCTAGTTGGTTTGGTTGCGGGCTCATCCCCGCTTACGCGGGGCGCACGGCGAGTCCTTCCCGCAAGCTCGCAACAATCAGGGCTCATCCCCGCTTACGCGGGGCGCACGATCAGGCCGATGGGGTTGGCGACGAATGCGGCGGCTCATCCCCGCTTACGCGGGGCGCACCCGATAGCGACCCGGCACCATCTGCGGCCGTGTGGCTCATCCCCGCTTACGCGGGGCGCACCGCCATCCCGTTTTGGGGTGTGGCGCTGTGGCGGGCTCATCCCCGCTTACGCGGGGCGCACGGTTAAGCGTGGCCTTAATCGCTGCTACTTCAGGGCTCATCCCCGCTTACGCGGGGCGCACACGATCGGTAAGGCCGCGCTCGAGCTGGAGGGCGGCTCATCCCCGCTTACGCGGGGCGCACCCGCCGATGCGGGCCGGGTGGTTGCCGAGGATGGGCTCATCCCCGCTTACGCGGGGCGCACGTGGGCCAGATCACCACGTACGGGGCGGCCGTGGGCTCATCCCCGCTTACGCGGGGCGCACTGCGTCGCTATGAGTCCGGCTGTAGCTTAGTAAGGCTCATCCCCGCTTACGCGGGGCGCACGGCACCGCGAAACGGCACGGCCGCTCAATGTGGGGCTCATCCCCGCTTACGCGGGGCGCACCATGCAGTCGGCGAAACCATCGAGCAGGCAGCGGGCTCATCCCCGCTTACGCGGGGCGCACTCTTTCTGATCTGGAGTTTAGTTGGGTTTGGAGTCGTTTTTGTACCGACTTGCGGCATCGCGCCGTTCCGCCCAGGAGGGTCGGAGCGATTTTTGGCGTGCCCGAGCAAGGCTCCATGCAGGCTGCTTTGGATCCTTGCCCTGCGCTTTCTTGGACGGGCGATGCATGAGCACAGCACCATCAAAATCGCGAGGCTGCCAGTCGTGATTATGTGTGCGAACCGTGAACCCTTGTTCCGTGGCTGCGTTGTAGACCATGATCGCCCGCCCCCTCACAGACTCATCCACCACTCGCTGCCAAAGTTCCTCACGAATTCGGGCTCCAGGGTCACCTACAAAAACACCCGCACTAATTTCTATGAGCCACTTCGTCAGGTCGCCCCGCAATCCTGCGGGCACAGCCGTTAGCACCAGTGTCATCATGACTCGTTGGTCCCGTAATTGAGTCCAGCTGATACCGATCCAGTGGTATCCCAAAGACGAAGCACATCGCTCTCTTCGTCGCCTTCTACGCTCAAGAGCTCAGCAATATCGCGAGGGATCCGTCGCATCAGTTTCGACTTCACGATCGCGTCGCGCACGGCACGTCTTGTGTCACCAGCAATATCGGTTGATCCGGAAGCAACAACGTCGAAAGCTGTAGGAATAGAAATCTCAGCCTTGTAGAGATCAGCGATATCAAACACGAAAGCTCGATCGGTTCCTCGATGCACGAACCCCAGGCTGGGGATGCAGCCGAGCGCCACGATTCCTGCGTGGGCTATACCGTAGAGCGCGACACTGGCTGCGGTGAGCGCCATGTTGATCGGATCACTTGCATCGAAGTCATCCGGATCATATTGTCGACCGCTCCATGGAACGCCGGTTCGCTCGGAATGTGCACGGTAGAGGCGACGCATGCGGGTACCTTCGCGGCCCCGCAACTCACGAATCGACAGTTCATCAATGTCGGGTTCATCGAACCTTCGGAGATACATCGCACGAGCAACTTGTACTCGTGACCTCGAGTTAGAGACGAGTTTTGCTTGAGTCTCAGCCATCCGGCTCGAACCTGATAGCGGGCGACCATGTGCGTAATAGCGCACGCCCTGCTCTCCGACCCACACCACACTCACCCCGCAGACACCGAGCAAGCCCATTGCGGCATGTGTAATTCGCGCCCCTGGTCCGATGATGAGTGCCGCAACTGAGGCCGCCGGTAGATGAGCAACCCCGCTATCGTCAGTAAATGTCAGCGCATTCGCGTCTCGATGTATGACGCATTGCTCGACATAAATGAATGACAAGCGGTTCTCGAACCGCCCGAGCTCTTTTCGCTCGGGCGGTCGAGCTCCGGTTGGGCTCATTGTGATTGTGCTCTCGTCAGCGTCAGTAGCCCCATTCCATAGGCTTTGCCCCTGCCAATTCCCTTGACAAGCGTCTCAGACAGGGCATCTCGGTCGGTCACACGTAACATGCCGTCGAACTGAACCCTGCGAAGGTTGACGCGGCCGCGCTTGTCACGAACTCGATCAAAACGATTAAATTCAAGCGATGATCGGCTCGACACCGAGATGAGTTCGCCTGCCTCGGCACCCTCAGGAGCAAGGAACTCAACTCCTATGCGTTCGGCACGGTCAAGTAGCCACCCGATTTGGTGAGTAACAGACACGTGTGGCTTTACCACGCCTCGATCAGCCTTACCTTTGACCGATCTAACGGGGTTGGCGGCGAGACGAAAGCACCACTCTTGACCGATACGCAGCCCGTCAATAAAGGGTTGATAGTCCGCTGTCTGTGCCGGACGGGTGTGCCAACCCGCCTGTTCGTTGAGCGCCGTCATATCGGGAACTTCGGGTGCAACGATGTAGAGCGTATGCACGTCTCGATCAGAGTCGATGCGCCACAGGACCCGCCCCTCGGAAGTATTCAGATCGGGTGGAAATGCTCCGCGCACGGCAGCATGCATTGCCTGTGGGTTCAGAAGTAGTTTTCTCCCCTGTCTTTTTGAGGGGTTGATAAACATTCTTGTAAAGCTCGTCACGCTGACATCACCGCCTCGAAGAAATCGTCATTCAGGGATCGACCGTCTGGGTTCTCTACCGTCACCGGTGTGTCCTGCACGACTTCGCGCCAAGAATATTGCCGATGCTCTTGTGCGAAGCTCACTGGATGGTCACGGACTTGTAGCCCAGTTTCGCCAGGATGCGCATCACGGATCACAGCCAGGTTTACCTGCTGTGCGCGAGTCGTTCGGTGCGCTCGTGAGGCGTGCCACGGTTCGTGCAGCAGGGCCGATTCAAGGCTGCCCTCGCGTACGCCGAGCACGAGGTCGGCTCCCGCGGGGCAAGAGCGACGTCCTAAGTAGAGCGGGAATCGAGGCGATTTCAGAGCAGACTCGATTCCAGCAATGATCGGGCCGGGCCCTTCGATCGCGGCAACAAAAACTGCGTCAGCCAAGTAGTAGCGACTGATGAGCGGCTGCGATTTTCCGGTGCGCCAGTCAATGGCCGTTTGGAAATCTTTTGCCATCGAACCGGGCTGATCGATACGCACACCGAACCGCAGTGAGGCGAGGTCTTCAACGGGGTCGGACCGTCGGCGTCCCATCGCGGCAGCGATCAGCCCTACCACGCCTGACTTTGACGGATGTGGCGAAGTGTCACGGGTTGAGTATCGGCTGTCGGTGCCCCACGACTGTAGCGGACCGGACAGCTTCAGCAAGAGAGTGCTAGTCACGAGTCATCTCCGTGAGCTGTTGCGAGAGCTGTTCCAGCAGACCATCGAAGTTAACGCGGGTGGCTTGCTCTGCGAACGGTGACGCGAGATTGTCTTGAGCCAAGATCCACGAAGCTGCGGGAGCCAGGCCGTACATTGCCTCGACCTGAGATGCCTCAGTAGCTAGCGCTTCGGCGGCTGCCTCACGGCGACTGTTTCCAGGTGCAGCATCGACGGGAGTTTCGAAGGCGTTTACCAGTGATACCGCGCGATCGTCTCGAACAGTGACGTAGACAAGCTCTGGCATCGTCCAGTTCGCAAAAGTGTTGAGCTTGCCGGTGGGAAGCGAGCGCACAAAGCTCTTGGCGAAGGCGGTGGCGGCTTCGACGGCGGCCTCGCGAGAGCCTAGGTTTTTTGCGAGCGATTCGAAATCAATTGACGCGAATCGGTACAGCGTAGATGACATCATCTGCACGGTTCCGAGCATCCCAGCACCGGCCTCCTCAGCACCTTCGACGACATCATCGACGGCAGTGAAGAAATCAAACTCGGGTTCCGACTCATGGACTCCGAGTGCATGAGCCACCTGGACAGCTGCATCGACGTTGTAATCAGGTGCCTCAGCGACCATGCGACCAAACATAGCGATGTCGACACTGTGTGAAGTATCGAGGATTGCATCGGCGTCGCGCTTGCTGACTTTTCCGTCACTGTTCTCGATGAGGAACTCTGCCGCCCGGGAGATTTGCTGTTCAGAAAGGAAAAGCAGATAGCCGGTCACCTTACCCGCGGTTTCCGCGCCATCCTGGGGTTTCTCGTCGTGCACCTTGATCTTGGCTGCCTTGAAAAGCGCGTCGACGCGAGCTACCGCTTCTACGCGGTCGAGTTCAGGTGCAAGAGCGGTCATTCGTTCTGCGATGAGTTGCGGCGTTCGCTTTGAACGTACGCCAAGCTGTGAACGATCAAGGTAGGTCTCAAAGTCCTTGCGGATTGCACGCTTCCATGCCTGCGAAGACACACGTTGACGAACAACCCCGCCGAAGAGCCCCGATTTGGGTGCTCCAGTGTCATCGCGGTTAATGTTGCTCGGCGGCAGAGTGTGAAGGGCGTGGAAATCAACGGTGATCGACATGGTCAGCCTTTCTCTTAAAGGTGCTAGTTAGTAGTTTGAGCGGAATCGTTAACGGTGGACTGGTCTTGGCGGAAGCGTCCGTTTGCGAAGTCTCGGCCCCATGCCAGCAGCACTGAATTGCGGCTTGGACTGTCCAGTCGGTAGAGGTCTTCTGCAAAACGTCCGTAGTCAAATCCGATTGACTCGGCGCGCATGAGCGTGATCAAACCTCGAGCGTGGTGGCGTCGAGTACTGGGATTTTTCACCATGAGCAGAGCATCAAACCGCGGCTTGACCGAGTCAGAATCACGTTTAGCGACCAAGACTCCAGCGGCTCGCGCGAATGATCGACTGCGGTCATGCATTGGTTTTTGTTGCGACTGCATGTGCAGTGCGTAAAGCGTTAGCGCATCGTAGATTGCGCGCTCAGAGGGAGAGGGGGCATTGCTTTTACCCTGGAACTGTTCAGGCAGGTCGGGCACAACGAGTTCGAGCGTTTGCTGCCAGGTCACGAGATCCTGTTCGGGTGCGGTGCCTGCGCCGCGGCGAAGTGTCGCTAGGATGCCGCGGGCCTGAGCCTGGGCAGCGTGATTATCGCTGCTCAGGTAGTCGTGCTGGAGGCGGCTGAGCGCGCCACCGACTACGCCAGAGATGGTTTTGCGTTGCGTTTCGGCTGGTCCAACGGTGTTCATGATGCTGCCTGTTCCTGCGGTTCTGGGGTGGGCAGGATAGTGCTGAGGTTTCGAAGTAGACGCTGATGAGCAGTGCCGGCGGACACGAAGCGCTCATCCTTTTCTCTGCCGACCAGGGCGCGAGCTCCGGCTCCGGTGAGGAGTACATCCGCGTGTTCACGTACGGTTCGTCGAACATGGGCGAACCAGCCAGTGAGCGCTTGGTTAGTTTGACCGCTACTGAGCGTGGTGAGCCACTCGCGAAACGCTGGGCTCAATGAGTCGAGCAAACTACCTGCACTCACGGCATCAAACGCATAGTCACCACCGGCTGCGACGTTGAGTTCACCGCTAAAACGGCCGAGCGCGAGCGCAGCTTCCTGCGTGGCTTTGCTTGCCGCGAGGATTGCGTTACCAACCCGCAGGTCGTGTTGCGAAAAACTGTTAGGTGGTAGCTCGAGCTGTGCGTAAACGGTGTCGACGATCGACGAGCTTTGCGGCCCGTACTCAACGCTGATGAGTTCGAGGCCGACATGCAGATCGTGATCGAGCTGCCCCGAGTCGTTCAGCTGGCCCAGGTGTTCAATTGTTTTCGGTGCTTTTGGCGGCAGCTCGTTCTTTTTGAGTTCGAAGACGAAACCTTCGCGAGCGAGTAGTGGTGCCAACCCTCGCCAAATGGTGCGCTCCGAATCATGCGGCCGCGGATAAAATACCTGTTTACCCGCTTTCGACTTATTGCTCGAGAAGCGGTAGGGAGTCATTGGGTCGGAGAGGATATTGGCACCCGCGCCGGGGATTTGGTCGCCATTCGAGACCAATACCCCAGTGACCATGTCACCTTCGGTGAAGAGTCGAATACGCCGGGACTGCCAGGTCAGCAAATCACAGGGGCCGGTTGGCTCGGGGAGCGACCGCTCGGCGGCAGAATCAGGTTCGCGTTCCCACGCTGGCAGATCGTCTGCCGTGTCTGGCGTGAAAACTGTCTTCGGGTCGGTGTTGAGTAGTAACGTTTCTGCGAGGTTTGAGCCCTTGATCAGCACGCCGCCGGTCATACCTGACCAGCCGGTGCCGATCGGGTAGCCCTTCCCTCCCTTCACGCGCGGATCGCCCAGGGCTCCGGACTTAATGCCGCTGTAGTCGAAGGCCTGAAGTGAAACAACCCAACGTGAAGCCTCGGCGAAGCTAATCTGAGTCGCGCCTTCACCGGCAGCTGTTGTGAAAAAGTCGGATTCAACCTCGGGGACAAGGCGACGTACTTCGCTATAGGTGCCCTTGCTGGTTTCGAGGTTCGCTACCTGCATAAAAGGGGTTGGGCCGAACAACGCAAATCTATCGCGGTGCTGTTCGAGGTAGTCCCTGAGGGGAGTGTCCGCAGGGTCCTGCTGAAACAACTCGCGGGTAGCGACCCACCACATGTCAAACCGCGATGCGTCTCGTCGATTCTGTAATGGCTGGTCGTCGCGGTGGGCTCGCCAAAACATGGCGAGTAGTACGCGGTGGAGTGCGTATTGCTGTGGCTTCCAGTCGCCCCGCAGATCGCGAATACTCCCAAGCTGTGCAGCAAGCTCCTGGAGTGACAGCATGCGAACAGTGCCGTCAAGCATCTCGCATTCGAGCCAGGGGTCATCCAGAAGGTGGAAGGTTGGGGTGGGCATTCATGCTCCTTCGCATCGGTATCGCTCTGTATGCTACATGAAATAATAAGTTCAAAGCAAATGTGAGGCGCCCGGAAGCAGGCCGCCATCCCCGCTTACGCGGGGCCAATGCTGGCCCCTGAAAAAATAAGGGCTCATCCTCGCCAGATGCGAGGCGATTCCAGTTTAGGGAGTCAATCATTTTGACACCTCACTGAGCCCAAGTTCTCGGCTATATTGCAGTTCGATTCCACAGAGGCTGCCGCACAAATTGCTATTGAGTCGTAGCGCAAGCATGCCTCTCAGCAGCGGGTCACTCTGCCAAGCGGCAGGGGTCGACGTTTCTAGCTCGGTCAACGCCTGTTCGAAGTGATACGTACCGAACCGTCGAGGTAGCCGAACAGTGGAGCGCGCGAGCGCATGTGCGGTTACCCGATCAACCTCGGCATCGTTAGGGATCATGCCGACGTCATCAACCACCCATGGCAACGGTGAATACCCTTCCGCGTCTCCGACTATCAGCACCACTTCCAAGCTGGGTTCTGAGTCGCGCACCTGCGCAAAGCCCTGTTCCTCGGCAGCGGCATTCTTCGAAACGTCTGTTCTTTGGGCGTCAAATAGCCCGAGCATGCTGGTCGCATCGTAAGGATCAGGAAATCGGAAGGTCTTGGAGCGCTGCTCTGCGCGCTGCTGGTTACTCTCCCATGTCGCGCACGCTTCTTGCCAGCGCTCCTGCCAACCCGCGGGCAGGGACTGTCCGCCACCATATGCGCGCTGCACGAAACCTGCGACATCGTTAGGTCGAATTATTCCATGCGGGATCGCGTGTATGTTGAGCTCATGCAACGAAGCGATCAGTGTCTTTGGTTCATAAATTAGCTCGGAATGCCGATCAAAACGGACGGCCGTGGGTGAATTTTCGAGTACACCGCGAACGAGCATCCTGGGTTGACGCAGACGTTCAGGTCGATCGGTTTCCGGCCTGGCGTGTCGGTGTAGACGTCCCATGCGCTGAATCAAGAGGTCGACCGGAGCGATGTCGGTAATGAGCAAGTCGACATCAATATCGAGTGACTGCTCGGCAACCTGTGTCGCAATCACGATCCGTCGCGAGGGGCGCCCCCGACCGCGCCTGGCATCTGGTCCGAGTTCGGCCACGAACTGCTGCTCACGAGAAGCACGATCCGAAGCGATGAACCGCGCATGCAACAGCTCTGCGTCCGCAGCCAACTCGGCGGGGAGAGCGTTAAGAACTTGCTGTGCTCGAACAACTGAGTTGCAGAGAACGAGCACGCAGCCACCTTCACGAGTCTCTGAGGACAAGCGATCCACGAGGGCATCAACCGTGTCCTCGATAATCTTTACGGCCACGTGTGCATCGGGCGGTCGAGACGCAACCTTTGTTTGAGTCAGCCCATTGGTGCCATCGAGCGTCGTAATGAGTGGATAGGCGGTGCTCAACTCGCCAGGGAGTTCAATCTCTCGGCCATCAGGCTGAAGGGGCAGTCCACCTCGGTAGGCCTCGAGCAATTTGCGCTTCGATGTCACCGGCAATGTCGCCGACAGCAAGATCACCGAGACGCCGTAGGAAGCTAGCCAACGAAGCGATTCGTGGAGGTAACCGCTCATATAGGTGTCATAGGCGTGAACCTCATCGATGACGACGACTTTTCCAGCAAGCGCGAGATGACGCAGCATTGCGTGCCGCGACTGGAGTGACATGATCAGCAGTTGGTCTACTGTGCCGACGACCATATTGGCGAGCATCCCCGTTTTGCGTCCCGAAAGCCACTGGGTTGCCACAACATCCCCATAGTCATCGTGACCGCAGTCGAGACCGATGCCGTCAAAACGCAGCTGCTGATAATCGGGATTAAGCGAGGCCTTTGAATGGCCCAAGAACAGTGAGTTGACTTCACCAGTTGGGGTAGCGTGTCGAGCCCAAGACTCGATGCGCCGGAACAGTGCATCGCTTGTTGACATTGTTGGTGCGCCGAAGAAAACACCCCCGGCCCCGGATAATGCGGCGAGTCGCTCTGCTGCTACCAGAGCAGCTTCAGTCTTCCCCTCACCGGTGGGCGCCTCAATGATCATGAGCATCGGTGCGGTATCCGCGAGCTCACTGGCGGCTACTTGTACGGGGCGAGGTGACGCAGAATCTGGCCAGCTAAACCGCTGACGCATGAGCTTTGCGATGTCATCAATTGGTTTCGGACGCCATGCGTTGGGAAGGTCGATTGCGGCGTAGCCGTCAAAGGCTCGCTGAAGCTGATCGCACGAGGGGCTCATTGGAAATGCATCACTGTTTGATGCGATCCAGTCGGTCATAATGACCAGGCCGGTAAGCAGCATCTGCCCTGTGACTGGAAGTTGCCAGAATCGGTCGTCGGTCAGCTTTGAAATTGGGGTTGCTGCCTCGCAATACTCCAGAGCGGCCACCAGTAACTCGTCCCAGACCTCGCACCACGGATCCTCATACTCGCCATTGATGCATGCGTCAGCATGGCGAAACTCAGTTGTGAAAGAAGGCAATCCGTGGTGTGCATCAATCACGCTCGCCAACGACACGGCTGAAAGCCGCGTCATATTTTGTTTCTCGGTAAGCCACCTAATCGCGATTGCTCGGCCGGCTGTTGGATGCCAGATTTTCTCTTGGGCCTCGATCGCCGGCATCCGCATCGGAAGCCCGGCATCGCGAATACGTGAGCTGAAAACCGAGAACTGCTCGCCACGTTGATCGAGTTGACCAGCGAAGTGGCGACTCGCTTTGCCAATGTCATGCACACAGGCAAGCCATCGAAACAGTGCACGGGCAGCTGGAGGCTCGAGACCGAGCGCAGAACTACACGCAGCTCTAACCTGTGGGGAAGCCCACTCATCCCAGAGCAAGGCGGCAACATCTGCCGAGTCGCGCATGTGCTGCGGGAGCGTCAGCCAGCCTGACTCATCTCCCGACTTCGCCCACAGTGATTTCGCAGCGGCAGAGAGGCCATCGAACGCAGTCGCCATTGGAGCCCTTTCTTACAGGAATAAGGCAACTGTCCCACGAGCCTCCGACATTTTTGAGCAACCGCGCAGCTAACCCCGCAACCACTCCCGCAGGTCGCGCGCCACCGACATCGCGGTGAAGCCGCTGGTGCGCGGGTTGGTGGGCGACGGCGCATTCAAAAAGTGGAACTCGCAGGTGCCGGCGCGACCCGAAGTGCGGATCAGATGCTCACTCAGCGTCGCCGCTGCATCCGCCACAATTGTCACCTGCACCCGCTCGAGCGCGCGCTCTAGATTCGCAACCCGATCAGCAAGCGATGCATCCTTTGGCAACAAATCCTGCGTCGCCCACGCCAGCGCCACCGACACATTCACATTCGACGGGAACTTCTTAATCGCTTCGGTCGGTGTTCCTACAAATAGCTCCAGCGGCCCATCCGCCTCGGTCAACATCTCCAGCCGCTCAGCCTCAGCCTCACTCATCCACGGCTGCACGAGCGCCCGCGCCAGCTTCGAAGTGCGCAGCGTCACCTCATCAACACCGCCAGCCTGCGCCGCCGCAGCCAGCGCATCAAAACCACCAATCGCGCCATTGGTCACCACAAGCCGACCGGGGCCGCCGAGCAGGTCGCGCCGCGCATCCTCGTGCGCCAGCGCGCCGACGCTGGTGAGAATCAAATCGCGCCCGGATGCGATCACTTTCGGGCCCATTGCTCGTGCAGCAGCAACCCCGGCGCACTCCACCACCACATCCGCTTCGGCAAGCGCCTCGTCGAGCCGCTCAGCAACATACAGCCGATACGCCGGGTCGCCATGCTTGCTGGGGTCACGCACCACCGCGCCACAAATGTGCACCTCGCCGCGGGAAATCTCCGGCGAAAGCAGGCGGATGAGATCGTGGGCGATGGCGCCGTGGCCCAGCAGCAGAACGTTTGTCATGACTTCACCCTAACGGGCAGCCGTAAGTGGCAACCGTAAAAATCCCACCAGTTGCGAACAGTTCTCAGTGAATCGCATGCATTTTTCTGTCGCGCTCGGGCAAGATGACGCCATGCAAAAAATTCGATCGCTGATCGATCCGCCCCGCATCACGGGGCTCGATCTGGCTCGCGCACTCGCCATCATCGGCATGATATTCGCCCACATGGCACTCGTGCCCGAGCTGCAGCTCGCGAAACCCGAAACCTGGCCCGGCATCATCCACGGGTTCACCTCGCTGCTTTTCGCATTCCTCGCCGGCACCTCGGTCGCGCTCATGACCGGCGGTCGCGCGCGACCCGCCGTCGAACAACTCCCCAAACTTCGGCTGCGCCTGGTCGGTCGCGGCGCGGTGATCTTCGCGATCGGCCTCTCCCTTGAAGCGCTCGGCACCCCCATCGCCATCATCCTGCCCATATTCGGGCTGCTCTACCTCGCGCTGCTGCCATTTATTCGGATGCGCCGACACTTCCTCATCATCTGGGCCGCGGCACTCATGGTGTTCGCGCCGATGCTCGTGCAGCTGCTGCAATTGAGCGCGCCCTACGCGGCGGGGCTCGCATTCGTCTTCTACGGTCACTATCCGCTGCACGCCTGGCTGGCGATGGCGCTATTCGGGATGGCACTGGGCCGATTCGACCTGCGCAGTCGCAAACTCGCAAGCATCGCGCTGCTCGCCGGAGTGGTCATCACCGTCGCCGGATTCGCGCTCGCATCCCTCACCCCCGAAGGTGTCGGCCAACCGCCGCAATACACAAACCTCTCGAGCAGCAGTGGCTCGTGGTCGGCCTACGGCGAACTTCCCGCGGATGACGACTTCGAACACTCACCGCTGGCGGGAGTGCTCGCGGGGCTCACCAACAGCCTGCCGCACACCGGCGGCAGCCTCGAAATCTTCCTCGGCCTGGGAGTGAGCCTGGCGGTGGTCGGGCTGTGCCTGCTTATCGGCAGCACCCGGATGCGCTGGGTAACGCTGCCGTTCGCGGCGCTCGGATCGATGCCGCTGACGGTCTACTCGCTGCACGTTGTCGTCTACCTCGTGGTGTACGGCAACACCAACCTCAGCGACTGGATCGGCCCGCTTGAGGGCGACCCGACCGCGCTGATTGTCACGCTCGCGTTCTTGATGGGATGCACGGCGTGGGCGCTCACGGTTGGTCGCGGCCCGCTCGAGTCGCTGATGCGCACCGCCGGGCTCGCCACCTCGGGCGAGCTGCGTTCAGAGTAGCGGGTGTGGCAGCGGGTTTAATTATGCGTAACCGGTGGATCACATCCCATGCATAATTAATCTGCAGGTTAATTATGCGCTGTGTGGATCAGGGGGTAGCGCGATGATTAACGATCCAGTTCGTCAGGCGGTAGCTGCTGTTTTGTAGCGGCTGGAGAACGGCGAGCGCGTCACCGGAAGTGTCGAAGGCCCACACCTCGACCTGAAAGAAGAAGCCGGACGGCGGAACGGCTCGAAAACCATACTGCCGGGGACCCCCAGATCGAATGAAGTAGCAAAACAGCTGGCACAGGAGGCCTCCTGTATGGCGAACACCCCTGGAGGGGGTGCGCTGATTGTCGGAGTCGCAGATGATGGCGAACTTGTCGGTGCTGCAACCGATGCTGATTGGTTGCGCAAGCGAATCTACGAGCTGACCGACCGTCGACTAACTGTTGAGTGCATTGAACAGGTGATTTCAGGCGTACGCCTCCTGATCATCGTGGCCCCTGAGGCGCTCGAGCCGATCCGCTACGGGGGCCGGATCCGATGGCGAGTGGGTGACAGCTGTGTTGAGATCGATGCAGCTGGGTGGCACACCCGCCGGCTTGACCTGCTGAACTTCGACTGGTCGGAACAGTCTTCTGAGATCAGTCTTGACGAAGTTCGGGCTCGCGCGCTCGAAATTGCCAGAGACTACCTCCGAGACCGCGGCGACTCAAAAGGAGAAGACCTGGCCAACGCTCATGACGCAGATTTACTCCGTCGCCTTGGGTTAGTCACACCAACCGGAAAACTCACAAATGCGGGGGCAATCGCATTTACGGCACTCGACTTCTCTCCGATCGATTATCTTCGCCGCGAGTATGCGGGCGGGGACAGCCTGACACGCATGAATCGCAAGGGAATCTCGGCGATCGAAGCGCTCCATGAGACATTCCAACTGTTGGATGTCTATAACCCCGTTCGGCACGTGCAAGCTGGACTCGTGATGCGTCAGCTGCCCGCGCTGCCTCGACTCGCGATGCGCGAAGCGATCGTTAACGGCATGACGCACCGGAACTGGCAATCACACGACTCAACGCTTGTCGAACATATCGGCGGCACGCTCCGCGTCACGAGTCCTGGAGGTTTTGTCGGAGGCGTAAACGAGACAAACATTATTTCGCATCCATCGCGGTCACGAAATGCATCACTCGCGCACCTGTTCTCATTGCTGGGGATTGCCGAGCGTGAGGGGATCGGAGTTGACCGCATGGTGCGCGAGATGCTCCGATTGGGCTACTCAGCACCAATTTTTTCTCAACTGGATGCGGCTGCGGCTGTCCGAACAACACTCATTGGTGACGTCCCCGACAAAATCTGGATGGAGTTTCTCGACGCTATTGAGCCCGCAACCGCCGGGAAGGATTTGAACCAGCTCATCATTCTCGATGCTTTGGCACGAAAGGGTTGGGTAGAGCTTAGTGAGGCAGCCGCTGCCATTCAGCTTCCACGACAAGAAGCCGAACTGGCGATCCACAGTCTCGCCGCCGCCAGTTTTCGGGGTGAACGCATTATCCAGCCCGTTAAAGGGGCTCCTGCAGGTAGTGAACCAGTTTGGTGTTTGGGCACAGCAGTTCGTAAATACTTGGAACGCGGATGGCTCGAACGCGAAAGTGCCCGTCATCTGCCTGACCGCACCGAGACCGCGCTCAGCTACGCGCGTTATCGAGGAAGGATTAGTAGCACCGAGCTCGGGTCAATTATGGGTGTTCAACCCAGCAACCTCAGTGCAACGCTGAAACATCTCGCAGCGCAGGGTGATCTTGCGCCGTCAAATGAGTCTGGCCGCGGGCAAGGGTTCCACTACCTGGCAGTGGAACCCCGCCCCTAACATCCCGCGCAGCTACTCGGTCACGCGGTCGCCGAAACGCGAGGGCAGCGTCGCAGCCCGCAGCTGCTGCAGCTCAGCAACCGGCACCTTGAACTGACCCTGCACCTCGAGCGCATCACCATCGGTGACGCCGATGCGCAGAATCGGCAGCTTGCGGGCCTCGCACATGAGGGTGAACCGCACATCGTCCTCGCGGGGCACCGACACGATCACGCGCGCCTGCGACTCTGAGAACAGCGCCGTGGTCACATCCACACCATCGCGCTGCAACAGTTCATCGAGCACGATGCGGGCGCCGATCCCGAAGCGGGCACACGACTCCACGAGCGCCAGCGCCAGCCCGCCCTCAGAAAGGTCGTGTGCCGACGACAGCAGCCCTTCCTTTGAAGCCGACTGCAGCACCGAAGCGAGCGCCATCTCAGCCTCGAAGTCGACTGCCGGAGGCATCCCGCCCAGGTGGTCGTGCACCGCATCGGCCCACAGCGAACCCGAAAGCTCTTCGCGAGTGACACCCAGCAGGTAGATGTTGTTGCCTTCATCCTGCCAGCCACCCGCAACTCGCAGGTCGACATCCTCAAAACGGCCCAGCACCGCAACAGTGGGGGTGGGGTGGATCGGCGTATCACCGGTCTGGTTGTAGAACGAGACGTTACCGCCGGTCACCGGGATCGACAGTTCGAGACAACCATCAGCGAGCCCCTCAACCGCCTGCGAGAACTGCCACATCACCTCAGGGTTCTCTGGCGAACCAAAGTTCAGGCAGTCACTCACCGCCATCGGCTCCGCGCCGGTGGCGGCAACGTTACGGTACGCCTCGGCAAGCGCGAGCCGCGCACCGGTGCGCGGGTCAAGCTGCGTGTAGCGGCCGTTCGCATCCATCGACAGCGCCACACCCAGGCGGGTGGTTTCGTCGATACGCAACACACCCGCATCCTCGGGATAGGCAAACGCCGTGTTGCCGCCAACGTAGCGGTCAAACTGGTCGGTGACCCAGGCCGGGTCGGCCGCGTTCGGGTGGCCGAGCACCGCGAAAAGCTGCGCCCGCAGCTCGTCACCGCTGGTCGCGCGGGGGAGTGCCTCAGCGCGATCTGCCTGCAGCGCGTCAATCCACTCGGGGTAGGCCACCGGGCGGTCGTACACCGGGCCGTCGATCGCGACGGTGGTGGGGTCAACATCCACGATGCGCTCACCCTGCCAGTCGATGAACAGGCGGCCGGTGTCGGTCACCTCGCCGAGCACACTGGCCTCGACCTCCCACTTGTCGGTGATCGCGAGGAACTTGTCGAGCTTTTCGGGGCTGACAACCGCCATCATCCGCTCCTGCGACTCCGACATCAGAATCTCTTCGGCGGTCAGGGTGTCGTCGCGCAACAGCACATTGTCGAGCGAGATGTGCATCCCGCCATCACCCGCCGCAGCCAACTCGCTGGTGGCGCACGAAATACCGGCCGCGCCGAGGTCTTGAATACCCTCAACGGCCCCGGCAGCAAATAGTTCGAGACAGCACTCGATCAGCACCTTTTCGGCAAACGGGTCACCAACCTGCACCGCGGGACGCTTGGTGGGGCCACCCTCGTCAAACGAATCGGAAGCGAGAATGGATGCGCCACCAATTCCATCGCCACCGGTGCGGGCCCCGAACAGCACCACCTTGTTGCCGGCACCGCGAGCGTTCGCGAGGTGCAGATCGTCGTGCTTGAGGGCGCCCACAGCGAGCGCGTTCACGAGCGGGTTCACCTGGTAGGTCTTGTCGAACCAGGTTTCGCCGCCGATGTTCGGCAGACCCAGGCAGTTGCCGTAGAACGAAATGCCGCCCACAACGCCGTGCACCACGCGCGCGGTGTCGGGGTCGTCGATTTCACCGAAACGTAGGCCATCCATCACCGCAACCGGGCGAGCACCCATCGAAATAATGTCGCGCACAATGCCGCCAACACCGGTGGCAGCGCCCTGGAACGGTTCAATGTAGCTGGGGTGGTTGTGCGACTCGACCTTGAAAGTGACGGCCCAGTTATCGCCGATGTCGAGCACACCGGCGTTCTCACCCATACCCACCATGAGGTGCTCGCGCATCTTGTCGTTCTGTTTCTGGCCAAACTGGCGCAGGTACTTTTTCGACGACTTATACGAGCAGTGCTCCGACCACATCACCGAATACATGGCCAGCTCACCCGAAGTGGGGCGGCGGCCGAGGATTTCACGGATGAGCGCGTACTCTTCTGCCTTCAGGCCGAGCGACTCGTACGGCTGCTCCTTTTCAGGGGTGGCCTTGGCGTTTTCGACGGTGTCGGGCACGTGACGGATGCTCAAATTCGCTCCTAGAGACGGGGTGAGGATGCCCGACACGGCCGGTCGGGCAAAGTCTGCTTCCGAGTCTAGTCGGCGGTGCCCGTTCACGCCTGGCGAGTGCGGCGGCGCACAGAACTGGCATCCGGGTGCGATGCGGTTGCCGTAGCTGTGCCGCTAACGCCCTCCGCTATTCGTTGTCGCGAATCTCAACGAACTCGAGCTCGTCACCCTTGATTTCGTAGATGAACGCCGCCTTTTTCACCACCTTGTAGTCAGGCGCCGCGGAGGCGTAGGTGCAATCGTTGTTTTTGCACGTGTATTTGGTTCGCTCAATGGTGACGGGTTCGATCTTCACGAATGATTTCAAGGGGTCGACATGCGAGTGCTGCTCCTCATACCACGCCTTCTCATCTTTGGAATGGCTGTCGATCAGCGTCACTTTGTCGGGCATTGCGGCGTCGGATTTGAACCGCAGCACGCGACCTTCGGCGTCAGGCAGCTGCTCGTGTGGCTGGATCGTGCGGTCGAAATGCGAGCACCAGTTTTTACAATCGTCGCGGAACTCTTCGATCTTGCTTTTTGCAGCGGCTTTCGCCTCGTCGGTCAGCGTGAACTGGGCGAGGTCGACGGCCTTTTGTATGCGCGTGCCGTTCTTTGTGGCCTCATTGTCGACCGCGTGTGCGAGCCGAACATTAATGCCTCGATCGGGTGCTTTGAGATATTTGGTCGACAGTTCGTCGCCGAGTTCATGAATGCCCGGGGCAAAATGTTTGCTCGGCATGATTGTGGCGCCCGCATCCAGGCCCAGTTGGCCGTCTTCGGAAGCCGCGATAGACACGAACGGGTCGAAGAACTGCCACCCCTTTTCTTCACCGGCGTATCGCATTGATGCATCCCAGGTGGCCGTTTCGGAATCAATCCGGTACACAATTTGCACCGTGACAAACTTTCGGTCAACCGGTCGCGGGTTTTGTTCGGGCGCCCCATAAACAGTTTTGAGCGTGGCTGGGGTGTCAGGCATCTGGATCGAGTCGACGTCGATCTCTTCGACGGCAAGTTCTGCGAGTGCCGCCGCATCGCCCGACTCAAGGGCCGCGAAGTAGCTCTCGATTGCATCCTCGGCGGTTTTGCCACCGGGATGCTCAGCTGCCTCGGGGTCGGCGTTGTTGATTGTGTAGGTGCTGCATCCCGCCAGGGCAAAAACAGTGGCGACTGCTGCGCCGAGCTGGATAAGTCGGGCGATTCGCTTGTTCATGGCTAGTTTCACTCGTCTCAATCACGGATGCGGATTTTGGTTTTTTCGAATGCGCTGATGAAATCCTTGTAGTTGGCTTCATCGCCGGAGCACTTGTAGATGAATTCAGCAAATTGATCGCTCGCGTCAAATACCCGTACGGCGTGGAACGAGCTTTCCTGGTTGTCGTCTGCGCGAAAAATCAAAAACTCAACGGGCTCGGTTCCATCGCCAACTGTGATTTCACGAGCGTATGGCGTGACTTCGGATACGGTGATGGTGCTGGGATGCGTCATGCTGCCAATAAAAATTTCGCGGGTTGCAGTCGCATCGTCGGCATAGTCGCCAACCTTCTTTGTCCCGTCAGTGGCAAGTTGTGATGCCTCGATTGACCTTGCTTCGGTCCTGCAAGAGTCGGTGGAATCAAGATAGGTCAAATCAATAGAGATCGAGCGGATCTCGTTGTGCGAACTCAGCAAATACTTTGGCTGGGCATTTTGATACAGCATCCACCCGACTGGCACCGCAGCTGCCAGGATGAGCGCGACAACCACGAGCGACACGATCAAGGCTGCGCGGCCGCGCTTTTTGCGTTGCGCGCGGTTCTTGGTTTGCGGGGCCCCATAAGGTGGCGGGCCCGGCGGTTGGTCCGGCGGTGGGCCATATTGCATTCCGTGCTGGTGGCCACCGAACGGTGCCCCAGGCGGATGGGCCTGCTGGTTGGGTGGAGCTGCCGGATAGTGCTGCTGGCCGGTGTGTGGACCATGTTGCATCGGCCCTGTTTCGGGATGCGGCGGTACAGGATGCGGTGCACCGGCACTGTGCGGAGGTGGCGGCGGAAATGATTGCGCGGCGTCTTGATCGGTTGCTTTTTGCGCATCACTGCCGCCAGACTGCGGAATGTTCGGTAGCGGCGGCATTTCGGGGAATTGCGGGTTGGAGTTCACAGTTACCCTTTCGGCCTAAAGTTTCGATGTCGCGGCGCCGCGCTTCATTGCGCGATTATGCGCAGTTTACTGAAGCCGCCCATCCGCTGTCGTGCCACCTGAGTCGGATTTCAGCTACCCCCGCAGTGCTGCACCAAGTGAAGGGGCGAGGATAAAAACGAACGCCGCGACCGCGATCAGCGCCAGGGTCACCGGATGCGCGAGCGTCCAGGTCGCCAGGCCATCGAGTCGCTTTCCGAACATCCCCGCACCCCGATAGTCGGCACGCAAGCCGCGCGCCCGCGCATCCACATCCTCGTGCATCCAACCGCTGGGAAGCCGACCCGAACGCTCAACCCACCAGTCAAAAAGCAGCGTCGCGAACGGCGGCACCGAAGCCAACCCGCCCACCAGCATCAGCCCAAACGACCAGCGCGCGCTCGCACCCACCACCAGGCCAAAGAACAGGTATGCCAAAAACGCGGTGCCGTGCGCCGCGCCCGCAAACGGCACCAGCACACTGCCCGCATCCGGATTAATGACGTACTTGAATAGCATCGCGACCAGCAAAAACGCCCAGGTGCAGGCTTCGATGATGGAAGTGATGCGAAGAACACGGCGAGGAGTCACCCGGCCAGCCTACTTGGGTGCTTGCCGGTCGATCATCGAACAGCAGGGCCGGCACAAATTGGATGCACACAATGGCTGGTCACGAACGGATTTTAGGTGCCGAGACGCGCGGAATTTTCACGCCGAGCTGTTCATCCAGCATCCCTAAGCTGAAAGAACAGAGCACCGCAGTGCGGCGCCGGTTAAGTTGCCGCTGAGTTACCCCGGAGGTTCAGATGACCGAACAGATCGAAGCTACCGAAACTCGTAACCCGATGCCCATGCTGGGTGAGCCCGCACCAGCATTCGAAGCCGTGACCACGCAGGGCGACATTAGCTTCCCCGCCGACTACGCGGGTAAGTGGGTGGTGTTCTTCTCGCACCCGGCCGACTTCACGCCCGTGTGCACCACCGAATTCATGACCTTCGCCAAGATGATGGGCGAGTTCAAGGCGCTCAACACCGAACTCGTTGGCCTGTCGGTTGACTCGCTGTATGGCCACATCGCCTGGCTGCGCAAGATCCAAGAGCTCGAGTGGAAGGACATGAAAAACCTCGACGTGACCTTCCCGCTCATCGAAGACATCCGCATGGATATTTCGAAAAAATACGGGATGATCCAGCCTGGCCAGTCGAACACGCAGGCCGTGCGCGCGGTGTTCATCATCGACCCCGAGGGCATCATCCGCACGATTCTGTATTACCCGCTGTCGACCGGTCGCAATTTCGACGAAATTAAGCGAATCATCATCGCGCTGCAGACCGCCGACCGTGACAATGTGGCGACTCCCGCCGACTGGCGCCCCGGTGAGGATGTGATCGTGCCCACCGCCGGTTCGTGTGGTGTTGCGGCTGAGCGCATGCTGAACCAAAGCGAAGACGAGTACTGCCTCGATTGGTTCCTTTGCTTCCGCAAAGATAAGAACGAGGTTGCTAAGTAGCTGACTTCGCGACGCGAGCGTGGCCCGGCGCCGCAGGCACCGCTCGGGTACACCAAAAACCCATAGGGACACCGCCATAGCGGTGTCCCTCGGTGGTTTTGGTGGCTTTGAAGCACGACTGCCCCCGGCGAAACCGAGGGCAGTCAGCACGCTGCGGCTGTAAGGGGATGCGTTAGGCGCGCTCGAATGCGAACGACACCGGGGTGGGGTTCGCGAGGTTGTCGGAGACGGGGCAGCGCGTCTTTGCCTCGTCGATGATCGACTGCACGGTGGCATCGTCGGCGTCGCTGTCGAGGCGCACGGTGACACGGATGTCGCTGTAGCCGGCGCGGTTCTCGGTGGGCTGGCCAACCACCTTCGACGGGTCGAGGTCGCCTTCGGCGTCAAGGGTGAGCGAATTGATGGTGACGCCGCGCTCTTTCGCGACGATGTGAATCACCACGTTGAAGCATCCCAGCAACGCGCCGAGCACATATTCCACGGGGTTGGGGCCCTGGTCTTCGCCGCCGAGTGCCGGCGGCTCGTCGACAACAAACTTGAACTGACGGGCCGTGTCTTCCAGCTGGGTTTCGCCGGTCGCCTTCGAAGTGACATTAAACACTGCCATGGGTGACTCCTTCTGGGTGGATGCGGTGTTGCTCGCAAAGTAGCAAGCCGCGAGAAACCGAATCCAACGCGCTGTCATCGGGGTTCATGCCAGGTAATTGCGGTTCATACTCGGGCGAGTGGGTGGCATTTTCCTGCCAATTCCTACAGTTGTCACCGGGCGAACCGCGGCACAAAACTGCGCTACGACAGGAGAGCGTTGGCAGCATCCTGCCCTGGCGCAAGGATGCTCTTGCGACCGGTTACCGGCCACGCGAGTCTGACTGTGCATCCCGACCGAAAGGAATCCAAATGACTCGCCTCGCAGCCGCAACTGCAACCGCATCCTGGCTCACCGCAATCGCCATCGTAGTGCTCGCCCAGCAGCTAACCATCTGGGCCCTGGTGCCGTTCGTGATCGGTATCGCCGGTCTTTCGCTCGTCGCCGCCCGCGTGCTGGGGCAAATCGACAAGTCGCAGCGCAACAAATTCATCCCGCTGCTCGTGGCCCCCGCCATCGTTGGATCCGCCGCCGTACCGCTATACGCGAACCAGCCGGTCCTCGCATTCAGCCTGCTGGCGGGAACATTCGCGGTGGTGACTATTGCGCTCGCTGCCGCAGCCGAGCGGCGCACGGCATAGTACCGCATCCCAATTGGGCGAGGATGCGCACTGTGATCGCTACGCTCAGTGGTATGAGATCAATGCTGACCGCGAACGCCCTGCACGTGTACCAATTCATCAGTGCGCTACCAGAGGCGACAGTCGAGCTGGTCTCAGAAGGGTTGGCACTGCGGAAGCGCGATACGCAAGAAGCTATCGGTGAGCTGGTTGCTCTGCATCTCGTGCAGGTCGCGGGGGATGATGCATATGTCGCAGTACCGCCCGAAGTGGCCCTCGCCGGGCTCGTCGACGCGCAGGAACGAGAAATCCTTGACCTACAGCGGGAAGTAGCTGAGCGCCGGGCCACCATGCTGCCGCTCGTACCGAAATATCTCGAAGCCCGCGCCCGCGTTAGTGATGTATCACAATTCGAGATTGTCGAGGATGCCACTGCGGCGCAGCAGCTACTGCTTGACCTCGGCCGCAGAGTCAACAATGAAGTGCTGATGGTAGTTCCCGGCCGCGGCTCCACCGTCGAAATGCATGAAGAAAGCGACGCGAAAGACCTCGAGTTGCTTGAGCGCGGCGTCATTCGCAAGAACCTCTACCACGAGCGTCGCCGCGACCACGCCGCAACCCGTAATTCGGTGGCCCGGCTCACACCCGCCGGAGCCGAGTTTCGCACACTACCGGTAGTGCCGTGGCGCCTGTTCATGTTTGACCGGCACGCCGCCATCCTCTCGCGCGCGCGAGAATCCGACGACGGGGCTGCAATCGTTACCAGGGATGCAGACCTCGTGCGATTGCTCGGCGCACTTTTTGATGCGGTGTGGGCATTTGCGGACCCATTCACCGTCGACGATGCGACAACCGAGCAGCAACTCAGCGCCACGCAGCGGACGATTTTGCGCGGCCACGCATCCGGACTCACCGATGAAGCGCTGGCATCACGGCTCGGGATGAGCGTGCGCACCTGCCGGCGACACATCGCGCAGATTTTCGAGCTGCTTGGCGCCGACAGTCGGTTTCAGGCAGGTGCGCTCGCGGCAGCGAAGGGGTGGCTGTAGCGTCACCGCTCAACTGTGCCCAATGAAACGCACTCGCGTACACCGATAATGCTCGCGTACACCGCTGTAGCGGTGTACCTCAGCGGTTTCGGTGTCTTTGAAACGTTTCGGCGCCTTGAAAACGCAACTGCGCGCTATGCCTGTGCCATCGAGCGCAGCACGCTGGCAAACATCCCCAGACCATCGATACCCGACCGCATCCGCTCGGGAGTATCTGGACCAAAACCGGGCTCAACCGCGTGCTCGGGGTGCGGCATTAACCCAACAACATTGCCGCGCTCATTGCGCAAACCGGCGATGTCGTTGAGCGAACCGTTCGGGTTCACGCCCACATACCGGAAGGTCACCAGCCCCTCGCCCTCGATCCGTTTCAGCGTCTCGTCATCGGCGATATAGGCACCCTCGCCATTTTTCAACGGGATGATGATCTCCTCATCCTGCTCATAGGCGTTCGTCCAGGGGGTATCGATGTTCTCAACGCGCAGCCGCTGGTCACGGCACACGAACCGGCCGTGCGCGTTGCGGATCAGACCGCCCGGCAGCAGGTGCGACTCAACGAGCATCTGAAAACCATTGCAAATGCCGAGCACCGGCAGGCCCTTACTAGCTGCCGCGACGACCTCTTTCATCACTGGCGCCTGCGCGGCAATCGCCCCGCAGCGCAAATAGTCGCCGTAGCTGAATCCACCCGGCAGTACCACCGCATCCACATCGCGCAGCGAATCGTCGCGGTGCCAGAGCGCCACCGGCTCACCACCCGCGATCTCAATGGCGCGCTGCGCATCCCGATCATCGAGCGTGCCGGGGAAGGTAACAACGCCAACCCGCATTAGTTGCCCGCCTCGTTAGCGAGAGCCTGACCGTCGCTCGCGGCACCGGTGGGCAAAAAACCGTCATCGGTCACAGTTTCGGTGTCGGCAGGATCGACCTCGCCGGCATCCTCAACCACGTCGATCGAAGTCACATCTTCAATCACACCGTTCGACAGCAAATTGTCGGCGAGCGCCGCCACCTCTTCCATGAGTTCGGCGGTGACCTCGCGGTCGGTGGTGATCTCAAAACGCTTACCAATACGAACATCGGTGAAGTGACCCTGACCGCCCGCAGCCAGCGAACGCTGCACTGCCTTACCGGCCGGGTCAAGCAGCTCGCGCTTGGGCATTACCTGCACGATGATCTTCGGCATCGAGGTTCCTCTCATCCCACTCAGTCTGTCGCCCATCCTATCCTGGCCGCGCGCCCACGACACACGTTGTCAGCGCGACTGTGTAAGTTCGAATACCGTATGCATCCCCGAGTAGCGGGATGCGCGCCACACCACCGGGAGGACATATGGACAGCCAGGGGCGACTTACGAAGCCCGATACGGTGCAGGCGCTGTGGAAAGACAGCGTCGGTATCGTCGCCACGCGCGCGCTGCAGGGAATGCTGATTCTCGCCGCGGCAACGGTGGTGATTTGGTCGCTGCTGCAGGTTTCACTGGTGGTGACGCCGCTGCTGCTCGCGTTGATCGTGTCGGCCGCGCTCGGCCCGGTGGTGACCTGGCTTGAAAACCATGGCTGGCCGCGGCTGCTCGGTACTTTCACGGTGCTGCTCGGCATCCTGCTGATTATCGCGGGTGCGATGTGGCTGGTTGTGGCGCAGATCGCTGGTTCTTGGGAACTGCTGAGCGATCGCACCATCGAGGGCATCACGCATCTGGTGCAGTGGTGGAACAGCACCTTCCCGCAGTTTGCGCTCAACGACGGCAACATTCAGCAGGGATGGGAGGCTACGCGCGAGTGGTTGAGCAACCTGAACTATGGCGCGGTTGGTAGCGGTGTGGCGGCCGGCCTCGGCACGGTGGGCTTGTTGGCAACCGGGCTCGTGCTCTTCCTCGTGATCCTGTTCTTCTTCTTGAAGGACGGGCCGCAGATTTGGCGGTTCGTGATTCGTCCGTTGCAGGATGCGCAGCACCTGCGCGCTGAACTGATGGGGATGCGTGCCGTCTCCGTACTCGGCGGCTATGTGCGCGGCACCGTCATCGTCGCGTTTGTGGATGCATTGCTGATCGGTATCGGGCTGCTCGTGCTACAGGTGCCGCTGGCGCTGCCGCTGGCCGTGGTGGTGTTTATTTGCGCGTTCATCCCGGTGGTGGGTGCAACGCTCGCCGGTGTGGTGGCGTCGCTGGTAACGCTGGTGACCAACGGATTCTGGGCTGCGCTGATTGTGGCGATCATCGTGGTGATCGTGAACCAGGCCGAAGGTAACCTGCTCTCGCCGATTGTGCTCGGCAAGCAGTTGGCGCTGCACGAGCTGGTGGTGATGCTGACGCTGACGGTGGGCACCGTGCTCGGCGGGATTATCGGCACGCTGATCTCGGTGCCGCTGATGGCCGTGGCATGGGCGCTGATCAAGGCGTGGCAGGAGCCGCTGCCAGAGCTTGAGGCCGACCCGGATGGGTCGACCATGAGTGAGCGATTGCGCGAGCTGCGCGAGAAGGCGAAGAAGCCGCGGGCCCGCAAGGCATAGGCGCGGCTGGGCGCCCCACGCCGCCCTTCCCTCGCCCGGTGCCTTCCCGCGCACCGTGCCGCCCTCCCCGGCAAGTGACCCTGTTATCGGCAAATGACCCTGCTGTGGGAGGGTCATTTGCGAGTTAGAGGGTCACTTGGCGTGATTTGAGGTGGTGTGAGGCGCGGCGTCCGGCACGCCGAGGCGCTGCAGCAGCTCGGCGTAGCGCGCCCGGGTGCGCTCCACGATTTCGGCGGGCAGCACCGGCGGCACGCCCTGCCCATCCCAGTTCTCGCGCAGCCAATTGCGCACGATCTGCTTGTCAAACGAGGCCAGGCGCGCACTCAGCGGCGCATCCGCATCCGCATAGGCCGCCGCATCCCAATACCGCGACGAATCGCTCGTCAGCACCTCGTCGGCCAGCGTGATCGCACCGGTTTCGCGGTCGCGACCGAACTCAAACTTCGTGTCGGCCAGCACCAGCCCGTGCTCGAGCGCCACCTCGGCACCCACGCGGTAGATCCGCAGCGATAGCGCGCGCAGCGCCTCGGCGTCGTCGGCACCGATTAGCTCGGCCACGCGCTCAAAGTTGATGTTCTCGTCGTGTTCACCCTGCGGCGCCTTGTAGGCCGGCGTGAAAATCGGCTCGGGCAGGCGATCACCATCGCGCAGCCCCTCGGGCAGCTTGATCCGCTCGATCATCCGCTCAACCACCGCGCGGCACAGCAGGTATTTGCCGCCGACATGGTGATAGATCCCCGACGCCGCAATCCAGAGCCGGCCCGCCAGGTCACGGATCGACCAGCTCAGCAGATGCGTCTCACGGCTCAGCTCCGCCGCCACGTCGACGACGCGCTCGGGGTGAGCTCGACATGGAACGGGGAGGCATCGGTCGCGGACACGGCGCCTCCCCGGCTCGCCTTATAGCAGGCGCATCTGATGATCCCAGCTAAGGTAAGGGTTGCCTTACTTGTAGACTCGCGGGCGGGAATAGAATACCGTTCATCATAGCGAGTGATAATCAGTCTCAATAGTGTGGATGTGAGGAGTCGGGATGAAGCAGCGGCGAGACGAGACGGCGAGCGCCCCGGCAGCCGCGGAGTCGTTCTTCGCGCCCGTGAGGGGGAGCCTCGCGGGGATCATCGCGCTGGCCATCCTGGGGGCTGCGAGCAGTGTGATCCCGTTCATCGCGATCGTCGAGCTCGCTCGCACGCTGCTGCCGACGCTCGACGGTGCGCCGGTCGACGCGGGCAGGGTCTGGACGATCGTGATCGTCGCGGTCGTCGCGCTGAGCGTGAGCTTCGGTGCGGCGTTGGCCGCGGGAGTCGCCGGGCACTTCGCAGACGGTGAATTGCAGCGATCCCTGCGGCGCCGGATCGTCCGCCACCTGCAGCGCCTGCCGCTGGGCTGGTTCGATCAGCGCAGTTCCGGGGCGGTGCGCAAGCTGGTGGAGAACGACGTCGTCGCGCTGCACCAGCTGGTCGCACACGCGATCCAGGACGTGCTGACCGCGATCACGGTCCCGGTGATCAGCCTGATCTACCTGTTCGTCGTCGACTGGCGGATGGCGCTCGCAGCGCTCGTGCCGCTCGTGCTGATCTTCCTGCTCTACCCGCTGTTGATGCGGGGGGCGGGCGAGGCGTACGTCCAGTACGACCGGGCCACGCAGACTCTCTCGGGTGCGACGGTCGAGTTCGTGCAGGGCATCGCTGTCGTCAAGCGGTTCGGGCAGGTCGGCCGCAGTCACCGCCGGTACCGGGACGCGACGGGCGAGTACTCGAGGTTCGTCGCCGAGTGGACCCGCGAGACCGCCGTCGTGTTCACGATCGTCGAGCTTCTGGCCTCGCCGATCGTCGTGCTGGCCTGGTTGCTGACCGCCGCCGTATGGCTGGTCGCTAACGGGGGCGCCTCCCCGGTCGACGTCCTGCCTGGCTTGCTTCTCGGTCTCGGGCTGACCGCCCCGTTGATGAAGCTCGGGGCGTCCGGGCACTCCCTGCGCAACGCGACGAAGGCACGCGATTCGCTCACCGAGTTCTTCGCCCTCCCCCCGTTGGCCCAGCCCGACGCACCGCAGACGCCGAACGGCCGCGATGTCGCATTCGACGATGTGGCGTTCAGCTACGACGGGGAACACCACGTGCTCCACGACATCGCCGCATCCTGCGCACCCAGCACCGTCACCGCCCTCGTTGGCGCTTCCGGATCGGGGAAGTCGACGCTGGCAAAGCTCGTCCCGCGCTTCTACGACGTCGACACCGGCAGCGTCGGGATCGGCGGCGCAGATGTGCGCCAGGTCGTCTCGAACGAGCTCTACCGGCAGGTCGGGTTCGTGTTCCAGGACGTGCAGCTGTTGCGGGCGAGCCTGCGCGACAACATCCGCCTCACCCGCCCCGCCGGACACAACCGCCGTGCTCAAAGCCCTAGATCTGGCGCATCTGGCCGAAAGCCACCCGCTGGCCCTGTCCGGCGGGCAGCAACAGCGGCTCGTCGTCGCCGCCTCCCGGGTCTCAGGTCGACGCATCGTGATCTTCGACGAGCCCAGCTCGGGCGTCGACCGCCGCCACCTGCAGTCGATCTCCGACCAGATCCGACAGGTTGCCGCCGACGGCGCCGTGGTGCTGCTGATCAGTCACGACGACGACCTGCTCGCCCTCGCCGCCGACCGGCAGCTCACCCTCGTCCCTGCTTGATCCGAACGCGAGGGCGTGGGCGTGCCCACCCTCGCCGAGAATGAATGAAGGAGGCCGAATGGTCAATTCCAGCTCCGCAGCCGCGCCGCTCACGACAGCGCCGCGACCGCAGATCCCGCTGCTGCTCACCACGGTGCTGCTCATCTACGTCGGGCAGATGACGCTCAACCCTATCATCGCACCGCTTGCCCGCGAGGTGGGGCTGGCCGAGTGGCAGATCGGTGTCACCATCAGCGCCGCCGCGATCATGGTCGTGCTTACCAGCCAGTTCTGGGGGCGGCGCTCCCAGTCTTGGGGCCGCAAACCGGTACTGGTGGCCGCGTTCGCACTCGCGACCGTCACGATGATCCTGTTCGCGCTGCTGGCCCGGGCAGGCATGACCGGAGTGATCACCGGCGTCACCCTGTTCTTGCTGTTCGTGCTGCTGCGCGGCATCGGGTTCGGCACGGCCATCGCGGCCGTGCCGCCCACCGCGCAGGCGTACATCGCCGACACGACCCTCGACGAGAAGACCCGGGTCAAGGGGATGGCGGGGGTTGGCGCAATGCAAGGCATCGCCATGATCGCCGGCTCCGCCCTGGGCGGGGCGCTCTCGGCGTTCGGGCTCATCATCCCGCTCATCGTGATCCCGGTGCTGCTTGCCGCCGGGCTGGTCCTCATCGCCTTCCGGCTGCGCCGTGAGCCCCGCCACGAACTCATCGAAGCGCCGGTCAAAGTCAGTCCGCTTGACCCGCGCGTGTGGCCGTTTCTGCTGGCCGGTTTCGGCATGTTCACCGCGCTTGGATTCATCCAGGTCATCACTGGTTTCGTCGTGCAAGACCGTCTTCGGCTCGACGCCGAGACCACGGGCCTGGTCACCGGCGGCGCGCTCGTCACCGCCGGCATCGGCATGATCGTCGCCCAGGCGATCATCGTGCCCCGCAGCGGGTGGCGCCCAGCCACGCTGCTGCGGGTCGGCGGGGTGATCGCGCTCGCGGGCTTCGTCGTGCTGGTCTTCGACGCGGGAGCGGTGCTGCTGTTCGTCGCGAATCTGATCATCGGCCTGGGGCTGGGCATCGCGATGCCCGGCTACACAGCCGGTCCCACACTCCTCGTCACCCGAGAGGAGCAGGGCGGGCTTGCTGGGCTGATCGGCGCGACCAACGGGCTCACGTTCGTCGTCGCCCCCACCGCGGGGACCGCGCTGTACGGCGTGTGGGCACCGCTGCCGATCATCGTCGCCGCCGTGATCATGACGATCGTCGCCGTCTTCGTGATTGTCCACCCCCGCTTTCGACGTATGCGGGGCGTGGTCGAAGTGGGTGTCGCGGGATGAGTCGCGTCGTCGAAGCCCTCCGCGGCGACGGTATCATCCGTGCGCGCGGCACCCGCTACGCAAGGGCCGAGCGGTTCGAGCGGGCGGTAGCGGAGCCGGAGACATCAGCCCCTCTGGACGCGTCGCGGGCCGCGCCCGCGTGCGTGCAGCTGACCCAGGTTCCGGGCATCATCGGCATCGACTTCACTGCGGGGATGCCGTAGTCCGAGGACTGCCCGCGCCTGTCGGCCACCATGCCGGATGACTTCACGGGCGGCTCGCACCTGCCGGTGATCGTGTGGATCCACGGCGGCGGGTACAGCTCCGGAGCCGGCGACGCGCCCGCCTACGAGCCAGAACTCTACGCCTCGGCTGCCCGCATACCTCACCGTGTGCCATGACGAGCTATCTTCACGAAGCACGTACTTCTGCGCGCGGGCGCGCCGCCAATGAACCCGACCTTCGCCGGTCCGATTCCCGAGGATACCGAGAGGCTTGCGGATCGGCTTCGGGGGCAGGCGCGCTTGACGGAGCCGATGAGGGAACTGCTCGCTGCGCAGCTGCCCATCCTCGCTACCGCCACACGCGAGGGTATGCCCGATGTTGGGCCGAAGCGGTCGCTGCGGGCGTGGGACGATCGACGCGTCCAGGAACCGTTCCAGTTTTTCGGCGTCCTCGCCCCTCAAGAACACCACCAGCATCCGCAACTGTCCGTGCACCACCCCGACCGGGTCTGCCGAGGTTTCCTGCAACCGCATCGCAGCCAGATGATCCCCCGACCGTGCCTGCTGAAACAGGCCGATCGCCTCCGGTCATGTGCCTTCTCGGGAGGTCTCCGTTGTCACCATGCACTCCCCTCTCGCAGCGCGGTGCCGCACACCCAACATCCGATATTCGGCCTGTCGTAGTCAAAACATGGGCGCGTCGTAGGCAGAAGGATCACAACAGTGTTACTACTAGATACGGCACCCCAAAACATGGGTAGACACAACATGTAGTGGTTGGCTGCGTCATGCGGCCGGCCCACCACTGAGGAAGGATCGCTGTGCAGGCAACGCCAAGATCATCCCTGGATGCGTTTCCAGTGCGGGAGCTGGAGGGGACGCAGTCGCCGGATCTGGTGTTCTTCTCCAGCGTCTCGGAGAACACCCGGCGGTTCGTGGAACGCCTGGACCGGCCTGCCGCGCGTATCCCGCTGCGCCCGCGCCGGGAGGGGCTGATCCGAGTATGGCGCCCCTTCGCCGACCTACGGCGGCGGGCAACATTCAGGCGCCGTGCCCAAGCAGGTGGTCGGCTTCCTGAACGACTCTGCCAACCGGGCGCTGATCCGCGGAGTTATCACCGCGGGGGAGCACGAACTTCGGCGAGCACTACTGCCTCGCCGGCCCCATCATCTCCGCGAAGTGCCATGTCCCGGAGCTGTACCGCTTCGAGCTGCTGGGCACGAGCCGCGACATCGACCGAGTGAACACCGGCCTCACCCGCTTCTGGGAACAGCTACCCGGTGAACAGACAACCATCGAGGAAGACCGCATGACCACCACCGCCCAGGAAGCCCCCGCACGTACCGGCATCGGCGTGCGGAAGGACTACCACGCGCTGAACGCGCAACTGAACCTGTTCGCCCCCGACGGGTCGATCCAGTTCGATAAGGACCGCGAAGCGGCCGAGGAGTATCTGCGCCAGCATGTCGTCCCGAACATGAAGACCTTCCCGACCGTGGCCGCGCGCCTTGATTGGCTGGTCGAGAACGACTACTACGAACCGGCATTCCTGGAGGCGTACTCGCGCGACTTCCTCGTCGCTCTCCACGAGCGCGCCCACGGCGCCGGACACCGGTTCCAGACCTTCCTGGGCGCGTTCAAGTTCTTCACCTCCTACGCGCTGAAGACCTTCGACGGCACCACCTACCTGGAGGGCTTCCCTGAGCGCGTCACCGCCACCGCTTTGTTCCTCGGCCAGGGCGACGAAGCCCTCGCGAGCCGGCTGGTGGACGAGATGATGTCCGGCCGATTCCAGCCCGCGACCCCGACGTTCCTCAACGCCGGCAAGGCGCAGCGCGGCGAACTCGTCTCCTGCTTCCTCCTCAGGCTGGAGGACAACCTGGAATCCATCGGGCGAAGCGTGAACTCGGCCCTGCAACTGTCCAAGCGCGGCGGGGGCGTCGCCCTGCTGCTGACCAACCTGCGCGAGACCGGGGCGCCGACAAAAGAGATTCAGAACCAGGCCCCCGGGGTGGTGCCGGTGATGAAGATCCTGGAGGACTCCTTTTCCTACGCCAACCAGCTCGGCGCCCGCCAGGGTGCCGGAGCGGTCTACCTGCACGCGCACCACCCGGACATCCTGCGATTCCTCGACACCAAACGAGAGAACGCGGACGAGAAGATCCGTATCAAGACCCTCTCCCTCGGCGTGGTCATCCCCGACGTGACCTTCAAGCTCGCGAAGGAGAACCGCGAGATGCACCTGTTCAGCCCCTACGACGTGCAGCGCGAGTACGGCACAGCTTTGTCGGATCTGTCGGTGAACGAGCACTACGACGACATGGTCGCCAACCCTCGCATCCGCAAGACCACCATCAGCGCCCGCGAGTTCTTCAAAACCCTCGCCGAGCTGCAGTTCGAGTCCGGCTACCCGTATGTGCTGTTCGAGGACACCGTCAACCGTGCCAACCCGCTTGAGGGATGGATCAACATGTCGAACCTGTGCAGCGAGATCCTCCAGGTCAACACACCTTCCCGCTACGACGCGGCGATCGGCTACGAGCAGATCGGACGAGACATCTCCTGCAACCTCGGCTCCCTCAACATCGCCCAGGCGATGGCCTCACCCGACTTCGGTGCCACCGTCGAGACGGCGGTTCGGGCGTTGACCAGCGTCTCGGATCAGACCGACGTGGACGCCGTGCCCTCCGTCGCTGCTGGGAACGACGCCAGCCACGCGATCGGTCTCGGGCAGATGAATCTCCACGGCTACCTCGCCTCCCAGCGCATCCACTACGGCTCCGAAGAGGGCATCGACTTCACCGACATCTACTTCCTTACCGTCACTTACCACGCGATCCGTGCCTCCAACCAGCTCGCCATCGGAAGCGGACAGACCTTCGCCGGGTTCGAGACCTCCTCCTACGCCGACGGCAGCTACTTTGACAAGTACACTGAACGCGACTGGCAGCCCGCCACCGCGAGGGTCCGGGAACTCTTCGCCGACGCGGGGATCCAGATCCCCACCCGTGAGGACTGGGTCACCCTTCGGGAGTCAGTCACCGCCCACGGCATCTACAACGCCTACCTCCAGGCGGTAGCGCCGACCGGCTCCATCTCCTACGTGAACAACTCGACCGCGTCCATCCACCCGATCGCGGCGAAGATCGAAATCCGCAAGGAAGGCAAGCTCGGCCGCGTCTACTACCCGGCCCCGCACATGACCGGCGACAACCTGGAGTTCTACCAGGACGCCTACGAGATCGGCTACGAGAAGATCATCGACACCTACGCCGCCGCCACCCAGCACGTCGACCAGGGACTGTCATTGACGCTGTTCTTCCGCGACACCGCCACCACCCGAGACATCAACAAGGCGCAGATCCACGCCTGGAGGGCCGGCATCAAGACCCTCTACTACATCCGGCTGCGCCAGCCCGCCTTGGAAGGCACCGAGATCGAGAACTGCGTCTCCTGCGCACTCTGACCCCGCACCCGCACGCCTCCTGAAAGAAGCACCAATGACTCTCATCGACCCCCGCCGCCCCCTCACCGACTTCTCCGTCACCCCGCCCGGCTACCGGCACGATCCCGCCGCCCGCCTGCGACCGATCAACTGGAACCGGGTCGGCGACGACAAGGACCTAGAGGTGTGGAACCGGCTCACCGCGAACTTCTGGCTCCCCGAGAAAGTGCCCCTCGCCAACGAAATCCCCGCGTGGCAGAAGCTCACTGCACAAGAGCGCACCCTGACCATGCGTGTGTTCACCGGGCTCACCATGCTCGACACCGTGCAGGCCACCGTCGGCGAGATCTGCCAGATCCAGGACGCCCGTACTGAGCACGAGGAAACCGTGTACACCAACATCTCGTTCATGCAGGCCGTGCACGCCCGCTCCTACTCGTCCGTGTTCTCCACCCTGACCAGCACCCCCGGAGATCGACGACGCCTACCTGTGGGTCATCTGCAACGACCTGCTGCAAGAACGGTCGAAGAAAGTTCTCCTCCACTACTTCCGAGACGACCCCCTCAAACGCAAGGTGTCCTCCGCGCTGCTGTCCTCGCTGTTGCTGTATGCGGGGTTCTACCTGCCGCTGCACTTCTCCGTCCATGCGACCCTGACCAACACGGCCGACATGATCCGCCTCATCCTGCGCGACAAGGTCGTGCACGGCTACTACTCCGGTTACAAGTACCAGCGCGGCCTGGAAACCCTCACGAGGCAGGAACAATCCGACATGCGCGAGTTCACCTACGCACTCCTGGAAGAGCTCGACGAACTCGAACTCCGCTACTCGGGCGAACTGTACGAACCGCTCGGACTCATGGACGATGTCGCCGTCTTCGTCCGCTATAACGCGAACAAAGCGCTCATGAACCTTGGCTATCCCGCTCGATTCGCGCCGGAAGAAACCGAGGTCAACCCCGAGATCCTCGCCGCCCTCGCTCCCGTCGCGGATGAGAACCACAACTTCTTCTCAGGCTCGGGCTCCTCCTGCATCATCGGCAAAGCCGAAGACATCAGCGACGCCGACTGGGACTTCTGAGCCGACGCCCCACCCGCACATACCTGAATCAACGAAAGCGCACCAGTGACCAAGAACATCTCCATCATCATCGGAAGCCTCAGACGCGGCTCCTACGCCCGAAAGATCGCTCACAACGTCATCGACTACTTCCCCGAAGACTATGACGCCCGCATCGTAGAGATCCGAGACCTTCCACTCTACGACTTCGACTACGACGACCCCGAGGTTACCGACAAGCTCACTCCACCCGAGTACACACGCTTCCGGGAAACGATCAAAGCCTCCGACGGCGTCCTATTCATCACCCCGGAGAACAACCGCACCATCCCCGCCTGCCTCAAGAACGCTATCGACATCGGCTCCAAACCCAACAGCGATGTCGCCTGGAAGCGGCTCCCCGCAGGAATCATCAGCCACTCCGTCGGCCGCATGGGCGGATACAGCTCGCAGAAGAACCTCCGCCTCGCACTGTCCTACTTCGACATGCCCACACCTGGTCAGCCGGAAGTTTTCCTCGCGCAGTCACCCACCCTGCTTGATGAGAACGACAAATTTGCGCAAGAGTCGACGGTCCGATTTCTTCAGGACTACATTATGCGCTTCGTCACCGTTGTAACCAACGCTGCGAGGGGTAGATAAGTCGCTCTGGGTCTGTCCGGTAAACGGTGTGCGGGATCCGGCGGTTTTCATTCGTGGGTGGTTTTCTCGAACGTCCGGCGAAGGTGATCGCGAACGCGTTCAGCGCGGGCTTCCACCTCATCACCCAGAGTGTGCTTCCGCCGCCAGTCGGGTCAAGCAACCGCGTGACGAAATACAGGCACTTGATCGCGGCGGCCTCATTCGGGAAGTGCCCGCGCGCCCGGACGGCCCGCCTGTATCGGGCGTTGATCGACTCGATCGCGTTGGTGGTGCAGACTACCCGCCGGATCTCGACACCGTACTCGAGGAACGGCACGAACTCTGCACAGGAACTGCGCCAGAGATGCACGATCGCCGGGTGCCTCTCGCCCCACTCGTCGGACTGCTGAGGGTTTGGTTGACTCCAAGACCGCATGACTTCTGGGAGGGGGTTGTGCTGAAAGGATGGCAACCATGCCGAAGATCACTTACTCCGACGAGTTCAAGCGCGACGCTGTCGCGTTGGTCGAGTCGGGCATCCCGCACAAGCAGGTCGTCAAGGACCTGGGTGTGGCGAAGACCACGCTGCAGTCGTGGGTCCGGGACGCGAGGTTCCAGTCTCACGGGATGACCCCGACCACGGACCCCGAGGCGCGCAAGGACATGTCCCAGGCGTTGCGTAGGATCCGTGAGTTGGAGATGGAGAACGAGGTGCTGCGGCGTATCTGTCGCAGGCTCACATCACGCCCCCAAAATGATCTATCCGCTCGTGAAGGAGACGGCCGCGGTCGGCGCCCCGGTGAGGGTGCCGGTGGCGGTTGCGTGCCGGATACTGGGATTCTCCAAACAGGGCGACTACAAGTGGCTCAAGCAGCCGATCTCGGTCCGTGAGGCCGAGGAACGTGAGTTGATCGCCGTGCTACGCAAGCTCCATGCCGACGACCCCGAGGGTGGCTACCGGGTGCTGGCCGATGACATCACCGAGCTGGGTTACACGGTCTCGGAGCGTCGTGTGTGGCGGCTGTGCCGGATCGCTGGTATCCAATCGGTCATCGTCACACGCACATCGCGCTACAAGAAGGCAGGTTCGCCGGTCCATGATGACCTGGTGCAGCGGCAGTTCACCGCTGAGGGGCCCAACCAGTTGTGGCTCACCGACATCACCGAGCACCGCACCCGAGAGGGAAAGGTGTACCTGTGTGCGATCAAGGATGGGTTCTCCAACCGGATCGTGGGTTACTCGATCGACACCAGGATGAAGGCCCGGATCGCGGTCAACGCGCTTGAGATGGCCGTGACTCACCGGGGGCAGCCGGCCGGGGTGATCGTGCATTCGGACCGAGGATCCCAATTCAGGTCGAGGAAATTCTGTAACGCCCTCAAACGTCACGGGCTGCGCGGCTCGATGGGCCGGGTCGGAGCCTGCGGTGACAACGCAGCGATGGAGTCATTCTTCGCCCTGCTGCAGAAGAACGTCCTCGACCGCCAACCCTGGACTACCCGCCACGAACTCCGCCTCGAGATCGTCTCGTGGATCGAGGGCAAGCACCACCGGAAACGTCGTCAACGACGCCTCGGGAAACTCACCCCCATCGAGTACGAACTCATCTACAACCCCGCCGCTACACTGGCGGCATAACCCCGGAAGTCAACCAAACCCTCAGCAGACCCGATTGAGCAACTAGGGGCCGATCGCGACGCTGTTGTTCGTTGTGTTCATGCGTTCTCCTTGGTTCGAGTCTCGGGTCCTTCGGGGACGTATCGTGATTCGAAGATCGTGGCGTAGACGGGGCCGGTGAGCAGCCAAGCGATGTTGACGAGCGTGAGTCGCGCCACCCAGGACCACAGCTCGTCAGTCCAGAACTCCTCCATCGACGAGGGCCACGACCAGCCGGAGAACGCCTTCATGATCAGCAAGGCGGGCACGGCGATGGCCCAGGCCGTCAGCACACGCAGCCAGACTTGCCACTCGTGCCGGACCTTGGCAGGCCCTGTCCGTGGAGGACGTGCTGGCCTGGGGCCACCTGCGAATCTATGGTTGAACCACGCATCGGCTCGGCTGATGATGTAGTGCCCGAATCCGACGCTGAAGCCCAGGTAGACCGCGGCAAGCCCGTGGACGGAGGTGGGCGCAGAACCGCGCGAGAGATCGAGGCCCACCAGGATGACCAACACCAGATCGATGAGTGGCACGCTGAGCAGCAGCGCCGTGCTGGTCCGTTTCAGCTTGAGTAGGTAGCGAGCGAGCAGCCCGAGCACGAGCAGAACCCAGAACGCGATCTCGGCGCCGATGATGGCGCCCACGACCCAGCTCCCAAACGAGTCCATGATCCAGCTCCCAGACGAATCCATGCCTCCACTGTGCGGGGCCAGCGCCGGGGCCGTCATCGACCAGATTGCCGCACTCCCAGAATCCGGCGTCACCCGTTCGGGCTACGCCGAACGGTGCTTGCGCGAGAGTCACCATCGGGTTGAGATAGAAGGAAACGCACGGACGAGCCCGGTTCGCGAGGTGATGACATGACGGGGACAGACCCGGTCCCGTCGCCGGGCCATGCGTGGATCACGATCGGGTATGTCGTGATCGCGATCGGCTTCTGCTTCGCGCCGGGCATCGGAATCGAGTGGTTCGCAGGACCCTACCCACAGGTCCTGATCGGCGGCATCGCCACTGCGATCGCCCTCGGTGCTGTGCACCTGTTCCGGAACCGGTGGCCCACCGTGGTCGTCGTGGCGGGACTGGCAGTGATGACCGTCGAGGCCCTCGCGACCGGGACCACATCCGTCGGCGCGATCCTCATCGAGTGCGACGCCCTCTACAGCCTGGTCATCGCCGGATCGACAGCGCAGACCCGACGGCTCCTCCCGATGATCGCCGCGGCCTGCCTGTCCATCGCCGTCGCAGGACTGCTGCTGGCGAACATCCTCGCGGCTGCGCTGCTGCAGGTCACCATCCTGCTGTTGGCAGTCGGGGTCACCCTGTGGTGGGGCATCACCGTAAGGGCGCCGATGACCCGCGCCGAGGAGGAACGCGAACGCGCCGCCCTCATCGCCGAAGCCGCCGCGGCCAAACAACGAGAGATGCTGGCCGCCGAACGACTGCAGCTCAGTCGCGAACTGCACGACACCATCTCCGGTCACCTGTCCGCCATCACGATCCAGGCAGCGGGCGCCCTGGCTGCCACGGCACCGCTCACAGCCGAGGAACTCACCGAGCGACTCGGCCGCATCAGGGTTCTCAGTCTGGATGCGATGGGCGACATGCGCACCCTCATCGACGTGCTCCGCACCGACACGTCCTCACCCGTCGCACTTCCCCAGAACTGGTCATCAGTGGATTCGCTCATCGCGGGCGCACGAGCATCCCGCGCATCCGTCACCCTGACCGGCGACGACCCCACGACGATCACCCTGGTCCCGCTGGTCTCGGTCACCGCCTACAACGCCCTCCGCGAGGCCCTCGTCAACGCCGAGAAACACGCCCCAGGCAGGGACGTGACCATCGATATCCGACGCGAGGGCGAAGCCCTCGCTATGACGATCACGAACGGACAGCAGCCGCCTGCGCACGACGGAGCGGTGTCGTCCGGATATGGGCTGATCGGGCTGGCCGAGCGCGTCCGCCTCTGCGGTGGAGACCTCGACATCGACCGCTCCGACGACACCTGGACCCTACGCGTCCGATTGCCGTTGACAGCCGGACGGGAGACGCAGCATGCCTAGCCTCGTCATCGTCGATGACCACGCCGCCGTGCGGGCAGGTGTCACGGCCATCCTCACGGCCGATCCGGACATCGAGATCCTCGGCGAAGCCGCGACCGGCCACGACGCGATCCAGCTCATCGACAGCCGGGAACCCGAAGTGGTCGTCCTCGACCTCCAGCTCCCTGACCGCGACGGCATCGATATCTGCCGCGAGATCACCGCAAGAACCGCCACCCGCGTGCTGATCCTCACCGCCTACGAGATCAGCAACAACATCACCGCGGCTCTCGACGCCGGAGCGGCGGGATTCCTCGCCAAGACGGCCGAGCCGCAACAAATGATCGACGCCGTGCACGCCGTCGCAGCAGGACAGGCCTACCTCACCCCGTCAGTGACCCGGTACGTCATCGCACAGGCAACCGGCAAAAACACGCCAAAACGCACAACCAGCGCCGGCGCGCCGGAGCTGACCGATCGAGAGCAGGAAGTCCTGCAACTGGTCGCCGAAGGCCTCACCAACAAACAGATCGCTCAACGCCTCGTGGTCTCGCCAGCCACCGCGAAAACGCACCTGGCGCGCATCATGCAGAAACTCGGAGTATCCACCCGCACCCAGGCGGCCATGCTCGCCCGAACCGCCGACAACCGGTAGACGCCAGCGCGTGCTGGGTCAGGCGCCATCCGCGTCACCCGTTGATGGAGCTCAACGCTGTGTTGCCTCGGGGCTGCCGCGACGCTCATCATCTCTTCCCAGGATTGAGAGTCTGCATCACCCCCGAGCGCTTCAACATGTCAGTGCCCCGTGTCGGCCGGACGGTCACCCGTCACGTCTTCGGTCCAGTAGCCGATCACGTGGTGACGGTCGCGGGGTGAGCCGAGTCGCTTGCGGAGCTCGCTGCGGATAGCGCGGCTGGCGGATGCTTCGCACGCCGCCCACGCGTACCAGGGCTCAGCGGGCGGGGTAAGCGCAGCAACGGTGGCGGGCAGCGCGCTGGGGCCATGGCCATTTCCGGTCCCGGTCAGCCAGCGGTATTCGACGGTGGCGGCGGAGTCGATCGTTTGGATGTCGGCGGCCTCGGGTACTTCGATGATGGCGAGGGCTCGGGTGGTCTCGGGGAGTTCTTCGATAATGCGTCCCAGGCCGGGAAGCCCAGTGGCGTCGGCGATGAGGAGTTGGAACGTCGCGTCTGATGGCGGGCGGTAGTAGGAGCCGCCGCCATGGAAGGCGCCGATGATGTGGCCGGGCTCTGCGCGTTCGGCCCAGTTCGAGGCGATTCCTTCGCCATGGATCGCGAAGTCGATATCGAAACGGCGGCCGTCGTCGTAGACGCGGCGGACAGTGTAATGGCGCCACGGGGGTTCTTCGCCGGTCCACCCGGGCCCGTACTCGGGCGAGTTGAACGTCGTCAGATCGGCTTCGGTCTCGCCGGGGCGGGGTATCGCGATATCCATGCGTTCGTCGCCGGTGCCGTCGGTGGGCCAGCGCCAGTCGCCGATGGTCTGGAACGAGATCCGGATCATGTGCGGGGTGAGTCGTGCGACGCGTTCGACGCGGGCGGGGGAGCAGGGGACGGTCATGGGGCTATTCCTCCTCGAGAGATGCGGGCGATGGCTGAGGTCGGGAAGTCTGGTCGCGTTCACGTGTCCAGGCCTCCCAGAGTGAGCGGAAGACGCCGCCACGGGCGAGGAGGTCGTCGAGGTCGCCTTGCTCGATGATGCGGCCGGCCTCGAATACAGCGATCGAGTCGGCGTGCTCGGCGTGGGAGAGACGATGGGCGATGATGATCGCGGTGCGTCCGTGAACGGCCGCGTCGACGGCGCGGTCGAGTGTCGTGTCTGCGCCCGCATGAGCGGATGCTTCGTCGAGCACCACGATGGGCGGGTCGGCGAGCAGGACGCGGGCAAGCGCGATCTGCTGGAGGCGTTGCTCGTCGAGATCCTGTGGGGCGGGCGTGTCGAGCCCGTGCGCAAGGTCGTCGACCCAGTGGGCGCCGACCGCGTGGAGGGCGGTTCGCAGTTCGTCGTCGGAGGCGTCCGCGCGAGCGAGTCGCAGGTTGTCGCCGAGTGTGCCGGAGAACAGGTGCGTCTCTTGCGTGACGAGCATGACCGCGGGCTTGCTCGAGTCCTGCACGGCTCGGGTTGCGGGTCGTTCCCCGACGAGCACGGCGCCCCGGTCAGGCTCGGCCAGTCCTGCGATGAGTCTCGCGGTGGTCGATTTCCCCGATCCGCTTGCCCCGACGAGCACGACGCGCATCCCCGGGGCGATCTTGATACTGACATCGGCGATGGCGGGTCGTTCCGATCCCGCCCCGGGATAGGTGAACGTCACGTGATGGAGCTCGACGGAGGCATCGCGAATCGGTTGTCGCGGGGCTGCCGGAGCGGTGCTGTGCAGCACGCCGACGAGACGCTCGAGTCCCGCCTGGGCGCGTTGCAGATCATCGATGCTCGACAGCAAGGCTCCGATGGGGCCGAACAGGCGGTGGAAGAACAGCGCGGCGGCGGTCACCGTCCCGACGGTCATTCCGGCCGTCTCCACGAGCCAGAATCCGACGGTGAGCACGGCGGCGAGACCTGCGAACTCGGCCAGGTTGAGCGTGCCGTTGAACACGTTTCGCGCCCTGCCGGCCGTGCGAGCGGTGTCTACCGCGGTCAGGCTTCGCTCGGCGATCAGTCCGAGACGAGCAGGGGCGAGACGATGGGCGCGAATGGTGCGGGCTCCGGCGACGCTCTCGATTATCGCTTGTCCGCGGTCAGACTCCTCGCGGCGCAGTCGCACGTACAGAGGGCGCGAGCGGCGCAGGAACCGCGTCACCGCGACCAGCTGCAGCGGGACGGCGATCAGCGCGGCCAGCGCGAGGAGCGGATCAAGCGCGGCGATTCCAACTGCCGTGAGCACGATCGTGAACAGGGCGCCGACAAAGCGCGGCAGCACTCCTGACCCGGCCTCGGTGACCGCCTCGACATCACCCGTCAGTCGCGACACCACGTCCGAACTTCCGGCCCGTTCAATCGTCGTCGCGTCGATCCGCATGGCGGCGGTGAACACGTCCTCGCGCAGCTGCGCAAGCATCCCTTGCACGCAGACGACCAGCAGCCGTCCGCCCCACCAGGCGGTCGTGGCCGAGACGGTCCCGGCTGCGACGAGGATGCCGGCTGCGAACGGGATGCGCCACGCGTCGACGCCGGAGAGGACGATGTCGACGATCCAGCCCAGCACGGGAGGGATCGCCAATGCACTGGCAGATCCGGTCAGCAGCAACGCCACTGTGGCGGTGATCAGGCCTCGTCGTCGCGCCAGGAGACCACGGACGGTGCGCAGGGTGTCGCGGATCGATGCGACGGGCAGCGTCTCGGTCACGTGTGCACCGCCTGTGCAACCGGGGGCGCGGTGAGGTCGATGACCGTCGCGCAGCTGTCGAGCAGGATCGGGTCGCTTGTGATCAGCAGGATGGTGCGGCCGCATCGTGCGAGGCCGGCTCCCACACGATGCGTCGTGATGGGGTCGAGCGCGGTCGTCGGTTCCTCGAGCACGAGAACATCGGCCGGGGTGTGCAGCGCTCGTGCCAGCAGCAGTCGCTGTCGCTGTCCTCCGGACAGGCGGCACCCCTGTTCACCGATGGGCGCGTCTGGTGATCCGACATGCTCGATCACGTCGTCCAGCGCGGTCGCTTTCACCAGATCGTCGTTCAACGCGCAGGAAGGGGAGGTCGCGAGGGTGACGTTGTGTCGGATGCTGCCGGTGAACACGAACGCATCATGAGGCGGAGCCAGCACATGCTTCCGGTAGGCATCCGGGCCGATGGTCAGGGCGTCGACCCCGCCGAGCATGAGTTCGCCCGGTGCGGGCACGCTGCGGAACCCCAGCCGGGTGGCCACGTCGTGAGCGTGCCTGGCGCCGGCCACCCGGATGCCGATCATCCGTCCCGGCTGCGACTCGATCACACGACCGTCCATCGTGGCCCACCGCAGCATGCTGTGATCCGGGTCCGTGTCCTGTCCGTCGGGGAGAGTGTGCGGCTCGGTGAGCAGGTCGTGCAGGCGTCGGGCTGATGCGTGCTTGTGCGCCCAGTTCGCCCCGAATGTGCCGATGTGGTCGAGGGAGGCTTGCAGGAACTGGGCCAACCCCACCACGGTGATCAACTGCCCCGGTGTGATCGTCCCGTGCATCGCCATCCAACCGGCCACGGCAGCCAGCGCGCCGAGGTAGAGGACCGATACTGCCGTGCTCACCGCCTGGTAGGTCAACAGTGACCCAGACGCGCGGATCGCGCCGTCGCGGGAGGCTGTGCTCGCTTCGCGGTAGCGGGCGACGATCTGCGGATGGGCTGCGAGGCCGTGGATGATCCGCAGCCCCTCCATGGCGTCCGTCGCCACGTCGCTCGCCCGCGAGACCGCGCTCTGCTCGGCCATGCCCAGACGTTCCAGCGGCCGAGCCAGTGCGGCCATGCCCCACAGCACCAGCAGCGCCCCAGCCAGCGCTCCGAGGCCGAGCGGGATCGAGATGAGTAGCAGCGCAGTCACCGCGGTGAGCAGCGCCGCGATGGTGGCGGCCTGTTCGGCGATGCTCCACGCGACGCCGGCAACCCGATACGTGTCGCTCGTGACGACGGACAACACCTCGCCCGTGCGGCGCGTTCGTATTCCTCGCGGATGCAGCACCCGGGCGACCGCGAGCTGCCGCAGGTCATGCTCACCGTGCCCGTAGATGCGAACCATCGCCAGGCTCGCCCATTGGTAGCTGAACGACAGGATGAGGAACACCGCTCCCAGCACACCCAGCCAAAGCGCCAGCGCGCCCGGATCACGAGGGAGCACCGCCCGGTCGATGACCACGCCGATGAGGATCGGTACCGCTGCCTCGCTCGCCTGGTGAAGCATGAGCCCCGCGGTCGCCGCCGACAGTCGCCACCCGCGTCCGCCACGCGACAGCGCGACGCGTATGACCCGGCCAGGCGTCTGTGGCGTCAAGAGGGGAGTGTCGGTGGTCACTCTTGAGACGCTAGGCGTGCGGGTGACCGCGGGGATGACGAATGTTGTCGCCGATCAGACACTGCAAAATAGATTAGGCTTGCCTAAGTAGACCTATGGCCGTGGACAGTGAGGGGTGCTAGTGACTCTGCTCGATTCGTCGTCGACCGGCGAGTGCATCGATGATGCTGTGGGCTTGCCGGTACGGGAGCGGATCGTGCCCGAAGGGTACCTGCTGACCACCCGGTTCCTGCGATATGCGTACGTCGATGACGCCGATGGGTGCTCGCCGGTCGAGCACGCGCACCCCGAACATGTCGTGTTCTGGCCGGAACGCGCCTCAGCCGAGATCGAGGTGGAGGGCATCCGACGCAGACTCACCGTCGGGCAGGGGCTGTGGGTGCCCGCCGGAACGCGGCACGCGGCAAGCCGCGCCCCCTCCACCACGCTCGCTGCTCTGCACCTCCTACCCGAGGTGTGGGACGGCCCCGCAGCGGAGGTGCGCCCGGTCACCGTGAACGCCGCTCTGCGTGAGCTTCTCACACATCTGGCGATCACCGGTATGCCTCGCCAGCAGCGCTTGCGCGCCCAGCGGGTCTGTCTCGAGCTCGTTGCAGATGAAGTGTTCCCTGTGATCGAACTGCCGCTCCCGCGGGATCCGCGCATCGCTCCAATCGCCCGGGCGATCATGCGTGACCCTGCCGATGACCGCTCGATCGAGGACTGGGCATGGATCACCTCTACCAGCGCTCGCACACTCGCACGTGCGTTTCGTGCCGAGACCGGGATGACGTTCAGTCAGTGGCGCATGGCCGCACGCATGTCCGCCGCGGTCCGTCTCCTCAGCGACGGGACCCCCGTCGGGATGGTGGCACGCAGAGTCGGCTATGCCACCTTCAGCGCCTTCAGCGCCGCATTCCACCGTGTCATGGGGCGTCCGCCGCACCGATTCCTGCCCGCCAATAATGACGACTGACGAAGGTGCTCCTCGGGGTCATGGTCGATGACGCTCGGCGGTGCCTTTTCCTGGGTGCTGCTCGTGCGGGAGCCTCCTCATGTCGATGTGACAGGAGCGGCGGTGAGCTCGTGTCCGTTCAACGCAAGAAGGTGTCCGTTTTCGGCAAGCATCATTCTCTAGCGTGAGCTAAGGCTGGCCTAACCTGGCTGCTGGAGGTCTTCCACCGGAGACACCTGATCACATCACTGAGAGGACTCATGTCCGTTTTACGTCGCACCGGCGCGCTCGTCGCACTCGTCGCATCGATCCTTTTGGCCACCGGCTGCTCGTCCACGCCCGACTCGAGCGCAGCCCCCGACGGGGCGGCCGCGACGGAATCGAGTTACCCTCGCACGATCGAACACGCGTTGGGCGACACGACGATTCCGGAGAAACCGGAGCGCGTGGTGACGCTGAGTTGGATGAACCACGACATCGTCGCCGCGCTCGGCGTCGTTCCGGTCGGCGTTCCCGAGACGTGGGGCGGCGACGAGGAGGGCTTCACCCCGTGGTTCCGTCACCAGATCGAGAACGAGCTGGGCGCGCAGATGCCGGAGGTCATCAACGTGACCGAGGACGGCCCTGACTACGAGCAGATCCTGGCCCTCCAGCCGGACGTCATCATCGGCGTGTACTCCGGCTTCACCGAGACAGAGTACAAGCGGCTCAGCGAGATCGCCCCGACCGTTGGGTACATGGATCGGCCGTTCACTGCCGGCACGTGGCAGGAGCACACCGAGATCATCGGTAAGATCCTAGGCGAGGAAGACAAAGCCGCCGAGCTGATCGAACAGACCGAGGCAGCCATCGCCGAGGAAGCCGCGAAGTACCCCAACCTCAAAGGGGCCTCGTTCCTCTACAGCACGACCTTCTCCTCGGGGGCAACGGAGATCACCGCCTATATCAGCGAGGACCCGCGCGTGCGGCTGCTGCACGAGTTCGGCATGGTCGACACTCCGCAGCTCGCTGCGAAGACCGCAGACGTGCCGGCGGACACCTGGTACGGCGGCATCAGTCTCGAGGAGCTCGATTCGGTGGAGGCGGATGTCGTCCTGGCGTGGTCGTACGCCGCCGCCGACACCAAGCACACGCTCGAACACCCGGTCTTCACCCGGTGGGACCCGATCGCGAACGGCCGCTACTTCATCGCCGAAGACAACACGCTCGGCATGGCCACCAGCGGTCCCAGCGTGCTCAGCATCCCGTGGGCGATCGAGCAGGGCTACATCAAGGACATCTCCGCGGCGATCGACGGTGGCGCCGTCGTGCGCAGGGCCCAGTGACACGGTGCTCCAGGGTTCATCCCATCGATCCGGATTCGAGCAGGTGAGCGTCCCGACAGTGAAAGCCGCCCGTGCGCTCGAGGAGCGGGCGGCACCGTCCGGTGTGGCCCGCTCCGGGGCGTTTCGACTGGCTGGTCTCGGTGCCGCGATCGCCGTGCTCGCTGTCGTCGTCATGCTCAGCGTTGGCGTCGGCGCTCGAGCTATCACGCTGCCGACGATCTGGGACGCGCTGTGGGCGTACGACCACACGATCGATGAGCACGTGATGATTCTCGAGCTGCGCGTGCCGCGCACGGTCGTCGGCTTGGTCGTGGGCCCGGCGCTCGGGATGTGCGGGGCACTGATCCAGGCGTACACCCGGAACCCCCTCGCTGATCCCGGCATCCTCGGCGTGAATGCCGGGGCGACGTTCGCGGTGACGATGGCGGTCGGGTTCCTCGGCATCGCCGCCCCGCTGGGCTACGTCTGGTTCGCCCTGTTCGGCGCCGGCGCTGTCACGATACTCGTGTACGCGCTTGGCGCCGTCGGCGGCGGCAAAGCCACCCCGGCGAAGCTCACCCTCGCGGGTGTGGCGATCAGCGCAGTGCTGGGCGGCCTCACCACCGCGATCGTTCTCGGCAACCGTGACACCTTCGACGACCTCCGATTCTGGGGCGTCGGATCCATCGGCGGGCGACAGCTCGATATCGTCCTCTCCTTCGCGCCGCTGATTCTTCTCGGGCTCCTGCTCGGCCTTGGCACCGCCCGAGCGCTCAACGCCCTCGCGCTCGGAGACGAGCTCGCCGCCTCGCTCGGGGTTCGTGCCGGGCGGGTGCGGATCGTCGTGATCGTCGCCGTCACCCTGCTCGCCGGCACGGCGACCGCGCTGGCGGGACCGATCGGGTTCGTCGGGCTCATGGTGCCGCACGTCGTGCGCTGGTTCGTGGGCCCCGATCAGCGATGGATCTTCGCCTACACGATCGTCGTCTCACCGATTCTGCTGCTGCTGTCCGACATCCTCGGCCGAGTCATCCTCCCCAGTGGAGAACTGCGCGTAGGCCTTGTCACCGCCGTCATCGGTGCCCCCGCGCTCATTCTCCTCGCACGACGACGGGGGGTGAGCGGCCTGTGAGCACCTACTCCCGCCGCAGTCCCGGGCGCGACACCTTCGACCACGGATACCGCGCGATCGTCATTCGCGTGCCACGGGTCTCGGGCGTGGTCAGCGTACGTGTCCTCGCGGTCTGCGCCACCCTCGCACTGCTCACCCTGATCCTCGCGATCATCTCCCTCACCCTCGGCACCTACCCCGTGCCCCTCGGCGACGTCGTCGCCGCGCTCACCGGCACCGCCAGCAAGCAGACGCACATGCTCGTCTTGGGATGGAGACTGCCGCGGGCACTGTTCGCAATCGCCTGCGGCATCGCTCTCGCCATCTCCGGCGCCATCTTCCAAACCCTCACCCGCAACCCGCTCGGTTCCCCGGACATCATCGGCTTCTCCTCCGGCTCCTACACCGGCGCGATCCTCGTCATGCTCCTTCTCGGATCCACCCGCTACCTCGACATCGCCACGGGTGCCATCGTCGGCGGCATCATCACCGCCGCTATCGTCTATCTCCTCGCCACGGTGGGCGGATCCGTGCAATCGTTCCGGCTGATCATCATGGGCATCGGCGTCGCCGCCCTGCTCTCCTCGCTCAACTCCGCACTCATGTTGTCCACCAGCGTCGACACCGCTATGCTCGCCGCCGTCTGGGCAGCCGGATCCTTCAACGCACTCGGCCACGACCAGCTCTGGCCCATGACCGCGCTCCTGCTCATCCTGCTCGCCGCCGTGATCACCCTCGCCCCGGGCCTGCGCCAGCTCGAACTGGGCGACGCCACCGCCCAATCGCTCGGCTTACGCGCCAACCGCACCCGCGCCCTCGCCGTCGTCGTCGGCGTCGCCCTCACCGCGCTCGTCACCGCCGCCGCCGGCCCCATCTCCTTCATAGCCCTGGCCGCCCCGCAGATCGCGCGCCGCCTGGTGCGCGGATCGGGACTACTGCTCGTCCCCTCGGCGCTCGTGGGCGCATTCAGCCTGCTCACGTCCGACGTCCTCGCCCAGCGCATCGGGGTGCCTGTCGGTGTCGTCACCGTCTCACTCGGCGGCGCATACCTCGCCTGGCTGCTAATCTCGGAGTTCCGGAGGAGAACATGACCACGACCAATCCCGCCACCGGCACCGTCGCCGTCGACGCAGTACGCACAGTCGCCGTGCGCGCAGGGTACGACAAGCGGATCATCGTCGATGGGGTCGACATCACCATCGCTCGCGGCTCGTACACCGCCATCATTGGCCCCAACGCATGCGGCAAATCAACCCTGCTGCGCACGATCGCCCGCGTCCTCCCAGCACTCGACGGCGCGATCCTGCTCGACGGAGACGACATCCACCGGCTACCACCGAAACAGCTCGCCACCCGGCTCGGACTGCTGCCGCAGACCTCCCTCGCCCCGGACGGGATACGCGTCGCCGACCTCGTCGCCCGCGGGCGCTACCCGCACCAGGGTATGTTCGACCGGTGGTCCGCCGAGGACGAGGCCGCCGTCACCGCCGCCCTCGAAGCCACCGGCACCGCTGACCTGTCTGGAAGACTCGTCGAAGAACTCTCCGGCGGGCAGCGCCAGCGCGTCTGGGTCGCGATGGCCCTCGCCCAGCAGACCCCAGTCCTACTCCTCGACGAACCGACCACGTTTCTCGACATCTCCCACCAGTACGGGCTCCTCGAACTGTTCGAGACACTCCGCAGCGAGCTACGCCGCACCATCGTGGTCGTCCTCCACGACCTCAACCAGGCCGCCCGGTACGCCGACCACCTCATCGTCATGAAGGACGGCGCGGTCGTCGCGTCCGGTGCACCAGACCAGGTCCTCACCGCCGAGCTCGTCGAGGACGTCTACGACCTTCCCTGCCTCATCCAACCCGACCCCGAAACCGGCACACCGCTGGTCATCCCTCGTCGCGTCGTCCGACGACCGCTTGCCTCCTGAGCCGGCAATCGCCAAGGCGCACAGCGACGTCTCACGGCGCTCGTTCACCCTCGCGGGTATCGCTCGCGAGCGCCCTGCGGGGATCTGTCGCAAGGGCAACGGCAGATGTCCGCCATACGAAAACAGCGACGGATAGCGTCGGAGCTAAGGGTTACCTTATCCCGCTGAATCATCTCTACTCGTGAGGACTGTCCATGCTCTCTATCTCCCGTCGCGCGGCGCTCGCCGTGCTGGCTTGCACTTTTCTCCTCTCCGGATGCGTTTCCCCACCTCCGCCCGCGGAGGCCGAGCAACGCGTCTTCGCCGAGCCGGAGGATGGTGCGTATCCGGTGACGATCGAGCACGCGTACGGGTCGACCGAGGTCACAACCCAGCCGAAGCGCGTCGTCGCAATCGGCTGGAGCGGCGCCGATATCGCGATCCAGTTCGGCACGGTTCCGGTCGCGCAAGGCCACGCAACCGGCATCGAAGCCGACTACTACCCGTGGGTCTCCGAAGCAATCGAGAAACTCGGTGCTCCCTTCCCCTCCGTGGACCCTTCATTGGAGCGCGGTGAGGTCGACCTGGAGTACGTCCTGATGCAGCAGCCCGATCTCATCGTCGCCATCAACTCCGGAATCACCGAGGCCGAGTATAAGGCGCTGTCAGAAATCGCACCGACGATCGCCTTCCCCTCGGAGCCCTGGGCGACCACGGTCGATGAGCATATTCAGATGATGGGTGCCGCGCTCGGGCGCCCGGCATATGCCACCCAGATCGAGAAAGACACCACGCAGCGCATCGCCGATGTCGCGGCAGCGCACCCCGAATTGTCGGGAGTCACTTACCTGCACAGCTTCCTGCCTTCCGACGACGGACAGGTCGTCGTCTTCGGCTCCGTCGACCCCCGAGCCCAGATTCTCGAAGCTCTCGGGCTTGAGCCCCTCGCCGGAACGCTCGAACTGCAGCGCAAGGCAGGCGACCCCGCCAGCTTCACCGTCAGCATGGAGCAGTTCCTCCAGCTGAACCCCGATGTCCACGTCGTCATCTCCGATGAGGACACCTGGCGCGAAGCCGTTGCCGCGAACGCCGCATTCCAGAGTTGGGCGCCTGTGTCGGAGAACCGGGTCGCACTGATCGACGACCCCGCCACCGGGCTTGCCCTCGCTACCGCCACCCCGCTCGGCATCGACTGGGGCATCGACGCCATCGCCGACAGGATTAGCCGCGTCGTCACCGAGACCCGCGGGGAAGGAGGCGCATCGTGACCTCCGAGATGACTCGGGAAGCGCCGCGTCGGGCCGGGCGTCGCCGCGTTCTGGCTCCGTTCGTCGTTCTGGCTCTCGCGCTGTCTTTGACGGCGTGCGGATCATCGCCAGGCGACCGCCCGACCTCAGAGCAGCAGTCGGGCGCCTTCCCGATATCCGTAACACATGCGCACGGCGAGACGATTATCCAGTCAACCCCAGAACGAGTGGTTGTCCTCGGGCCAGCGCCGAAGACGCGGTCGCCGCGCTGGGCGTCGTTCCCGTCGCGGTCCCCAAAGAATACGGCACACCGGACGGCTATAGCGATTGGTTCCGCGAGCATGTGACTGTCGAACTCGGTGCCGAACTGCCGCCGATTCTCTCGCCAGGAAAGGACGGTGCCTACGACCCAGAGGAGATCCTCAGTTACGCCCCGGATCTGATTTTCGCGCCATACTCCGGGATCACCGAATCCGACTATCAGCGGCTCAGTGAAATCGCCCCGACGATCGCCTATGCGCGCACACCGTGGACTTACGGTTCGTGGTCAGACATCGTCGAGCTCGCAGGCACCGCGCTGGGACGCCCTGAGCAGGCTGCGGAACTGATCTCACGAACGCAGGCAGCGATCGATTCAGCGCGCGATGCGCACCCTCAGCTCGAAGGGAAGACCTTCATCTTCGGCGAGTGGCTGGAAGACGGTTTCACGGACCTTGCCGTCTACTCGCCGGATGACCCCCGACCTACACTGCTTCGTGAGTTCGGGATGACTGACGACCCGTCCGTCGTTCAGGAAGTCGGCTCATTTGGGGACGACTACTACGGCTCCGTCAGCCTCGAGAGACTGGATGCGCTCACCACCGACGTGTTCATCGGATGGTCGAACTCCCCAGACAAGATCGCGCAGACTCTCGCCCATCCACTGATGTCGCGGTGGGCTCCGATTGCCGAGGGCCGCTACTACTACTTGGAAGACCCGAAGCTTCTGATCGCAGTGACTACTCCCTCAGTGTTGAGTGTCCCCTGGGCCATTCAGCACGGATTCCTAGATGACATCACGTCCGCGCTCGGGGCCGATGCGGTGGTGCGCACCGGCGACGAATAGCGGTCACGCCGAGCAGTGAACGGCGCCGTCTGCCGGCACGTAGATGGCAGAGATGACGTCATCGCGAATGGGTGGAAGCGGGCGGTGTGGTTTGGCTCACGATGATGTTTCGCAGCCGCCGCAGGCCCCGCTCCAGCCGTCGAGCCTCGCAGCACCTCATCCTGGTAAGCGACAGCACTCGCTCTTTGTTGGGTATAGCCAGCATTGTTGGGCGTGCAAGACCAACAATGCTAGCTACACCCAACAAAACCGGAAGGATTAGCGGGTCACCGGGCCCGCGGCCCGGCCTACTCCACGCCGAGGCGCCGCAGCAGCTCGGCGTAGCGCGCCCGGGTGCGCTCCACGATTTCGGCGGGCAGCACCGGCGGCACGCCCTGCCCATCCCAGTTCTCGCGCAGCCAATTGCGCACGATCTGCTTGTCAAACGAGGCCAGGCGCGCACTCAGCGGCGCATCCGCATCCGCATAGGCCGCCGCATCCCAATACCGCGACGAATCGCTCGTCAGCACCTCGTCGGCCAGCGTGATCGCACCGGTTTCGCGGTCGCGACCGAACTCAAACTTCGTGTCGGCCAGCACCAGCCCGTGCTCGAGCGCCACCTCGGCACCCACGCGGTAGATCCGCAGCGATAGCGCGCGCAGCGCCTCGGCGTCGTCGGCACCGATTAGCTCGGCCACGCGCTCAAAGTTGATGTTCTCGTCGTGTTCACCCTGCGGCGCCTTGTAGGCCGGCGTGAAAATCGGCTCGGGCAGGCGATCACCATCGCGCAGCCCCTCGGGTAGCGGCACACCGCACACGGCGCCGGTTGCTTCGTACTCTTTCAGCCCCGATCCGGTCAGGTAGCCGCGCACCACGCACTCAACCGAGAACATGTCGAGCTTCGCCACACGCATCGTGCGGGCCGCATCCTCGGCGCTGAGCCCCGCATCCCAACCGGCGGGCTCGCGCAGCTGGTTCGGCACATCCAGGCGGTCGAACCACCAGCGGCTCAGCCTCGTGAGCATCGCACCCTTGGCGGGGATCTCGGGCTCGAGCAGGTGGTCGAATGCTGACACGCGGTTGGATGCAACCAGCAGCAGCGCGTCGTCGCTCTCGTAGATCTCGCGCACCTTGCCCGAGTAGACGTGGCGGTATCCGGCGAAGGAAGCGGCGTCGTGTGGGCGGGATGCGCCGTTCGCGCGAGCGGTTGCCGCGGCGATCGGGGTGTCGGCAAGGTCCGGGCGGGCGGATGCGGTCGGTGCAGCGGGTGTGGAAGCGCCGGCCCCAGCACAACCCGCTGAAACCCCAGCGGTATTCGCATGCGCCCGCTGCGTGTCTTGCAGCGCCGCGCCGAGCTGGGCGAGGTCATTGCGATACTGCGCGCCCTCGAGCTGGATGCGCGCGGCCGCGGTGTAGGCGGTGCGGCGAGCGTCGGCGATCGTGTCGCCGGTGGCCACCACGTTCAGCACGCGGCCGCCGGTGGCAACCAGCTGCCCGTCGTCATCGGTGGCGGTGCCGGCGTGCAGCACCAGTGCGCCCGCGGCCTCAGCATCATCGAGCCCTGCGAGCGGGCGCCCGGTGATCGGCCGCTCGGGGTACCCCTCGGAGGCCACCACCACGGTCACCGCGGCGTTATCGCGCAGCGCCAGCTGCTCGTCGCGCTCGCCGAGCGCGCCATTGGCCGAGGCCAGCAGCAGCGGCGAAAGCGGCTCGCCGAGCCGCTCGAGCACCACCTGCGTTTCGGGGTCGCCGAAGCGCGCGTTGAACTCGATCACGCGAATCCCCGCGGCGGTCACAATCAGCCCGCAGTACAGCAGCCCCTGGAACGGCTTGCCGTCGGCGCGCAGCGTGTCGATCACCGGCTGCGCCACCGAGCGGATCGCCTCGGCGACGAACTGCTGCTCGCTGCCGAAGCGGTCGTTCAAGAAGGGCACCGGGGTGTAGGCGCCCATGCCGCCGGTGTTGGGGCCGTGGTCGCCGTCGTGGAGCCGTTTGAAATCTTGTGCCGGGGGGAGTGCGCGAACGGTTTTGCCGTCGCTGAAGCAGAACAGTGACACTTCGTGGCCGTCGAGGAACTCTTCCACCAGCAGCGGCCCCGAAACGATCCACTGCTCAGCGTGACGGATGGCTTCGCCGCGGTCTTCGGTGACAATGACGCCCTTACCCGAGGCTAGGCCGTCGGCTTTCACCACGTAGGGGGCGCCGAATTCATCGATGGTGCTGATGAGTTCGTCGATGTCGTGGCACTGTTTGCCGCGGCCGGTGGGCACATTGGCCCGCTGCATGATGTCTTTCGCGAAGGCCTTCGATCCTTCGATCGCGGCGGCGGCCTGCGAAGGGCCGAACACCGGCACCCCGAGCGCGCGTACCGCGTCGCTCACCCCGGCCACAAGCGGCGCTTCGGGGCCGATCACCACGAGCTCGAACTGTTCTTCTTTGACGAAGTCAGCGACCAGCTCGGGGTCGGTGATGCTCATTCGGATGCGCTGAGCGATGTCGGCCATCCCCGCATTGCCGGGGCTGACAACAATTTCGTGCCCGCCCTCACGGTGGAGTGCGGTGATGATGGCGTGCTCACGGGCGCCTGACCCCAAAACCAGAATCTTCACGACAGCCAGGTTACCGGCACTTGGTTCGGCTGCGGTTCGTGGGGTGCCACTTTGGCGTGTGGATGCGGGTCAGGCAGCCTTGCGAAATTCGCTACCGGATGCTGTGGTCCGGGCGGTCTGGATATTGCTATGCGGGTCCCGCAGCGTTGCGAGAAACTGGGGATATGGCACGCAAACGAATTGATGAAGCGGCGGGTCTGGCCGCAGCGCAGCAGTGGGTGGCAGGGGCCAGTGACCGAAATACGGTGGCGACGGCGGTGCGCTACTCACTGCAGGCGCTGGCCGATCGCGTGCCCGGTAAGTCGGTGGAGGTGCGGGTGCCGCCCTACGGGGCCGTGCAGTGCATCGAGGGTCCGGGACACACGCGCGGCACACCGCCGAACGTGATCGAAACCGATGCCGACACCTGGCTGCGGCTGGCGACCGGCACGCTGGACTGGGAGGTGGCGCGCGCATCCGGTACCGTGCTCGCATCAGGTGGCCGAGCGAATCTGGATGCGGTGCTGCCGGTTCTGCGGCTGCGGTAACGGTGGCGGATGGGAGACAATGGTTCGTATGTCTGTCGCGAATAATGACCGCTCACCTGAGCAAGCCGCTGCATCCGATGCTGGAGAATCCGCGCAGGTGGTGCCCGGTGCTGCCGAGCAGCCGGCCGAACGGAAGCTACCGGATGAGCTGCAGCTGACGGTGCGCCGGCAGGTGAATCTGCCGCTGTTCATCGCGATCGGCGTTGTTGTTGGCGTGATTGCGTCGATTATTTGTGCCTACAGTTTTCCGCCGCCCGAGGCGTTGTATCAGGGGTATCAGGTGCACACGCCCGAGCAGGCGCTGGGCTTTTTCCTGGTGTTTATTACCGCGCTGAGCGTGATTGTGTTTGCGGCGGTTGGGTTGATCATCAACGCTGTTGTGTCGCGTAAGCGCGGCAAAGTGACGGTACGCCGCGTGCCTGGCGCGGGTGCTGCTGGTGCTGCTGGTGCTGCTGGTGCTGCTGGTGCTGCTGGTGCTGCTGGTGACGCTGGTGACGCTGGTGACGCTGGGGTCGATGGCGCCGGCGGCCGCTCGGATGCGTAGCCTCTTCGCTCGCTTCTGTCGGATCTGTGTGGCTTAGTGTCATTTGTATGTGTTCTGCCACGCACAATTGACGCTAAGGCACACACTTGGTGGGGCGCGCCCGCGTACCGCACCGCACCGCGGCGCCCGCGCACCGCTCTCGTCGCGCGTCCCGCGCACCGCTCTCGCCGCGCGTCCCTGCCGGATCTGTGTGTGTCCGCGTCATTTGTACGTGCTTCGCCACACACAATTGACGCTAAGGCACACAAATCCCGAAGTGTGGCCCGGTGTCGGTGCGCGGGTCTGGCCCGGTGTCGGCGCGCGGGTGTGGCCGGGTATAGACACGCGGGTGCTTGGTCGCGTGCCGGGCCGTTCTCACTCCGGACGCCCCGCGCCAGCGTGGCTAGGTCACGCTCTCTGTCGGCGCCTCGTAGCCGAGCGCGCGCATGGCTCGCCGCAGCGCCGCCTCGAACGCCGAGCGGCACGTTTCGGGTGTTCGCTTCGATATCAGCGCCACAAGCTCACGATGCATCTCAAAACCTGGCACGCCCACCGTCGCCACCCGGTCGCCAGCTTCGGCGGCCACAAACTCGGGCACAATCGCAGCCCCGAGCCCACCGGCCACCAGCGCAATTGTGGCGGTGAAGTCATCCGAATACGAGATGCCATCGGGGCTCAGCGCCAGAGAATTGATGGTCTGTTCGATCAGGTCGGCATCGCTTGAACCGGGATGATGCAGCACCCAGTGACGGTTGCGCAGCGGTGCTACGTCGTCGAGCTGCGAATCCAGCTGCCATTGCGGCGGCACGACGACCACAAAACGGTCGATGCCGAGCGAAACCGGCTCAAATACTTCTGGCCACGACAGCCCGCGGTCGCCCATGAGATACACCAGTACGGCCGTTGTGGTGGGCCGGGCTGCGGCCTCGCGGATGGCACGCGATGGGTCGTGGATGCTTACCGAAAGTCGATGATTGGTGGCCAGCCACTCTTCATCGCTGAGAATCAGCGGAACTACTCGACTCATCAGCGACGAAAATCCGATAACCGACGTGGTCGACACCATCTCGGAGGTGGCGGCGGCTGCGTGCATCAGCGCATCGAGACTGTTGAGCACTTCGTGCGCATGTTCAGCGATCGTGAGCGCCACTTCAGTCGGCTGAATCGAACGACCAGAACGGCTGAACAGCTGCCGACCGGTCGATTGTTCGAGTGTCGACATCTGCTGCGACACCGCGGAGGGCGTGTACCCCAGTCGATTCGCTGCTCCAACAAACGATCCCTGCTCAATCACAACGCGCAGGGTCCGCAGGTGGAGGGGGTTCAGCATATCCATTCACACTACGCCCGATTCATTAGCAATTGGCGTCATGGGCGATAGAAACCCGATTCAATTCACGCCCCCGTGAACGCGTGACAGCGCATAGAGTCATGAACCAAATTCGTGACCCCTTTGTCAACGAGCTAGGAGGACCGGTGGCCGCCAAAGTATTTGTTCACCCGCGCATCCTGACCAATGCCCATGCCACGCCATTCAGCGGCGCAATCGCGGTGATTGACGGCGATATCGCCGCGATCGGCAGCCTTGAAGAGTGTCGCGAAATCGCCGGCATGGATGCACCGGTCACCGAACTCGGCGGCGCCGTGCTGCTTCCGGGTTTTTTCGATACCCACCTGCACTCCGGCGCCATGGCGCTGCAATTCCAGTCGCCCGATGTCAGCGAAGCCAATTCGCTGGCGGAAGCTCTGGCACAGCTGCGGGCATGGAACGCCGAAAACCCCGGCACCGGCTGGGTGGTTGGTGGGCGCTGGAACGCGAACCGCTGGCTTGCCGGTGAGACGCTGCACCGCCGCGACCTCGACGACGTGTTCGGCGACCGCCCCGTTGCGCTCAACACCGTTGACGGCCACTCGGTGTGCCTGAACAGCAGCGCCCTCGAACAGCTCGGCATCGACGACAACACCGAGCAGCTTCCCGGCGGCGTGATCGAGCGCGACGAAAGCGGCCAGCTCACCGGCGTGCTGCGCGAAAACAATAGCGATGTGGCTCGTAGCCGCGTCACCGAACTGCTGCTCAACGACTGCGCCGAACTGCTCGACCAGGTGCAGCAGCATCTACACCGCTTTGGCGTGACCGCAATCACCGACCTCGATGGCGAACAGGTGCGGGATGGATACCTCAAGTTGGCTGCCGAAAATCGCCTGCGCGTGCGCGTTCGTAAGGGCATCCCGGTAACCGCCCTCGACCGCGCCATTGCCGAGGGACGACGCACCGGCGACGGCGACCGCTGGGTGGTGACTGGTTCGGTGAAGTTTTTCAGTGACGGAGCTCTCGGATCACACACCGCGCTCATGCACGAACCCTATGAGAGCGACGAATGCAATTGCGGTGTCGAGGTGACCAGCTCGACTGATCTCGCATCCGATGTGGCCCGTGCCAATAGCAACGGCATCGCGGTCAGCACCCACGCCATCGGCGACCGCGCCAACACCAATGTGCTTGACGCCTACGAAGCCACGGCCGAAATCACGCGGCAGCACGGATTGCGCAACAGCATCGAGCACGCCCAGCACATCATCGAATCGGACATCGACCGGTTCCAGCAGCTGAATGTCATCGCATCCATGCAGCCGATTCACTGCACCGGCGACTACCCGCTCAGCGTCACCCTGCTGGGTGACCGCGCCACGCACCACTACCCCTGGCACACGCTCATGGAGCGTGGGGCGCTGGTGACATTTGGTTCGGATGCGCCGATCGAGCCGGTTGCGCCGCTGTACGGTATCCACGCGGCAGTTACTCGGCAGCGCCGCGACGGCGAACCTCCCGAGGGCCGCGAACCGCAAGAGCGCATCAGTGTTGCGGATGCGGTTGATAGCTACACCGGCCGCGCAGCCGACGCATTCGGCCTCGGCGACCGGCTCGGCACTCTCGAAGCGGGCAAATATGCCGACTTCGTCACGCTTGACGCTGACCCGTTCACCTGTTCACCCGGTGATCTGTGGCGCATCCGTGTGCAGCAGACCGTGGTGGATGGTGAAGTCGTTTACCAACTCAATGAGGAGTGAAAATGATGAATAGGATGCGTGCCCGTGCGCTCGTGGCGGCCGCCGGGATGCTCTCGGTCACCACGGCACTCACCGGATGCGGTGGACAGTGGCTGTGGGAGGTGGAACAGGCCGCTTCGAAAGACCTTTCACAGGTCAATTACCTGCCTGTGCCCGACGACGAACGAGCCAAGTCGATCATTGAGGGTATTGAACCCAACGAAGAGCTGCGCGCCAAGGTGCCCGAGGAGTACCTCGCAAACGGCGTGAAATGGACCACGTCGGTGGGTTATGCGCCAATGGAGCTATTTGGTGAGAACGGCGAAGACATCATCGGGGTCGACCCGGCGATCGCTCAGGCATTGATGCGCAAACTCGGCCTTGAAATGACCATTGAAGACCAGGAGTTCAACTCGCAGATTCCGGGTGTCCTCGCCGGTCGCTACGACGCGGTGATCAGCTCGATGACCGACAACGAAGAACGACGTCAGAGCATGACCTTCGTCGACTATGTGCAGTCGGGCAACGCCTTCCTGGTCGCTGAGGGGAATCCACTGGGCGTGCAAAACCCGATGGACCTGTGTGGCGAAATCATCGCCGTGGTTGATGCCGGTTCGAGCGCCGCGCTCGTTGATGAAATGTCACAGGATTGCGTCGACGCGGGTAAACCCGCCTACGAGGTGCTGCGCTTCGAGGGCGACCAGAACGCTAACCTGGCGCTGAAGAGTGGCCGCGCTGACGCCACCGTGACCGATTATCCGGTGGCACAGTGGCACGCATCCAACCCCGAGAACAAACTCGACTCGGTCGTCATCGAGGGTGACGAGAGTATCTGGGGTATCGGCGTTGGCAACGATGACGAAGAGTTCGCAAAGGTTTTGCAGGAAGCGCTGCAGGAACTCATCGACGACGGCACCTACGCCAAAATTCTCGCCGCCTGGGATGTCGAGGAAATGGCGATCGAAACCGCAACCATCAACGGTGGCAATAACTAGCCGCATCCGTGGCAGAAAGGGCACTCATGTCGAATCGACGCACAGCGCCGTTCACTACTGATGACGGCTCCGAATTCGCGATCGAACGCCGCGCGCATCCTTGGCGCTGGGTAACCGCAATTGTCGCCATTCTCGTGGTGATTTGGGTTGCTTCGATCATTTTCTTTAACGAACGTATCCACTGGGATGCGGTGGGCCAGTACCTCTTCGATGGCCGAATCCTGCGCGGTATTGGCGTCACGATCTGGATCAGTATCACGGCTACCGCACTCGGCCTGGTGCTCGGTGTGGTGATTGCCGTGATGAAGCTTTCGCACAATCCGGTGCTGAAGTGGATCGCCGAGGCATACATCTGGTTTTTCCGCGGCACGCCGGTGCTGGTGCAGCTGATCTTCTGGTTCAACCTGGCGTTCCTGTTGCCGTATATCACCATCCAAATTCCGTGGACACTGATCGGCTACCGCTGGGACACTAACGATGTCATCTCCGGAGCGACCGCAGCGGTGCTGGGGCTGGGGCTGAACCTGGCGGCCTACTTCGCCGAGACCGTGCGTGCCGGTATCCTCGCCGTCGACAAGGGGCAGACCGAAGCCGCACTCGTTGGCGGAATGACCCGTGGTCAGGCGATGCGCCTGGTCGTGTTGCCGCAGGCCCTGCGCATCGTAATCCCGCCGACCGCCAACGAATTTATCTCGATGCTGAAGACCACCTCGCTCATTATCGTGGTGGCCGGCAACGACCTCATGTCAGAGGCAAGCAAGATCTACAAGCAGAACAACATGATTATTGAGCTGCTGATCGTGGCCAGCCTGTGGTACATGCTGATGACCGCCATCGCCACCTACCTGCAGTCGCGTCTCGAGCGGCGCTTCGGCAAGGATCGCGTGCGGGTTGCGCGCGGCAACGGCACCCAGGGGCGTCTCATCGACCTGGTGACCAGCCCCATCAAGATGCCGGCTCGGAACGCGAAATAACCTCGAGAGGACAACAAACCATGACTGCAAATGAGGTTCTGGTGCGCGCACGGGGTGTGCGCAAGAGCTTTGGCGAGGTAGAAGTGCTGCGCGGCATCGACTTTGATGTGCACCGCGGCGAGGTGAGCGTGATCATCGGCCCCTCGGGGTCGGGGAAATCAACCTTCCTGCGCGCCATCAATGGACTCGAATTCATTGATGAAGGCAGCCTCACTGTCGATGGCCAAGAGGTGGGCTACACGCTCGAAAATGGGCGGGCTCGAGAGTGGAGCGACCGGGAATTTGCCGATTTCCGTTCACGGATCGGCATGGTCTTCCAACGCTTCAACCTGTATAACCACGTGGATGCGTTGGAGAACGTGGCCATGAGCCTGATCCACGTGAAAAAGATGAGCAAGTCGGCGGCCCGGGAACGGGCGATGCAAGAACTCGAGCGCGTTGGGCTTGGCTCGCACGCCGAGAAGATGCCCCACCAGCTTTCGGGTGGTCAACAGCAGCGCGTGGCGATCGCCCGGGCGTTGGCCCTCGATCCCGAGCTGATGCTGTTTGACGAGCCCACGAGCGCCCTCGACCCCGAGCTGGTGGATGAGGTGCTCGCCACGATGAAGGAGCTTGCTGCTGCCGGCATGACGATGGTGGTGGTCACTCACGAGATCGGATTCGCGCGTGAGGTGGGAGACTCGCTCGCGTTCTTCGATGAGGGCACTGTGGTTGAAAAGCGCTCGCCGGAAGAGCTGCTGACGCAAACGCAGTCGATTCGCATCCAAAACTTCATCGAAGCGGTGCGCTAGCGCGGAAGGCGGCGAGGGGGATGCACGCCTGCGGGCGGCATCCCCCTCGCCGTGTCTCAGCGGCATTTGTGTGTCTTCGCGTCGTTTGTGTGTGTTCTGCCACACACGGTTGACGCTAAGACACACACAAGCCTCGGGTCGCTCGGTGCACACCGCACGTCGCGCACCTGCTGCGCGCCGGCGCTACGACTTGCGCGAGTTCTCGAGCCAGGCGAGGTACTCCGGGGTCACCGTGCCGGTCACGTATTCACCGGTGAAACACGACATATCCAGTTGCTTGAGCTCGGTACCTTCGGTGATCGCCGCGAACAGATCGTCTACATCCTGGTAGACCAGCGCATCCGCCCCGATCACCGAACGCACCTCTTCAACCGTGCGGGCCGATGCCACCAGCTCACCGCGAGTGGGCATATTGATGCCGTACACGTGCGGATAACGAACCGGCGGCGCAGCCGAGGCAAAGAACACCTTCTTCGCACCGGCAGCGCGCGCCATCTCCACGATCTCCTTCGAGGTGGTGCCGCGCACGATCGAGTCGTCAACGAGCAGCACATTTTTGCCCTCGAATTCCACGGGCATCGCGTTGAGTTTCTGGCGCACCGACTTTTTGCGAACCTTCTGACCGGGCATGATGAACGTACGGCCGATATAGCGGTTTTTGTAAAAACCCTCGCGATAGTCGAGGCCGAGCACCCGTGCGAGCTCCATCGCTGCGGGGCGGGCTGAGTCGGGGATCGGCATAACCACGTCGATATCGTCGAGCGGAATCTCGCGTTCTACCTTGCGAGCGAGTTTCTCACCCATCCGCAGCCGCGAGTTATACACCGAAATACCGTTCATGGTCGAGTCGGGACGCGCCAAATAAACGTATTCAAACGAGCACGGCGCCAACTTGGTCGCACCGTCATATTCGCGGCTGTACAGCTTACCGGCGGTGGTGATCCACACGGCCTCACCCGGCCGCACCTCGCGCACCAGCTCATAACCACCGGCATCAATCACGAGCGACTCGGATGCAACCACCCACTCGTCGCGGCCGTTGTCGTCGAGCCGGTGGCCGAGCACCAGCGGGCGGATACCGAACGGGTCACGGAAGGCGAGCATCCCGCGCCCTGCGATCAACGAGATCACGGCGTACGAACCTTCAACGCGGTGGTGCACACCGGCAACCGCATCAAACACGTCATCGGCCGTGAGATCGGCATGCTCCGAAGTCATCGTGCGCTGCAGCTCATTGGCGAGCACGTTCAGTAGCAGCTCGGTGTCGGAGTCGCTATTGAGGTGGCGGCGGTCGATGCGGAACAGTTCGTCGCTGAGCTCGCGAGTGTTCGTGAGATTGCCGTTGTGAACTAGCACGATGCCGTAGGGGGCGTTCACGTAGAACGGCTGCACTTCATCCTCGCGCGAGGCCGAACCGCTAGTGGCGTAGCGCACATGGCCCAGGCCCATGTCGCCCAGCAGTGAGCGCATATCGCGGGTGCGGTATGCCTCGCGCACCTGCCCTTTCGCCTTCACGCTGTGCAGGGTGTTGCCTTCGAGGGTGGTGATCCCGGTCGAGTCTTGCCCGCGGTGTTGCAGCAGCAGCAGCGAGTCGTAGATTTGCTGGTTGACGGGGCTGGTCGAAACGTGACCGACGATGCCACACACGGTAGGGGATACTCCCTCAGGGTTAGAGTTGCAGAGAAACGGCTGTTCACCATTCTGTCACTTTTGCGGGGCGGTGGATGCGAAAAATTGGGATATTGAGCGTGGATGCACGCATCGCCGCGCCACACACCCAGGCCGCGGCTAGCTGCATCCCGGACAATGTCGGCATGGCGCATCAGCAACGCATCCGAAATTGGGAAGGTTTTTACAACGCACGCGACCTTGGCGGGTTGCCGCTGCGCGATGGTGGCAGCACCCGGTTCGGTGCCTATGTGCGCTCAGCCGATCTGCGTTACGCCACCGAATCGGGCCTCGGCGCAGCCTACGACGAGGGGTTTCGCACGGTGCTCGATCTGCGAAACGACTTCGAGACTCGGATTGAGCCGCGCTCCCCGGATGATGAGCGCGCGAACGCTGGTCGGGTGCCGCCGAGCCCCGAAGCTGAGCTGCCCGAGGGGATGTTCGGGGTGCGGGTGCCGCTTGATGACATCCGGGCGAGCAAATTTTGGCAGCGGATGCGCGCCGAGCACCGTGCCGGGACGCCACGCTTTTTCCGTCCGGTGCTCGAAGAAACCCCCGATCGAGTGGTTGCTGTGCTGCGCACAATGGCGACCGCACCCGGGGGAGTCGTGTATCACTGCGCCATTGGCCGTGATCGCACCGGGCTGATCACCGCGGTGCTGCTGTCGCTCGCCGGTGTCGAACCCGAGGCGATCGCTGCCGACTACGCGCTCACCGCATCCGAACTGGCGCCGTTCTTCGCTCGCATGGGGTTTCCCGATCACGGCCCGCACATTGCCGAGCGGCTCGCCGAACTCGGGTTCACGGTCGAGTCGGCCGTGCTCGAACAGCTCGACGGGTTCGATGCTTGGGATGTGATGCGTCGCGCCGGGCTCACGGATGCCGAACTCGAGCGGCTGGCGGCGCCGCTAATCGGCTGACGGTGGCCGGCAGACTGGCGCATCGGGCATCATGAAGCTATGAACAATCTGCGCACTATCGACCGGGCGACCGGCGTGGTTCGTGCCGCGCTGCTTCTCGCTGGCGCGCTCAGCGCGGTGACGCTCACACTGCTCGCGACCACCGACCTCGGCCCGCACGCCCTCATCGTAGAAGCCTTCGTCTTCGATGTGGCGTGGCTCACCGCCGCCGGTATCAGCATCTATTTTCTGCGCACCCGCGAGTGCGGACGCACCGTTCGTCAATCATGGCAGCTGGTGGCCAGGCGAGTCGTCCCGGGCAGTGTGCGCCACTTTTTTCTGCTCGAACTGACCGGCCTGCGCGCACTCGCGGGCACGATATTGCGGCGACAACCGATCGTCCCGGCAGCCGCGACGCCTGTGCATCCTCGCCGCGGGGTGGATGCGTTTCTCGCCGCAATGATCGTGATCGTTGCGATCGAAGCCGCGGTTATGGAACTGGTGGTGCCGTGGCTGCAGCTGCGCCTGATCATCCACGTGTTTGAGGCGTACGCGATCATCTTCGTGCTCGGGCAGATGCTCGTGCCGCACCAATTTCCGCACTACGTCACACGAGACGAACTCGTGCTGCGGTCGGGCACGCGCGAGATTGCCCGCATCCCGCTCAGGAATATCAGCGCCGCAGCAAAACAGCTCGACACGTCGGTCACCAGCAACGAGGTGCGCGGGGGTGTGCTTCGACTTCCGATGCGCGGCGAGTGCACTCACGCGCTGCGGCTGCGCACGCCTCACGAAGTCACGCTTCCCGGATGGACGTGCGACGTGCGGGCACAGGTCTCCGAAATCCGGCTCGCGACCGAAAGCGACCTCACGGGCCTAGCTGGTTAGTGGAGGCGTGGTCCGCCGACGGAAGATCGGCTCATGGTAGCTCACGCATCCGTCGAATCATCCGCGCCTGCCGCCTCAGCCCGCCGGTTTCGGGATGCAATGAACACCGCCCCCAACGCCACCAGCGCCGCGACCAACACGACCACAAGATCAGAAACGCCCGCGGTTGCATCCAGCGCGCCAACCTCGATCTGCTGCTGCGTGCCGATCGGCAGGAACGCCGGCAGGTTCGCGGTGCCGTTCGACCACCACAACAGGATGCCGAAACCGATCGCGATCAGGCCCGAAATGATCGACGCCCAGTCGTTGCGCCACTTACCGACGCGCAGCTCGCGCGGGCGCAACCAATTGCGCAGCCGCGGGCCGAGCGGCCGCCACAAAAGCGAAAGCACGATCAGCGGCAGTGCCATCCCGAGCGCATAAATTGCCAGCAGCATCCCGCCATAAATCGCCGACCCGCCGGCAGCGGCGACCGTCAGCACCGAGCCGAGAATCGGGCCCGCGCACACTCCCGCAACCGCGTACACCGCCCCGAGCAGAAACATCGCCGCGCCCGAAGTCGAGTCGGTGCCGCCGCGGCTGAGCCCCGGAAGTTGGATACCGAGCACTTGCACGAGCCCCAGCGCCAACAAAATGACTACCGCGACCGAGATCAGTGTGCCGCGATGCTGCAGCAGCAGGCCGCCAACCGCACCCGCGAACAATCCCAACGGCACGAGCGAGGTGAGTAGGCCCAACGTGAACAGGCCCGCGCGGGTCAGCAGCGTGCGCGGATCGGCGAAGGTGGTTGCGAAAAACGCGGGCAGCAGCATCACCGAACACGGACTCAGCAGCGACAGCACACCGCCAACCAGCGCGCCCGCGAAACCGATGTCGATCATCCGCCGCTACTCCACACCCAGGCGGGCGAGCTCTTCATCGATGACGTGCTCGAACGTTTCGAGCGGATAGGCACCGCGCAGCGCACCGCTATTGAGCACAAACGTGGGCGTTGAGTTCACGCCAATCATCACGGCCTCTTCGTAGTCGGCCTGCACGAGCTGCAGCAGTTCGGGCGAGTCGAGATCGGCTTCGAATTTTTCGAGATCGGGAACGCCGACCTCTTTGGCGATTTCGAGGATGCGTTCGCGCGGCAGGTCGGTGTGGCCACTGCCGGTGGATTCGTTGAAAATCGCGCGGTTGTAGTCGAGGAACATGCCCTGTTCGCCGGCGGCTCGGGCAGCTACCGCGGCGCCGGTCGACTGCTCGCCGAAGATGGGGGTGTCGCGCCATTCGATGCGCAGTTTTCCGGTTTCGACGTATTTTTTGATGAGTTCGGGCTGGGTTTCGGTGGCGTAGAGCGCGCAGTAGGGGCAGCGGTAGTCGCTGTATTCGATCATCACCAGCGGTGCATCCACATCGCCGATTGCCGTGTAGTCGTCGGCGTCGCGGCGGGCGAGGTCGGCGAGCGATTCGGGCTGCGTTTTCTGTTTTGCTTCGGGGTTTTGGTTTGCCGCTGCGTCTTGTTGGGTGCTTTGGTTGTTTTGGCTGCTTTGGCTGTTTTGGGTGGCTGCTGGCTGGTTGTTGGCGGCGCGTTCCTGTGTGACTTCGCTTCCGGGCCCTGCCGGCCGAGCAAAAATTGCGATCACGGCGATGAGCGCCACCGCCACAATCGCGCCGATCAGCCACTTTTCACGATTCGAAAACTTCACGTCTGCATCCACTCCAGGTACCGACCCAAACCAACCTGCATTATTGCAGCCGCCCCCTAGTTTGCCCTGCTCTGATACCTGGGTGCCGTGCAGGCCCGTGCGCCCGTGCAGGCCAGTGCAGGCCAGTGCGGGCCCGTGCAGGCCCGTGCAGGCCAGTGCGGGGCCCGTGCAGATTTTTGTTTCTTGACTGCATCCCTGTTGCGAAATTTGTTTCCTGGCTGCAGGCGCCCTGCGGAATTTTGTTTCCTGGCTGCAAAATCGGGGTTTTTCTCGGGTGAAACGTTTCAAACCCCGGTTTTGCAGTCAAAAAACAAAAAACAGGAAACAAAAATCTGAGGCCAGGAAACAAAAATCAGCAACAACAGGGGGTAGGGATGCAGGGGGCAGGCATGCGGCCGGGACAGCAGGACGCGGCCGGGACGGCGATATGCGCGCCGGCACCAGCCGCCGGCGCGCAAACCGCCTAGGCTAGAAAGCATGAGTGACGACCTCTACGCATCGGCCGGTGTTGACACTGCTGCGGGCGACCGCGCAGTTGAACTCATGAAAGCGGCGGTGAAGGCTACCCACGGGCCAGAAGTGCTCGGCGGCGTCGGCGGATTTGCCGGCATGTTCGACGCATCGGCGCTGACCGGGATGCGTCGCCCGCTACTGGCTACATCCACCGATGGGGTGGGCACCAAGGTGGCGATCGCGCAGGCGATCGACAAGCACGACACGATTGGCCAGGACCTTGTCGGCATGGTCGTCGACGACATCATCGTGGTCGGCGCCCGACCGCTGTTCATGACCGACTACATTGCCTGCGGACGGGTGGTCCCCGAGCGCATCGCCGCAATCGTTGAGGGCATCGCCAAGGCATGCGCCGCCACCGGCACCGCGCTCACCGGCGGCGAAACCGCGGAACACCCGGGTCTGCTTGGTCCCGATGACTACGATGTCGCCGGTGCCGCGACGGGTGTGGTTGAGGCCGATCGCGTGCTCGGTGCCGAGCGCGTCACTGATGGCGATGTGGTGCTCGCGCTCGCCGCATCCGGCCCGCACTCGAACGGATACTCGCTCATCCGCCGCATCATCGCCGACCGCGGTATCGACTATCGCGATCACGCCGCCGACTTCGGGACCAGTTGGGGCGAGGCGCTGCTCGAACCAACGCGTCTTTACACGGGTGAACTGGTGCGGGTGCTCGCGCGCCCCGAGCTTGACGGCGCTATCCATGCGCTTTCGCACGTCACTGGTGGCGGGATCGCCGCGAATCTCGCACGCGTGTTGCCGCAGGGCTCATGGGTGGAACTCGACCGTTCGCGCTGGTCGCCGCTTCCGGTGTTCCGCGTGCTTTGTGATCTTGCGGATGCATCGCTCGAGTCGGTCGAGGGCACCTGGAATCTTGGCATCGGGATGTTCGCGGTCGTTTCAGCGGCGCAGGCGGATGCAGTGCTTGCGGCCTGCCGGGAAGAGGGACTTGACGGTTGGGTCGCCGGCGAGGTGTCATTCGCCGAGCGTTCGTTCGACGGTTTTATTCAGGGCGCGAAGGGCGTCGACGGCGGCGCTGTGCGTCTCGTCGGCGGCTACAGCAGCTAACGTCCTGAGCTGCCGCCGGGCTTTGTGTGCATCCGCGCGCATTGTGTGTGCTCTGCCACATACAAAGCCCGCGCAGGCACACAAAGGTGGGAGAGACGATGCGTATTGCCATAGTCGGAGCTGGCATCGCCGGGCTGGTCACCGCGGCTGGGATACAGGCCGACGGTCACGAGGTGGCGGTTTTCGAGCGTCGGGATGAACCAAACCCGGTGGGTGCGGGACTCACGCTTTTCAACAACGCCTTTGCAGCGCTCGACCTGCTCGGACTGGGTGATTCGATTCGGCAAATCTCGCGCGACGGAATTGTCAGTGGCGCGATTGCCGCCATGCGCCCGACCCGAAACGGCCCGAAGGTTTCGTGGCTGCTGTCGGTGCCCTCGAGTGCTACAGCAACGATGCGCAGCGTGCACCGCGTGGCACTGCATCGAGAACTGATGGCGCAGCTTGCTCCCGGAACCGTGCGTACTGGCAGTGCCGCGCTGGTCGCCGCCGATGGCACTCCGCAAGTGACGGCCAGTGGCCGAACCGAGCAGTTCGACCTAGTGGTGGTCGCCGATGGGCTCCGCAGCCGCAACCGCGAGATTCTCGGCCTCGACACGGGGTTGCGCTATGCCGGCTATACGGCGTGGCGTGGTGTGACCGAGCAGCCGGTGAGTTTTGCGGTGCAGCCGGGCGAAATCTGGGGCCGCGGTCAGGTGTTTGGCATGGTGCCGCTACCGGATGCGCGAGTGTACTGGTATGCCACCCGAAACACGGCCGAGGGTCAGCGGGTCGACAACGAATATGAGCTTGTTCGCGAAGAGTTTTCGGGTTGGCACGAGACGGTGCAGGAATGCATCGCAGTCACGGCCCCGGATGCGGTGATGCGGCACGACATTTACGACCTTGCCAAGCCGCTCACCTCTTTCGTGCGCGGCCGCACCGTGTTGCTTGGCGATGCTGCGCACGCGATGACGCCGAATCTCGGGCAGGGAGCCGGTCAGGGCATTGAAGATGCCGCAACGCTCACCTGTTTGCTTCGCGACGCGGGTGGTCGGATGCTTCGCGATGCGAGTGGCGAAGCACTCGATGCGGCGCTGGCGAAATACTCGCAGCTGCGGCAGAAGCGCACGAGCTCGGTGCTGCGACGCTCACGCTCGGCCGGGCTCATGGCCCAGGCAGAGCATCCAGCTGCTGTCGGGTTCCGCAATGCGCTCACTCGCCTCATGCCACCGCAGGTGATGAGCGCGATGACGCAGCGACTGCAGCAGTGGCCCAAACCCGAGCTGTAAAGACTCGCGCTGCTGGGCATTGTGTGTGTCCGCGCGCATTGTGTGTGTCCGCGCGCATTGTGTGTGTTCTGCCACATACAAAGCCCGCGCAGACATACAAAGCCCGCGCGTCAGGAGTTCGAGGACGGGAGCCTCGGGCACGGGGCAGTAGCTTGAGGATGAGCGCCTCGGGCGCGGGGCAGGAGTTCGAGGATGGGAGCCTCGGGCGCGGGGCAGGAGCTTGAGGCTGAGCGCCGCCGGTGCGTGCAAGCGTCTCGACGGGGTGCGCGCACGGATGAGCGCCGCGGGGTGCGCGCATGGATGAGAGCCACGGGCGCGCAGAGAAGAGCGCTCAAGGCAACCGGCGGCGGGCAGTCGCCTACTTCGAGTCGCCCAGCTCGCGCACCGCGGCGCGGTGACCCACGACGATCTGCGCGACCGCGCCCGCGAGCGATGCGGCAATGGCAAGCCCCATCAGCACGAGGAACGGAGTGACGGTGGTGCCAAGCATCCCGCCAACGGCTGCCGCAACGATTGCGGCCCCATTGCATCCCAACGCCCACGGCCAGGCGGCGCGGTGCGCTGCCTGCCAAGCTGCTTCAGATGATCGAGTTGCGGCAGTACGCACCCCAAGAATCCCCGAAAACGGGCCAAAGCGGCCGGCTGCCGAGCCATGAATTGCGACCAGCGTAAGCGTATTACCCACCACGATGATCGCGGCGAGCAGCAGGCTCATCACGAGCCCCGGCGGTTGCAGCATGGTCTAGTTACGCGAAGCGACGTTCGTTGTAGCTACCGTAGTCGTCGGTGCCGTCTTCTTCGTCGTCGAGGTACTCTGACCACTTCGACAGCTCGTCGTTTTCTTTGTTGGCTCGCTGGCCAGCGAGCTCACGCTCAAGCTGCTCATAGTCGGTCTCGGGAATGTTGTATTTGAGTTCCCGGGCGACCTTTGTGTGCTTCGCCTTCTGACGGCCACGCCCCATAGCGCGTAACCCCCCTAACAAGCATGGGCCGGTCGAGAAATGGGTCAACCGGCCGGATGAACGACAGATGCTAATGCCCGAAGAGTTTACCACGCCGTAAGATTGCCTACACGAGAAGCGCATCGCTGTCGGTCATCATTGCGGTCGGTGCGACGCGATTGTCCGCATCACGACGCGGCGGGAGGCTGATTTGGCAGAGCTGTACCGGTCGGTGGATATTGCGGTCATTGGCGCGGGTGCGTCCGGTCTTGCGCTGGGCTATTCGCTGAGCGCGCTGGGGCTCGAGGCGGTGCGCGACTATTTGATCATTGACGATCACCCTGCCCCGGGCGCCACCTGGCAGCACGGTTGGGATTGGGCCACGGTTGGCAGTTCGGTGCGAGTTGGTGAGATTGCCGATCTTCCGGGGCAGCGTGAACTCGGGCTCGGATTTGAGCACTTCGACGTCGATGCGCGCGTGCGGGATGTGATTCCCGAGGTGTGGGCGAAATACGAGGATGCGTACGGCCTGTTTGTTGCCCACGGTGTGCGGGCGCTGCGGGTGGATGAGCAGCGCCGTAACCCCGAGCTGCGCATCACGGTTGCGATGCCGGGTGGCCAGTTGCGGGTGATTGAGGCCGGTGTGGTGGTGAATGCGACCGGTAGCTGGTCGCGGCCGTTTGTGCCGTGGTATCCGGGTGTCGACCGTTTCGAGGGTGCGCAGTTACACCTGTATCAGGTGTCGTCGTTGAGCGAGTTGGCCGGTCGGCAGGTGCTGGTGGTCGGTGCGGGTCGCAGCGCGGTTGCGGGGCTGCTTGAACTTGAGCGGCTTGGTGCGCACACGGTGTGGTCAACGCTACGCGATCCGCAGTTTGAGCATCCCCCGCAGCTGGGTTTGCGGCGGCCGCGCGTGCGCGCGGGTGATTTGGGTTTGCGGCGACGGCAGCGGCTTGAGCGGATGGTGGAGCGCGGCAACTGGTTGCCGAGTGATGCGTCGGTGCGCGCGGTTCCGCTGACTCGCGCCGTGTTTGGGGCGCAGCGGCGGGGGCTGCTGGTGTCGCGCGGCCCGCTCGTGCGGTTTGAATCGGATGCAGTGGTGCTGGATGATGGTTCGCGCGAGCCGATCGATGCGGTGGTGTGGGCCACCGGCGGCCGGGAAGTCACGGGGCATTTGCGGCCGCTGGGGTTGCGGGATGTGGGCGGTTCGGTGAAGGTGCGTGCCGGCTGGTCGCGACGGGATCCGCGGGTTGGTTTTTTGACTTACGGTCCGGGGCTGGATGCATCCGAATCGCTTGATCGTGCCGTTGGGCTGGCAGAGTCGGCGATTGATCGGGTGGCTGATTAGTGGCCGATTTTCATCTGCGGTGCCGGTCACATCCTGCTGGCGATGAAAAAGCCGGCGAACGCGAGGGCGACGCAGATCGCGAGCTGCCCGATTGTATGGGCCACGGCGAGACTGATCGCGCGCTGTTGCAGCAGTTTGTAGGTGTCGAGGCTTGCGGTTGAGAAGGTGGTGAACCCGCCGCAGATACCGATGATTGGCAGGGTGACGACTGCGGGTGCTGCGAAGATGGCGGCTGCGGTGAATCCGAGCACCAGCGAGCCGAGCGCATTGATGATCAGGATGGATAGCGCCGGATGCATCCTGGCGCGCTCTTTCAGGATCGTGTCGAGGATGTAGCGCAGCATCGCGCCGAGGCCGCCACCGATGGCTGTGAACAGGATGGTCACTGGTCGCCTCCGCGTGTTTGTGTGGTGCCGAGGCGCCAGCCGAGTGCGGATGCGCCGAGCCCGATGATGACGGTGGCGAGGGCGGCCACGAGGGCGGTGCCGTTTTGGGTGCTGAGCCCGGTGGCTGCGCTCACAGCCATTGTGGAGTAGGTGGTGAATCCGCCGCACAGGCCGGTGCCGAGGGCGAGCTGCCACCTGGTGGGGATCGTGCGGGCGGTGATGAGGGCGAGTGCGAAGGCGCCGAGGGTGTTGATGGCGAAGAGGGTGAGTAGGTCTGCTGTGGATGATTGGGGGAGTTCGGTCAGCAGGGCCCGCAGCAGTGCGCCCACGGTACCGCCGGCGAAGACGATGCCAGCGTTCAGCAGCAGCTGCGGTGTCGGGGTGACCTCGCGGGCTGCGGGGGTGGATGCGTTGGCGCCGATGCCGGGGTTGTTGGGATGCACATGTTCAACTTAGCGTCGCTCGCACACCGATTGATGCTGCCCTCACCAATTAGCGCTGCCCCACACCGATTGGCGCCGCCCCTCCAATTAGCGCTGCCCCACACCAAGTGACCCTGCCCCACACCAATTAGCGCTGCCCCACACCAAGTGACCCTGTTATTGCTAAGTGACCCTCCTATAGCAGGGTCATTTGGCGGTAACAGGGTCATTTGCTGGTGAAGGGCGGGCGCGGGTGCGGGGGAGCGGAGGTGGCGCAGTGTGGCCGCGCAGGACTCGCGGGCTCGGGATGATTTCGCGGGATGCGGGCGGCTGCGCGGTGTGGCCTCGCGGGTAGGGATGCGCGTGTTCAACATGGCGCTGCCACGACGCCAATTAGCGCTGCCACGACGCCAAGTGACCCTGTTATTGCGGAGTGACCCTCCTATAGCAGGGTCATTTGGCGGTAACAGGGTCACTTGCTGGTAAAACGCGGGGGTGGATGCGCGGGTGCGGGCGGCGCCCCGCGCCCCCGCGCCCCCGCGTCGGGGCTAGCGGCGGTGGATGCCCACCTGTTCGGCGAACCGGCGGGCGTGTTCGCCGAGGCTTTGGCCGAGGTCGGCGACAGCCTCGCTGACGAGCGATCCGGAGCGGGCCGCGAGCCGCGCATCCTGACGCACATCCTGGCGGAACCGCTGCAGCAGCTGGTCCACCTCCCGCACGAGATCGTCCGGTGTTGGCTGTGCCTGCTCGGCTTCGTCGTCGGCGCCTTCAGCGCCAGCGGCATCAGCAGAGGATGCGCCAGCAGCGCCGGCACCGGCACTATCACCACCCGAGGATGCATCAGCAGCGGATGCAGCACCGGCACCATCAGCACCGGCACCATCAGCACCGCCACCAGAGGATGCGCCACCGGCGCCGGTAGCACCGGCACCGGCATCAGCACCACCAGCACCACCACCAGTCGCACCGGCAGCCTCCGACCGCAACTCGCTTGCCAGCCAGTCGAGTTCGTTGCGCAGCGCCAGTCGCGCCTGCATCAGGCCGTCGCGAGCCGAGTCAGCCTGGGGTGCGATCGCCTCGGCTGATTCGGCAATAATCTGCGCGAACTCGTCGGCGCGGGCATCCACCTCAGTCTGCCCCTCGGGCGTGATCGCGTACACGGTTTTACGACCGTCGTCGTGCTTGGTGACCAGGCCTTCGCTTTCGAGTTTGGCCAAGCGCGGATAGATTGTGCCGGCGCTCGGCGCGTAGTTGCCGTTGAACAGATCGTTCAGTTCTTGGATAAGCTCGTAGCCGTGTTGCGGCCGGCGGGCGATGAGGGTCAGGAGCACCAGTCGCAGCTGGCCGTGACGGAATTTCGGGGGAGTCATTCGTTACCTCCTGCGGTCTGCGTCTGGCCGGGTTCAAACGGCTGGTGACCGGATGCGCGCGGCTGGTTTTCAGCGTCACTCGCGTCAGCGTCGCCGGCTGCTGTGGCCGGTGCCGCTTCAGATTGAGTGTTGTGGATGCGGGTGGGCTTCGGTGCCGAACTGAGGTCGACATTCACCGCATCGGTGACGCGATATGCGGCAGCGGCATCGTCACCGGCCGCGGCATCAGAACCAGCGGCGTCGCCACCCACAGCAGCACCAGCACCAGCACCGGCAGCACCAGCACCGGCACCGGCACTGGCCTCACCAGCACCGGCCGTGCTGGCTGCATCCGGCCAGTTGCCGCCTTCGCGCAGCACCACCAGGCGTCCGGTCGCGGTCGAGAGCCGCAGTTTGGTGGTGGCAGTTTCGGCATCGCCCACGCGCTCGGTGCGGCCGCGCAGCGGTTCGAGCACGGTGCTGCCGAGCTGAGCGCGGCCGGTTACGGCGGTTACTTCGGCAAAGGGCGTGACGTCGGCGGGTAGGCGCACTGTGGTGGCGCCCGAGACGCTGATATTGCTGATCCGCGTGGGGACCGAGCCCGCCACATCCACCACTGTGGAGCCCGAGATCGTGTTGCCGCTGAACTCGGTGATCGGGCCGGTGACGGTGACATCGCCCGAGGCGGTGCGAGTGTCAACCGAGCCGCTGTGGCCGCGCACCGAGAGCTCGCCCGTGGCTGAGGTGAGTGTGAGTTTGCCAGCGGTGTTATCGCAGAAGTGCTCGCCACCGAGCGTGGTGATGGTCACATTGCCGTGCACGCCGACGGTGAGCACATTGGCGCTGGTGGCCTTGACATTGACCTCTACCTGGGCGGGCACGAGCACGCTCACGCGCACTTTGGGGTTTTCAAAGAGGGCGCGGGCTGAGCTGCCGAGTTCGTTCCAGCGCAGCTGCGGGTGGTTGATGAGCAGCACATCGCCTTCGAGTGCGACGCGCAGTTCGCTGCCTTCTACTGCCGACACTTCGACGCGGCAGGTGGGTTCATCGTGGGCGATGATGTCGATTGACCCCTGCATGAGGTTGGCGCGAACGTGTCGAACCACTTCGAGGTCGATGGTGGTGGGTGAGTTGATGAGCCACTGTTCCATGTCGATTCCAACTTTCTGTTTGGGATGCCGGCTATGGGTGGGCGAGAGTGGGTCGCGATTGCGATATATCTCGATTTTGAAACTAATGGGATGCGGTGCAAGAGTCAAGATATATCGCGAGATTTTCAGTGACTGGTGACCTCTATTTCGCACCGCATCCAGAACTAAATGGGATGCATCCGCGCCCGCGGGCCACGCAAATTCACCACGGGATAATTCCGAACCTGGTTGCGGCGCACTTTGCATGAAAAACTGGGCGTGTGCGTCGACTAGCAAAACTCTCCCTCGCCAACCGAGCCCTCATCGCGCTCATCACCCTCGCGATCGCGTTTTTTGGGGTGGTCACCCTCAACTCGCTCAAGCAGGAGCTCATCCCCTCGATCTCGCTACCGCAGGTGAGCGTCATGACCACCTACCAGGGTGCCTCACCAGAGATCGTCGACGCCGATATTTCCGCCAAGGTCGAGACCGCACTCCAGGGGCTGCAGGGCCTCGAAAGCACCACCACCACCTCGAGCGCCGGTCGCTCGGTCGTCACCGCCAAATTCAGCTACGGCACCGATCTCGTGTACGCCGAGCAGCGCATCCAACAGGCGGTCAACCGCATCCGTTCCGATCTGCCCGACGATGTCGACCCAACGGTGCTCTCGGGTAGCTTCGACGATCTGCCGGTCGTGCAGCTGGGCGCCACCGGTGGCGACGAAACCGAGCTCGCCGAACACCTGCACAACTACGTCGTTCCAAAACTGCGTGAACTCGACGGCGTACGCGGCGTGACCATCACCGGCGACCAGCCCGACCGCATCTCAATCACACCGCGCGATAGCGATATGGTCGAAAACGCAGTGGCGATCGCCGACATCACCGACGCACTCGAAAACGCCGGGGTGCTCATCCCCGCCGGTCAGCTCACCGAGGGCGACAACACGCTCACGGTGCAGGCCGGCAACCTGGTCAACGACGCCGCCGATCTCGGCAAAATCGCCCTTAAACCCGACCGGCTCGACCCCACCAAGCTCATCACCCTCGCGGATGTTGCCGATGTCGAGCTCGAACCCTCACCCAAGACCACCGTCTCGCGGGTCAACGGCGAAGACGCCCTGACGATCTCAGTCACCAAACGCCCCGCCGCCAACACCGTCGAGGTATCGGATGCGGTTGCCGAGCTGCTGCCCGAACTCAACACGCTCATCCCCGACGGAGCCAAACTCGAAGTCGTTACCGACCAGGCCCCGTTCATCACCCAGTCAATCGACACGCTTGTCACCGAGGGCCTGCTGGGGCTCGCCTTTGCGGTGCTCGTGATTTTTGTGTTCCTGCTCTCGGTGCGCGCGACACTGGTCACCGCGATCTCCATTCCCACCTCGCTGCTGGTGACCTTCATCGCGATGCGATTCGCCGACTATTCGCTCAACATCCTCACGCTCGGCGCGCTCACCATCGCCATCGGGCGCGTGGTGGACGACTCGATCGTGGTGGTAGAAAACATCCGCCGTCACCTGCAGCTGCACCCCACCGCCGCACTGCGTCCGGCCGAACGCGCCCGCGTGGTTGGCGGGGCAGTGGGCGAGGTGGCCACCGCCATCACCGCATCCACTATCGCCACCGTGGCCGTCTATCTGCCGATCGTGTTCGTTGCCGATGTCACCGGCGAACTCTTCCGGCCCTTCGCGCTCACCAGCACCATCGCGATGCTCGCATCCCTGATCGTTTCGCTCACGATTGTGCCGGTGCTGGCCTATTGGCTCCTTGCCGGCGGGCGACTGCGTGCCGCGGCGCAGGCGCAAAAGAACGGTAAACACGCCGCCGAAGACGAGGATGCGAGCGATGAGGCCGCCAGCGAAGACGAGCCAACCAACTGGCTGCAGCGCGCCTATGCGCCGGCGCTGCGCTTTGCTATCCGTCGCCCGGCGCTGGTGCTTATCGCTGCCGCGCTGGTGCTCGGCGGCACCGTCGCCGTCGCACCGCTGATGAAAACCAACTTCCTCGGATCAACCGGACAAGAGAGCTTCAGCATTCGGCAAACGCCGCCCGCCAACGCATCCCTCGCGAATATGGGCGAATATGCCGAGCGGCTTGAGAATGAAATTAAACAGGTCGACGGCATCAAAACCGTGCAGCTGAACTACGGCGACGATGAATTGGCGTCGATGCTCGGCATGAGCTCCGGCAATATCCGCTGGGTCATTGGCACCGAACCGGACGCCAACCCCGACGCCATCGAGCAGGAGCTGCGCGACCGCGTCAACAAACGTGACGACCTCGGCGAAGTGGCCGTCGGTGTCGAAGCCGGCGGCTTCAGCGACGGGTTCGCGGTGCGCGTTTCGGCACCCGAACGCGGCCAGCTCGACGATGCGGTAAAGGCCGCCAGCAGCGCGATTGAATCGGTCGACAGCGTGCAATCGGTACACAGCGGGCTGGATGAAACCCGCCCGTTCATCCGCATGGATATCGACCGAGCGGCCGCGATGCAGTACGGCCTGAACGAGGTTGCGGTGGGCGGCATGGTCGCCCAGGCACTGCAGCCGCTGCCGATCGGCTCGGTGACGATGGACAGCACGCAGGTGCGCATGTACATCGTTGACGACGCCGAGCCGCCGACCTCGGTTGACGAACTGCGCGACCTCGAATTGCAGCTTGGGTTCGGCGCGATTCCGCTGCACGAACTCGCCGATGTTGAGGTTGTTGATGGCCCGGTGGCGGTCACCGCCGCATCCGGCACCCCCTACACCACGCTCGAGATTGCCAGCAGCAGCGACAACCTCGGTGGGCTCAGCGGCGAAATCGAGCGGGCGCTCGCGGACGCCGATCTGCCCGACGGTGTGGCCGCCGAGCTTGACGGCTCGGCTGCCGACCAGCGCACCGCCTTCCAGCAGCTCGGCCTGGCGCTACTCGGTGCCGTGCTGATTGTGTACATCGTGATGGTGGCCACATTTGGCAGCCTGTTGCAGCCGCTGCTGCTGCTCATTTCGGTGCCATTCGCCGCCACCGGGGCGATTTTGCTGCAGGTGGTCACCGGTATCCCGCTGGGTGTGGCCTCGCTGATCGGTGTGCTGATGCTCATCGGCATCGTGGTGACGAACGCCATCGTGCTGGTGGATCTTGTGAATCAATACCGCGGCAAGGGGATGGATGTGGACGGCGCCACTTTTGCCGGTGCGTCACGACGTGTGCGGCCGATTGTGATGACGGCGCTCGCGACCGTGCTCGCGCTCACCCCGATGGGGCTCGGGATCACCGGCCACGGCGGATTCATTTCGCAGCCGATGGCGGTGGTGGTGATCGGTGGTCTGCTTTCGTCGACGCTGCTCACGCTGCTGGTGTTGCCGGCGCTGTATGTGGCGGTAGAGCGGCCGCTGGCCCGGCGCGCGGCCCGGCGTGCCGAGCGTAACGAGCAGCGCATCGCGGCCGCGGGGCTTGAACCGGATGCATCCACAGCCGAGTAGCTGAGTTGGCGGCTGGCTGTAGCTCGCAGCTCTGACTGTAGTTTGCAAAAGCGTCGTCGGCTGGTGTGTGGCTAGCGCCTGTCTAGTAGTGATGCGCTCGCGATCAACCCAGCGTTGCCATCACGATCACGGTGGCAGCGATGCCCGCCAAAGCGATGAGCGCCCACTTCGCCGACTCCTTACTCCGCAGCAAACGGGCTGTTTGAAGGGGCTGGTTGAGTGTCGCCTCCCGCCAAACGTCGGCCAAGCGCCACCATGCCCACGCGGTCGTCAAGAGCCCTGCGCCGGAGATCCAGAACTGCCACTGCGTCATCACAATTGCCGTTACGAACTGAATTGCGGCGATAATGGCGAACCACACGGCGATGACCCGCCCCACTACCAGCAGCATTTTGTGTCACCTCCAGCCGTGACGAACCTCGAGTGCGGACGCCGAAAACAACGGCGAGCACGCCACATACTACGGGGCGTGAGAATTTTTGGTCACGCCCCGTTTACCTTGGCGCAACCTGCTGATTGGTCGGCTTGCCGATGATGCTTAGCATCACCGGATCTACCAAGGAGTTTCTGTGCCTTCATTCCGCCGTATTCCAGCCTTCTTTGCGGCTGCCGTGCTGGGAACAAGCGCGTTGCTCGTGCCTGCGACGCTCGCATCGGCCGCGAGCTATGGCGATAGCGTCGTCATCAACGAAATCGAATCGAGCGGCCCCGGCAACGACTGGGTCGAGCTTCACAACCCCACCGACGCCGCGATCGACATCAGCAACTGGATCGTGCAGGACGACAAAGACCGCATCGGTAACGACGCCTTTGTTTTCCCCGCCGGTACGGTGATTGAACCCGGTGCGTATCTCGTTATTGAAGAGGAGGCCGACTTCAGATTTGGTCTCGGCAAGGCCGACTCGGTGCGACTGTACGACCAGACACAGCAGGCGGTTGACGAGTACAGCTGGAGCGCCCACGCCCCGGTAACCTACGGGCGCAACGCCGAGGGCGTGTGGGGCGAGACCGCGCAGGAAACTCCCGGCGCAGCAAATATTTTCGAACTGCCCACCCAGCCCGGCGAAGTGGTGCTCAACGAGATCGACTCGGGGCCTGCCGACTGGGTTGAGCTGTACAACAAGGGCGACCAGCCCGTTTCGCTCGACGGATACGAGCTGCGCGACAACTCGGACGACCACCGCTGGATGTTCCCGGCTGGCACCACGATCGAGCCCGGTGAATTCCTGGTCGTGGATGCAAAATCGCCCGGCATGATCTGGAACCAGGCCACCAACGCCTATGTCGACGGCACGTTTGAAGGCGCGATCGGCATCGGCTCGGCCGACTCGATGCGGCTCTACAACGCCGACGGCGAAAAAATCGACGAGCACTCGTGGGTTGGCCACGCAAATATCGACGGTGATGAAGCATCCGCAACTCTCGCCCGCTGCCCCGACGGAGCCGGCGCATTCAAGCTCGCGCGCGTAACCATGGGCGCTGCCAACGAGTGTGTGGCGCCAAAGGTGGTCATCAACGAGATCGAATCGAACGGTGACACCGTCAACGGTGACTGGGCCGAAATCAAGAACATCGGCACCGAACCGGTCGACATTTCGGGCTGGCACCTGCTCGACAACGACCCGACGGGTCACGCATCCGATGTCACCCCGGTGGCCGAGGGCACGGTGCTCGAACCGGGTGCCTACTTCGTGTTTGCCGAAAACAAGCAGTTCTCGTTTGGACTGGGCAAGAACGATCTCGTGTCGATCCACGATGCTGACGGTGTGGTTGTAGCCGAGCACGGCTGGACCGGGCACGCCGCCGGTGTGCTGGCCCGCTGCCCCGACGGCACCGGCGAATTTAGGGATGTGGAGGTGTCGACCATCGGCGCCCGCAACGCCTGCGGTAACCCGGTGGTGTTGAGCGAAATTGAGTCGAAGGACGGCGAACCGGGCGACTGGATTGAGCTGTACAACCCGCTCGACACCGACCTCGAAGTGGGCGGTCTTGTGATCAAAGACAACGACGACTCGCACGCCTACACGATCCCCGAGGGCACTGTGATCGCCGCCGGCGGCTACTTCGTGCTTGAAGAGGCCGACTTCGGTTTTGGTCTCGGTGGTGCCGATAGCGTCCGCATTTTTGAGGGTGACGAGCTGGTGCAGGAATACAGCTGGACCGAGCACGCCCCCACCACCCACGCCCTGTGCTCGGGCAGCTGGGGCGTGAGCCAGCGCGCAACCAAGGGCGAGGCAAACCTCTGTGTTGGTGAGATCGAGGCGCAGCCCTGGCCCGGCAGCGACGATGTGCGGGCGGTTGATGGCGACCCGATGTTCCTTGAGGACACTTCGGGCCTCGACACTTTCGGCGACAACCAGCTCTACGTGGTTGATAACGGCACCGGCAAGTTTTGGCTGATGGATGCGCAGGCTGACGGTTCGCTGAAATTTGCCGCCGGTTGGGAAGACGGTAAGCGGGTGCGCTTCCAGAAGGATGCTGACAACCCGGATGCTGCCGGTCCTGACGCCGAGGGCATTTCAGTTGACGGTGCGGGCAACGTCTACATCGGTGTCGAGCGCGACAACTCAGATAAGGGCACGAACTTCAACGCCATTCTGATGGTCGACCCGAACAAGCCCGGCCCCGACCTGGTGGCCGAAAAGGAGTGGAACCTCACCGAGGTGCTGCCCGCCGTGAGCGCGAACACCGGTATCGAAGCCGTCGAGTGGGTGTCGAACGACGACCTCAACGGCAAGCTCTGGGACCAGAACACCGGTAAGCCCTACGATGCGTCACAGTACGCCACCTGGGCTGATGGGCTGTTCTTCGTGGGTGTTGAAAACAACGGCCTCGTCTATGCGGTCGCACTGGCTGAAAACGGCAGCGCCACGATCGTGAACGTGCTCGACCCGAAGCTCGGCGGTGTGATGGCGCTCGACTACGACACCATCGAAAACAAGCTCTGGGTGGTGTGCGACAACGGCTGCGACGGTAAGCACGCTGCGTTTGAGCTCGACGGCACCGAGACGCCGGCGCTTGCCCACTTCGAGCGCGCCGCATCGATGCCGAATGTCAACAACGAGGGATTCGCGCTGAGCTCGGTTTGTGCGGGTGGTGCTCGCTTCGCCTGGTACGCCGAAGACGGTGTTAAATCGAACGCGGTTCGGGTTGTGAGCCTGCCCTGCACCGTGCCGCCGGCTGAGCCTGGTGAGCCTGGTGAGCCCGAGCAGCCCGGTGGGCAGCCTGGTGAGACTGATGAGCCCGAGGCTCCTGGCGCTACCGAGCAGCCCGGTGGCGTTGCCGAACCGGGTAAGCAGGCGCCTGATGCTGCCGATGGTGGCGACGACGCAGCTGGCCTTGCAGCCACTGGTGCGCAGAACATGACCTGGGTGCTCTGGGTTGCCGGTGCCCTGGTGGTAGCTGGTATCGCGCTGTTTGCACTGCGCCGCCGCGGCGGTGCCGAGGGCGACGGTATCGATGTTGACGCGGATGACGCAATCGCCGGCGGCGCAGCTGGTGCAGCTGACGGCGATGCTCCAGAAGGTGACAGCCCGGTCGACAACAACTAGCCGGCCGCACGCGCAGCGGGGTGGGGGCGACTTTCAGTCGCTCCCACCCCGCCTTTTCCGGGGATGCGCATCCCTGCCAGCACCGCCCCCTCGCCCCCTCGCCCCCTCGCCCCCTCGCCCCCTCGCCCCCTCGCCCCCTCGCCCCCTCGCCCCCTCGCCGCCTCCCCGCTTACCCCTCCTCGCCGCCTCCCCGCTCACCCCCTGATCCCCGGAAAAGGCACCGCGGCGGCGCCTCACCTCAGCAAATGACCCTGTTGTTGGCAAGTGACCCTGCTATAGCAGGGTCACTTTGCAGTTGCAGTGTCACTTCGGGGAGGGGCGGGCTGGCCGAGAGAGGTGGGCGGGCTGGCTGGGGTGGTCACCTGGGGGAGGGGCAGCTGGCTGGATGAGCGGGGCCGTGGCCGAGCCGGACAGCGCAGCTACCAGCGCAGTTGCGCAAGCGGCACAACTACCCGAGCAGCGCTCCGGCCACAAAGGCCGCGACATAAACACCGAGCAGCCCCGCGCCAAACCACCAATCGCGCCGGCGCAGCGGCACCGGGTGGCGCTCGGTGCGCCACGAGCGGTAGCCGAACCCGCGTGCATCCATCGCCAGCGCCACCCGATCAGCGTGCCGCAGCGCCGCCGCCATCAGCGGTACCAGCGTGGTCAGCTGCCGCCGCAGCCGCGCTCCAATCCCCTTGCCGGTGACAATACCGCGCGCCCGCTGCGCCTTGCGGATCGTCTGCAGTTCGCGCTGAAACCGCGGCACGAACCCAAAGGCCGCGAGCCCCGCGTATCCAAGCCGATAGGGGATACGCAGCTGCTGCACCGACGCACGGATCAGGTCGGTGCCGGCGATCGTCAGCCCGCTCAGCATTGCTAACACCACGATCGCAGCCAGTCGCGCCGAAGTGATCATTCCCGACACAAACGCGCCGAAACGAAACTCGTAGGCTCCAATCGCGAACAGCAGTGGTGTATCCGCCACCCGCGCTGGCTCAACCCAGAAGCCAATCGTCACCGCCAGCACCACCGTCACGAGCGGCAACCCAACCAGCAGCGTCAGCCACAGCCGGCGCGTGAGCTGCGCACCGGTCATCAGCAGCAGCAAGGTGATCCCGCCCACCAGTAGCGGTGTGTACAGATCGTGCACAAAAAACAGCGCCACCAGCGCGAGCGTGGTGGGCAGCAGCTTCGCCAGCGGATGCAGGCGATGCAGATAGGGCAACCCAAACTGTTCGGCCTGCCGCATGGTTGGCCGCTCGACGACAGCGTTACGACTCTGAATGCTCACCGCGCGCTCCGCTCGGCAGCAAAATCGACCAGCTGCTGCATCCGGTACATTCCCCGCAGCGGCGCGGGTGCCTGCGCGAAAACTCGCGCGAGCGGCGGCATCCCCAGCCCAACCTTTTCGAGTGCGCCCGATTCGAGCACGGTGGCCGTAGGGCCGGCGGCGGCGATGTGTCCGTCTGTCATCACAACCAGGTGATCGGCATGTTCGGCCGCCAATTGCAGATCGTGGGTGGCCATCAGCACCGTGGTGTCGGCGTCGTTGAGCTGCTGCAGCACCGATACCAACTCGCTAGCGCGGTTGCGGTCTTGCCCGTAGGTGGGTTCGTCGAGAATCAGGCACTGCGCACCCGAGACGAGTGCCGTCGCCACCGAAAGGCGGCGTTTTTGGCCGCCCGACAGTAGGAACGGATGCTCATCGGCGTGTTCGGTGAGCCCGAACCGCTGTAGCGATTCGGCGACCAGCGGCGCGAGCTCGGCGTGGGTCATCCCTCGCGCGCGCAATTCGAGTGCGAGCTCATCAGCAACTGTGGTGGCCAAAAACTGGTGCTCGGGGTTTTGAAAAACGTAGCCGATGGTGTCGCGCAGCTGTTTGCCGTGCAGTCGGTGCACATCCTGCTCGGCCACCGACACGGTGCCGCGAGGTGGCGGTTCAATGCCGGCAATTGCCTGCAAGAGCGTCGTTTTGCCGGCGCCGTTGGGGCCGATCAGCGCCACGAACGCCCCGCGCGGGATGTCGAGACTCACCGGGCCGACCAGCTGCCTGCCGCCGCGGGTGACGGTGAGCTGCCGCACTGAAATCAGCGGCGGGGACGCTGCAGGTAGCGGCGGGCGCGTTTCAGCTGGCACGTCTGCATCTGGCAGCACTTGCTCAAGCTGCGCAACCAGTTCGGCAAGCGAAAGGGGATGCGCCACCGGCAGGCCGGCCCGGCACAGCTGTTCGGCGGCGAGGCCTGCCAGCGGCCGCCAAACGCCGAGCTCATCGAGCAGTGCGGCGTTGCCGATAAACACTTCTTTGGGGGTGCCGGTGCACACCTCGCGACCCTGCTGATCGAGCACGAGCACGCGGTTGACGATGCGCAGCGCCTCGTCAAGGTTGTGTTCAACCAGCACGATGCCGAACTCACCCGACTCGGTCAGCTCGGCCAGCACGTCGTACACCTCGCTGGAGCTGCGCGGATCGAGGTTGGCGGTGGGCTCATCGAGCACGAGCAGCGGCGCACCCTGGGCGATGGCGGCGGCGATTGCCAGGCGCTGTTTTTCACCACCCGACAGCACATCGGGATGCTCGTCGCGCCGCTCCCACAGCCGCACCCGCCGAAGCGCGTGCTCGATGCGCCGCTCGATCTCAGCGGCCGGCACTCCGAGGTTTTCGGCACCGAACGCCACCTCATCCATCACCGTGGTGGTGACAATTTGTGCATCCGGGTCTTGAAACACCATCGCGACCCGGGCGGCGGGTTCGCGCGCCGGTAGCTCGCTGATGCGGTCGCCACCGAGCCACACTTCGCCCTCGATCGCTGCCTCGATGCTGTTCGGGATGAGGCCGCTCAGCGCCAGGGTGAGGGTGGATTTACCGCAGCCTGAGGGGCCGAGCACCAGCAGCACATCGCCGCGCTCCACCTCGAGAGAGACATGCTGCGGCACGGTGCGGGGGCTGTCGGGGTGGGTGACGGCGAGTGCATGGATGCGCGCCAGCTGCGCGTTGCCGCGCGGCTTAGCGTCGGGCCTGGATGCGTGCTGCAAATGGCTCCTACTTGCCCGTCGATTCGGTGGGGTCGGTGGGCAGCGGCCGGGCTTCGCTGCGGCGCAGGCCGCGCGCCACCCCGGCCTTTGCCAGCGCATCCGCAAGCCACAGCGCGACCGCGGTGAAGATCGGTGGTGAGATGAAGAACGAAATCACCACCAGGGTGGCGCCGAGCGCCGAGAGTTCACCACCACGCAGGATGCCGAAAGCTGCTCCGGTGACCAGCAGGCCGTACGCGAGCCCGGCCACCCAGAACACCCAGCGTTTCCAATAGCGATAGCCGGAGACCACAAAGGGCAGTTCTTGCGCGACGCCGACGGCGAGGCTGATGAGTAGTGCCTGGAAACCGATCAGCTGGAAGGGGCTCGCCACGAGGCCTGCGAGACCGGTGGTGAGTAGCGCCACGCCCGGCCGTCGGAAGAGCGCCTGCGCGAGCGTGCCCGGCAAAAAGTAGATGCCCATGGTGAGGCCGTAGAGAAACGGAATGGTGTTGACGGTGAGCGCGCCCGCCCAGGCGTGTGCGGTAAACAGCATCCCGCCGGCGACACCGAGGGCGGCGCAGGCCATGAGCAGGCGCGTACTGACGTTCTTCACTGTGGGCTCCTTATAGCCGCCCATTCTATCGGCGCCAAGCCGAAGGGCGGCAGCGGGCCAACCCCGTAGGCTCAGCCGCGGCGAGGGGCTGTTCAAGGCTAAGGCGCGGAGCCTCGAGCCAATACAATGCCTCGAGGCTCCGCGGGCCACTAGGCGGAAAGCGCCGTGAAGTGTGCGATCACTTTTTCAACCCAGCGGTCGATTGATTGCTGGGTGCTGGCCTCGGTGATGCTGCCGTCGGCGAGGAAGTGGTTGTCGTCGAACTGCACGTAGAGCTCGGCAGGGGCTACGGGCATCCCGATCGCCGAGAGGTTGGCGCGCAGATGCTGCTGGGCACCGATGGTGAGCAGTCGGCCGGGAGTGGCGCCCGTGACCGCGGCGGGTTTGCCGGGCAGCGAGGCGGATGCGGGCGGGCGGGCACCCCATTCGGTGGCATTTTTCATTGCGCTCGAAAAAGTGCGGTTGTATTCGGGCGTTACGAAAACGATTCCGTCTTGGGCATCAATCGCGGCGTGATACTCGGCCACGGCCTTCGGCATCGGGTCTTCGAAGTCGCGGTTGTACATCGGGAGCGCATCGATGGGGATTTGGGTGACCGTGGCGCCGCGGGCTTCGAACCGCGGTGCGAGCGCGAGTGCGAGACGACGATTGATGGATTCGCGTGAGAGCGAGCCGACGATGATGCCGATGTGCATAGAGTCCTTTCACCACAATTTACTTGCATATACATCTTTTCACAGTCGGTTATGTGGGTGGCGACCTATCGCCGTTGCTGGGACGGGCGAAGGCGCGGCGCGAGGTGTGGCAGGTCACGTGGATGAACGGATGGTGACGTTCTGCGTCAATTGCCGGTAACCATTACCCGTTATGTTCGTCGGCATGCCGAGCTCGTGGAGCGGTTGTGCGCAGCGCGGATAGATATGGAGGCCGAGATGGCGCGGATCGACGCGGTCATTGCTGACCAGCATCATCTGGTGCGGGCGGGATTTTCGCTGATCCTGCAATCGCTGGATGGTGTCAACGTCGCCGAAACTGACTCGGTGGCCGATGCGGTTGACCTCGTGACGAAACACCGCCCAAAGCTCGTACTTGTTTCGGTGGGGCTCGGTGAGAGCGGCGACTTTGAACTCACTCGCCGCATCCGGCAGCTCGGTGACCCGCAGCCGTGCATCCTGATCATGGTTGGTTCGCGCGATGGCGATGTGGCCGAGCTCGTCACCCGGTCGGGAGCCGACGGCACGGTGGCCAAATACGCCACTCCCGAAGACATTGTGGCGTCGATTCGCAGCGCGGTGGCGGCATAGTCGCATATCGCGGAGCTGCTGAATGCGCGGTGAACTAACGCTGAAAAGCCGACTTGCTCGCGTGCGTTAGCGTGAAACCTGTTCAATTTCACATCACGAAAGCACACCACATCACGAAAGCAGGGCCCGAATGATTGAGATTCGCAATCTCAGCCATCAATACGGCGACCGGCAAGTTCTCAAAAATGTCTCGTTCACGGTTGAGCCGGGGAAGTTGACGGGATTCGTCGGGGCGAACGGTGCCGGAAAAACGACGACGATGCGAGCGATGCTGGGGCTTATCCGGCCCACCAGCGGTGAGGTGCTTTTGAACGGTCGGCCGATTACGGCCACCGATCGCGTCGGCATTGGCTATATGCCCGAAGAGCGTGGCCTTTACCCGAAGATGAAGCTGCACGAGCAGATCGTGTATTTCGCGCAGCTGCACGGGGTTGATAAAGCGGTTGCGAACCGACGGGCTGATGAGCTGCTCGACCGACTGGGGCTCGCTGAACGCCGCGACGAAATCGTTGAATCGCTTTCACTCGGTAACCAGCAGCGCGCCCAGATCTGTGTGGCGCTGGTACACGAGCCAAACATCCTGGTGCTTGACGAACCGTTTTCGGGGCTCGACCCGATCGCGGTTGAAGTGGTGCTGGATGTGCTCAATCAGCGCGCCAAGATGGGGGCGCCGGTGCTGTTCTCGTCACATCAGCTTGAGGTGGTTGAAAAGCTCAGCGACAACCTGGTGATCATCTCGCAGGGCGAGATTAAGGCCGCCGGCACCCGTCGCGAGCTGCAGGAAGCCCATTCGCGTGGGCTCTATCGAATCGGTGTCGACGATCACACCTGGCTCGCTCAGCAGCCGGGTGTCGAGGTGCTCGAACGTCTTGAAGACGGCGTTGTGGTGCGTATTGCGGGGGATGCGGATGAACCCGCCGCGCGTGCCCAGCAATTGCTGCGCGACGCTATCGCGCACGGTCGGGTGACCGAGTTTGGTCGCCACCTCGTTCCGCTCACCACGATTTTCAAGGAGGTGCGCTAATGACCGCACCAGTTCAAACCACCGCGTCGAGCGATGCGACCGGACTCAGCACCTCGCAGGGTGCGATGCTCGTCGCCAAGCGCGAAATTGTTACCACCGCCCGCAGTAAAGCCTATATTTGGGGGCTGATTGTGACGATCGCAGTCATCGTGCTGGTGATTGGCGGTCAGAAACTGCTGGGTTCGCTTTTTGCCAGTGCCGCCGGGGTGAATTCGGATGAGCGGGTCGTGACCACGCTCGATACCGAGCAGCTGAAACAGGTCGGAATCGATGCTGAGCGCGTCGATTCGGTGGAGCAGGCGATCGAGAAAGTGCGCGCTGGCGATGCCGGCTCGGCCATTGTGTCGGGTGCTGAGGCCAGCGGTGCCACCCTCTATGACGATAGCGGCGAGCAGGTGCAGTTCACCGGTGAAGAGCCGGTGGTGGTGCTCGCCAAAGATGGCACGCCCCACAGCATCATTGATGCGCTGACCATCGCCCCGGCCACCGCGATGGTCGATGAACCGGATACCGAGCTGTCACCGATGGTGACCTATGTGGCGGGAATCTTCCTCGGCATGCTCTTCATGACGGGTGTTGTGGGTTACGCCGCGCGCATCGCGCAGAACGTTGTGGAAGAAAAGGCGTCGCGCATTGTTGAGTTGCTGCTGGTGACGGTTCGGCCACGCACTATTCTCGCGGGCAAGGTCATTGGTGGCACGGTGCTTGCGCTGGTGCAGGTGGCGGCTGTGGTGGTCGCCGCGCTTGTCACCATGGCGGCAACCGGGCAGCTTTCCGGGGGCGACTTCGGCGACCCGGGTGCGCTCACGGTTGGGCTGATCTGGTTTGCGGTGCTGTTCGTAGTGGGATTCATGCTGTTCGCGGCACTGTACGCAGGGGTTGCCTCAACCGTCTCCCGACCAGAGGATGTGCCCAGCGCCACTTCGGTGCTCACTTTTGTGGCGATGGTGCCGTACATCCTGGTCATCATGTTCAACACGAACCAGACAATGCTCACCTGGTTGAGTTACATCCCGATTTCCTCACCGGTGGCGATGCCGCTGCGGCTGTTTGCGGGCACAGCTGCCTGGTGGGAGCCGCTGCTGGCGCTCGCCGTGCTGGTTGCCACGACGGTGCTGTTCCTGTGGCTCGGGGCGCGAATCTATGAAAACACGGTGCTGCGCAGCGGCCGCGTGAAACTCAAAGACGCGCTGCAAGAGGCATAGCGCCACGCTGCAGCTGCGCATCGCGGGAACCCACACTCGGTGGGTTCCCGCGATGCGTTTGCGGTCTATTTGCGCGAACCCTACAAGCTGGCGGTTCGATTGTGGAGGGTAGCTTGTGTTGGCGGGCAAAACTTCCCCGTTCACCTGTGGCGACGGTCATAGCGTGATTCCGATAACGCAATGGCGCGTGAACGGAGGCTCGATATGTCAACGCAACCAGGCGCATCCCGGCCACAGACGGCCGACTCAGCAACCGAAGACCTGTCAACTACTGAAGCGGCCGTGGCTGCCGATTCACTCGAAGACCCCGAACTCGATGCGGCGGCAGCCGGCGGCCGAATTGACCGCGAGGCCGTGCATCAGGCACTGCTCGGCAGCTGGCCAAAAGAACGACTTGCGGGGCGCCGCAATGCCGCCAACCCGGTGTTCTGGCGCGACGATAGTCTCGGCATGGATGCGCATCGCGAGCGCGTACTCGAACAGAGCCGCAAACTGGTCGAAACCGGTACGCCGGCGCTCGCGTATCCGGTGAAGTATGGCGGTGGCAACACGGCCGGTGGCAATATCGCCGCGTTTGAAGAGCTCGTGCTCGCCGACCCCAGCCTGCAGATCAAGGGCGGCGTGCAGTGGGGGCTGTTTGGGGCCGCGATTTTGCACCTGGGCACCGAGGTGCACCACGATCGCTGGCTGCGCGAGGTGATGAGTCTCGAGCTGCCCGGCGCGTTTGCGATGACCGAAACCGGGCACGGCTCGGATGTCGCCTCGATTGGCACCACCGCCACCTACGATCCCGAAACCGAAGAGTTCATCATCCACACCCCGTTCCGCGGCGCCTGGAAAGACTATTTGGGCAATGCGGCGCTGCACGGCCGAGCCGCGACCGTGTTCGCGCAGCTGATCACCGGGGGAGTGAACCACGGTGTGCACTGTTTTTTTGTGCCGCTGCGCGATGACGATGGCAATTTTTTGCCCGGCGTTGGTGGCGAAGATGACGGCCTCAAGGGCGGTCTCAACGGTATCGATAACGGCCGCCTGCACTTCACGAATGTGCGCATTCCCCGCGACTACTTGCTGAACCGCTATGGCGATGTGGCCGCCGATGGCACCTATAGTTCGCCGATCGATTCGCCCGGCCGACGCTTTTTTACGATGCTCGGCACGCTCGTTCAGGGGCGCGTTTCGCTCGACGGCGCCTCGGCGGTGGCGATGCGCGCCGCCACCGCGATTGCGGTCACCTATGGCAATCAGCGGCGACAGTTTGCCGGCGGTGACGGCGATGAGGTGACGCTGCTCGACTATCAGCGCCACCAGCGCCGGCTGCTTCCCGAGGTGGCGCGCGCCTATGCGGCAACCTTCGCGCACGATGAGCTGCTGCGAAAGTTCCACGAGGTGTTCCAAGACATTGCCGACACCCCCGAAAACCGTGCCGATCTCGAAACCCTGGCGGCGGCGCTGAAACCGGTCGCCACCTGGCAGGCGCTCGACAGTCTGCAGCTCGCGCGTGAGGCATGCGGTGGCGCGGGATTCCTCGCCGAAAACCGCCTGGTGGGGTTGCGCGCCGATATGGACGTGTACGCCACCTTCGAGGGCGACAACAATGTGCTGTTGCAGCTGGTGGGGAAGCGTTTGCTTGACGATCACCTTGCCCGTTTAAAACAGGATGCGGTGCGCACCGTCGCCTCACAGGTTGGGTCGCGCGCCTACCGCGGTATTGGGCTGGCGCGGCTGGGTGCCAATGTTGGTGACTTTGGCCGGTTTGGCCGCTCGGTGGGTTGGTTGCGTGACCCCGTGCATCAGCGGCAGTTGCTCGCCGCGCGGGTGGAAGAACCGATTGGTGAGATTGCGGCGGCGCTTGCGCGGGTGCGGAACGAGTCGAAGCAGGTGCAGCGGGATGTGTTTAATCAGCAGCAGCACAAGTTGATTATGGCGGGGCGGGCCTACGGCGAATTGCTGCAGTGGGAGTCGTTTACGCGCGCGCTCGACCGTTTTGATCCCGCCAGCGATACCCATCGCATCCTCACCGCCCTGCGAGACCTGTACGGGCTCGAGGTCATTGAGCGCGACCTCGGCTGGTATTTGATGTCGGGTCGGTTGACGGTGCAGCGGGCACGGATGGTGTCGTCGTATCTCAACCGGCTGGTTGCAAAACTGCGCCCGCACGCGCAGGATCTCGTGGCAGCATACGGGTATGAGGATGCGCATCTGCGAGCCAAGATCGCCACCGGTGCTGAGGCCGAGCGGCAGGCTGAAGCGGCGCAGTATTACGAGCAGCTGCGCGCATCCGGTGATGCCCCGGTGCATGAAAAAACCCTGCGTTCGCAGCGTGATCGCCGATAGTTATTGGATGCTGTGGGGCCCGTCCGCGCCGGTCGGGCCTCGCGGTGTTTGGGTTTTAGCCACGTGTTGTTTCGCGGCGCCGATAGATTAGTGACATGACGTTTAACGACAATGCGAATTTTGATTCGCGAAATGTGCGGCGCCGCCGCGGTGGAGTTGCTGCCGCCGGTGGCGGTGGCGCACTGGTGCTCATCCTCGGATTTTTGTCGATGCAATTTCTTGGCGTTGATGTCACACAGTTTTTTGTGCCGAGCGCGGGGAGCTCGCAGCAGCAGGAGGAAAACCTGCAGTGCACCGGTGCTCAGGCAAATGAATCCATCGACTGCCGCATGGAGGGCGGGGCGGTTACTCTCGAGCAATTTTGGGCTGCCGAGGCTGCCGACCTGGGGGTGCGCGACTATCGCGACCCGTCGGTGATTCTGTATGACAACTCGACCAATAGCGCCTGCGGTGCCGCGTCGAACGCGGTGGGGCCGTTCTACTGCCCGGCCGACGAGTCGATCTACATTGACGGCGCGTTCTTCCAGATCCTCACCGACCGGTTTGGTGCATCCGGCGGGCCACTCGCTGAAATGTATGTGTTGGCGCACGAGTGGGGCCACCACATCCAGCACCAGCAGGGCATCCTCTCGCAGGTCGACCACCGAGATCTCGGACCCACCGGCGGTATGGTGCGGCTCGAGTTGCAGGCCGACTGCTATGCGGGTGCCTGGATGGGCGGTGCCACCCGGGCCACGGATGCGCAGGGCAACCAGATTTTGCGCGAGCCGACCCGTGAAGAAATTGAGCAGACCATCTCGGCGGCGCAGGCGATTGGCGACGACACGATTCAGCGCCAGTCGGGGATGCGAGTGCAGCCCGAAACGTTTTCACACGGCACCAGCGAGCAGCGCACCCGCTGGCTCATGACCGGGTACGAGCAGGGCGTTGGTGCGTGCAACACCTTTGAAGTGCGAGGCTCAAAACTGTGATGTCGTTTTTGAGCCTGTTCGTCAAGCAGGCCGCGATGTTTGTGTTCGCCAGCGTGCTGATTCTGGCGGGCGTGCTGCTGATCGGTTTTGGGGTGGCGCGGCTGCGGGCGCTGAGTCGCCCCGCGCATCCCGTTTTTGGATCGGACGCGGGCGACAGCAGCGTCGATGACGGGCTGGAAGTGCCGGCCAATTTCGACAGTCAGCAGCGCTGGGTGCACGGTCTCGAAGATGAAACACTGCCCACTGTGGTGAGCAGCCATAAGCCCGAAAATGAACGGCGGCCGGCGATCGCGCTCATTGTCAGCGGGGCCGTGCTGTTTTTGGCCGGTGCGGCGCTGTTTTTTATTCGGATGAACTTCTAGCGATCCGGTTGAGCGCACAGTGGCGGTGCGCAGGCAGGGGCCGTGTGTATTTGCTACTCCTCAGATGAGGGTGTATATTGGTGCTTAATAAGACCGGTTCCGCTGCCCGCTGTGCGGGGAGTCCAGGGCCGGTCCTTGTTTTAGATAGTGCTTTTCGTCCGATGCTGTACGAGAGAGGCAGCCAAACAGTTGACTCCGACAAAGCATTTCAAAACGTACTCCGAACAAGTCGAACTACTTCGCGCTCGCGGTATGCGGGTCGAGGGGGAATCGAGAGCCGAACACCTGCTCGCGCGGCTCAACTACTACCGGCTGTCCGGATATTGGTACCCCATGCGCCGCTTTCCACAAGGAGATGGGCCAGCGTTAGACGAGTTCCAGCCCGGTGCTTCATTCGAACTTGTTGTGCAACTCTATGAATTTGACGAACGGTTACGACACGGTGTGTTCATTGAATTAGACCGTATCGAAATGGCGATTCGAGCCATGCTCGGGCATGAGCTTGGTCGGTTGGATCCGCTCATCCACCTCAAACCAGACAGGCTTGGTCCGAAGGCACGACAATTAGGTAGGAGCGGTAGGACTGTGCACGCAATCTGGTTGCGTAAGTATGAAAGCAAACTGGAGACCTCTCAAGAAGACTTTGTCATTCATCACCGCGTCAATTACCGTGGCGAAATGCCGATATGGGCTGCCGTAGAAATCATGGATTGGGGCATGCTTTCGTACCTGTATGAAATGGCGCCACAGACTGCCCGTGACAAGATCGCATCTCGATGCGCGCTGACCGGCCCGCAACTTCAGTCGTGGCTGAGGTCACTCAACGTCTTACGGAATCTTGTGGCCCATCATGCGCGCATGTTCAACAGGGTTTACGGTATGCAACCCAAGTTGAATAACGACCAGCGTTTAGCACCAATGCGTGACGTAATGAACCGTGCATTCGGACAGTTGACGTTGATCCAGTACTTACATCGACAGCTTGACTTATCTCCGGCAGTTGAACTACCGGCTGTAATGCGCAGTTACCCGCACAACGACATGGTTCCGTTTTCCCGAACCGGTGCCCCGGCGAGGTGGTCAGACGTTGAGTTGTGGGTTACTTAGGTGCCCTGCTGGAGGGCAAGCACTTCGAGCACTTCGTCGCCGTAGTTTTCGAGTTTGCTGCGGCCCACACCCGAAATTTCTGCCAGCTCGGCCGTGGTGCTCGGCCGTTCGATTGCGATCTGCCGCAGGGTCGCATCCGTGAACACCACATAGGCCGGCACTCCCTGGGCGCGGGCGATCTCAAGCCGCCATTCGCGCAGCGCATCGAAGCGCTTGCGCTGATCCGTTGAGAGCTCCTCCAGTGCGCTCGATACGCGGCGGCGAGGAGTCGCCGATTGGCGTTTCGGATCCTTCCGCAGGGTGACCCGCTCATGGCCCGAAAGCACCTCGCCACCGCGTTCGGTGACCACCAGCACTCCGTATTCGCCCACCGCATCCACATAGCGCTGCGCGAGCAGCTGCCGCACCACCGCCCGCCAACCGGCCTCATCCAACTCGCCACCGATTCCGAACGTCGACAGCGACTCGTGGTTAAAACGCTGCGTGCGCTCGGTTTTGCGGCCGAGCAAAATATCGATGCTCGCCCCGGCACCAAAGCGCTGCCCGCGCTCGCTGTTGAGCCGAACAACGGTCGACATCAGCTTCTGGGCCGCAACGGTGCCATCCCAGGTTTCGGGTGGCTGCAGACAGTTGTCGCAATTGCCGCAGGGTGCAGAGTCCTCACCAAAGTAGGCGAGCAGCATCTGGCGACGACAACCGGCGGTTTCGCACAGGGCCAGCATCGCATCCAGATGCAGCGATTGCTGGCGGCGATAGAACTCGTCGCCGGCACCCTGATCGATCATGCGGCGCAGCTGCACCACATCGTTCAAGCCATAGGCAAGCCAGGCCGTGGCCGGTTCGCCATCCCGGCCCGCGCGGCCGGTTTCTTGGTAGTAGCCCTCCACCGATTTTGGCAGATCAACATGCGCAACGAAGCGCACATCGGGTTTGTCAATCCCCATCCCGAACGCGATCGTGGCGCAAATAATCAGCCCCTCTTCACGCAAAAACCGCGCCTGGTGATCGGCCCGCGTTTCGGCCGGTAGCCCAGCGTGATAGGGGAGCGCGGGTAGGCCCGCGGCGGTGAGTTTGGCGGCGAACTGCTCGGTTGATTTGCGTGACAGACAGTAGACGACCCCCGAGTCGCCAGCGTGTTCGCGGCGGATGAATCGGATGAGGGAATCACTCACCCGGTCTTTGGGCACGATGCGGTACTGAATATTTGGCCGGTCGAAGCTCGAAATAAAACGGCGGGCTTCGGTCAGCTGCAGCCGCTCGACAATTTCTTCGCGGGTTTGCACCGTGGCCGTGGCAGTCAGTGCGATACGAGGCACATCGGGCCAGGTGTCGCCGAGAATGCCCAGCTGCAAATAGTCGGGGCGGAAATCGTGCCCCCACTGCGAAACGCAGTGTGCCTCGTCGATTGCGAACAGCGAAATTGTGCCGCGCTGCAGCAGCGGCAGCGACTGCTGCAACCGCTCGGGCGCCAGGTAGAGCAAATCGAGCTCGCCGGCCAAAAACTGCTGTTCGACCGCCTGGCGGCTGGGTTGATCGAGCGTCGAGTTGAGGTAGGCGGCACGCACGCCGAGCTGCGCGAGTGCATCCACCTGGTCGTGCATGAGCGCGATCAGCGGCGAGATCACCACCCCGGTGCCGGGGCGGGCGAGCGCGGGCACCTGGTAGCACAGCGATTTGCCGCCGCCGGTTGGCATGAGCACGAGGGCGTCACCGCCGGCGATGACATGGTCGATGATTTCGCGCTGATTACCGCGAAAATCGGGATAGCCCCACACCCGCTGCAGCAGTTCACCAGCCAGATCACCCATGGCGTTCAGCGTAGCCGGTCGCTAATTCGTGCTGTCGGCCGCGCGCACCGCCGCGTCCTGAAGCTGCAGAAACCGCATCCGGTTGACGGGGAACATTTCGATGATGCCCGAAAAATACACGAAGCTCAGATCCCGATCGGGGTCGTGCCAGGCGGTTGCCACATTTGAACCGTTGTGACCCCAGGCGCGTTCGGAGGTGAGCCGGCCGAACGCCGAGGCGTTGACCGCGTGCGCTGCCGGGTGCCCCAGCTGCACGCCATGTCCCCACCAGGTGCGCGAACCCGCGAACGGGTCATATTCGCCGTCGTTCGACGGGGCGATCAGCTGCGCCACATGTTCTGGACGCAACCCCAGCCGTTCACCGCCCGCGCGCAGTTCGCGCAGCAGCCGCAGGGCATCGTGGGCGGTGGTTGAAACGCCACCGGCGGGAATCACCGCCTCGCGCACGCGGGCGCTATTGAGCACCGTGGCAACCGGCAGTGTTGCCGGGCCGCGAGCGGTCATCGGCACCGCGCGCCAGCGTTCGGTGGCGGGCAAGCCCAAAAACGTGTCGTGTGCCCCAATCGGGTCGAGCACGCGCTGCCGCAGCAGTTCGGCAAGTGGGCGCCCCGCATCCCGTATGCCGCTCGTGCCGGTGGCGCGGCAGGCCAGTTCACCGAGGATGTAGCCCCACGCCAGCCACTCATAGGCGGGTCGGCCGCTTGGTGGGCGAATGGGGGATGCGGCTTCAATTTGCCGGATATTGCGGGCGTAATCTCCCAGCGCCAAAATTTCACGCGCCGGACCGCCCGGACGCGGCAGCCCGGAGCGGTGCGTGAGCACATCCATCACGGTGATTGCCGATTTTGCCTCGGCTGCCGAGCTGGCGCTCGCGAACTCGGGCCAGTGCTCGACGATGGGGGTGTGCGGGTCGAGTGTGCCGTCGGCGATCAGCGACCACACCAGCGCCGCAATGAAGATCTTCGACACCGAAAACGGCCAGAATGCGGCTCGCGGGCCAACCCCGATGCGGTGGTCGACAACAATTTCGCCGCGGTGCTCAATGAGCAGGTGCGCCGGCCCACCGCGTTTGGCGGCGAGCTGGCGCACCCGCTCGGAGCCTGGCAATGTGCTATCCGCGTTCAACCGGCAGGCCGGCTGCTTCCCAGGCCGAAATGCCGCCCGAAACATTGGTGGTTTCGATGCCCTGCTGGGCGAGCAGCTGCACGGTGCGGGCCGAGCGGCCGCCACCGTGGCACATGATGTAGGGGTTTTCGCCGAGCTCATCGATGCGGGCATCGAGCTCGCTCAGCGGAATGTGCTTGGCGAACGGCACGCGCACCTCGTCGTGCTCGTAGGGCTCGCGGATATCGATCAGGTTGATGTTTTCGCCGAGCTTGCCCAGCTCGTCGACCGTGATGTTCTGCATACGGCCACGATACGGGCAGCGGCTGACTGACACGCTGAGATGCGCGATCAATAGCGAATCGCGTCGATGATTTGCACGCGCGTGGCTTTGAACGCCGGCAGCGCCCCGGCGAGCGCACCCACCACGGTGGCCGCCGCCAGGCCGATCAGTGCTGGCACCATCGGGAACGGTGGCGCCTCAACCAGCCCCATGTCGCGGAAAAACCCGAGCGTCAACGGGTTTTGTAGCGCGATCACGGTGAGGGTCACACCGACGATGCCGGCGATGAACGTGGCGACCACCGATTCGAGCAACACACCGAAAAAGATGCGAGCACTGGTTGCCCCGTAGCTGCGGCGAATACCGATTTCGCGCACACGCTGCTGCATGGTCACGATGTTGATGTTGATGAGCCCCAGCGCGCCGAGCGCGAACATTCCGGCGGCGGCTCCGATTACGAGCCAGGTGATCACCGCTGTTGATTGCGCGGCCTGCTGTCCCCAGTCGCTGCGGAAGGCGGTCATCCCACTCGAACTGAGCTGTTCATTGAGCTGATAGGCGAGCTGGTCGCCGATCTCGGGCGGCACCCACATGAACAGGTTCACGTTGAGCTGATCGGGCTGCACGCCCGGCATGAGCTCCAGCTGGTCAAACAAAAACCAGGCGCGTGGCTGTTCAAACTCGCCAAACTCGGCTTTGGCAACGCCGACAATGGTGAACAGCTGTCGCCGGTCGCCGTCACGAAAATCGACCGTGGCACCGGATGAAATATTTGGTTCGCCGAGCACCTGCCACAGCTTTTCATTGATGACGATGGCGGGCGCCAGCAGGTCGGCATCTGACTCCTGCAAAACCCGGCCCTGGCTGATTGGCTGCCGGAAAATAGTGCTGTAAACGGGATCGATGGCATACAAATCCACCGGAATTTTCTGGCTCGGAGTCCAGGCGGTGCCATTCGCTTCGGTGTGCATCGAATGGTGGGTAACCCCGAAATCGTTCGGCAGTCGCTGCAGCCGATCGAGCTGTTCGGGCGTGTATCGACCCGTCACCTGCACGGTGGCGGTGCGTCCGCCGCTGCGTTCACTTGTCTGTTGGGTGACGCTCGCGGCAATCTGCCCCACGCCCAGCGCGCCGGTGAGCCCAATCACGGCAACGGTAATACCGATAAGCGCCAGCAGGATGCGCAGCCGGTTCACGCGCAGCTCATGCCACGCGTCCACAATGAGCGCCACAAACCCAGTGAGGCGGGCGCCTCGCTCATTCTCGCGCGGCTGCCGAGCCCTGATCCGCTTGCGTTCGGTAGTCATGCATCCACCTCGCTGTCGGCTGCGGGGGCTGCAGCTTTTACCTGCTCGGTGAGCAGCCGCTCGGCCTCAGCCACCGTGCACTCGGTGAGCACACCATTTTGTAGTACCAGGATGCGGTCGAATTGTGCCGCCACCTGCAAATCGTGCGTGATGGTGAGCAGCGCCGCACCGGTGTGTTTACTGCTCGATTTCAGCAGCGACATCACATCGCGGGCGGTGCCAACATCGAGTGCGCCGGTGGGCTCATCGGCCAGCAGCAGCTGCGGCCGACGCACGATCGCGCGGGCGATGGCAACGCGCTGCTGTTCACCACCCGAAAGCCGGCGCGGTAGTTGGTCGGCGCGATCAGCCAGTCCCACCTGCGCCAGCGCCTGGGCCGCGAGCGCCTGCCGGTTCCAAAATTGCCACGGGGTGCCGTAGTGCAGTGGCATCATCACATTTTCGAGCGCGGTGCGATTATCGAGCAGATTGAACTGCTGGAACACAAATCCCACCGACCGGCCGCGCAGTTTGGCGAGTTTGTTTGCGGGAAGCCGCGATGCATCCCGGCCGCGGAACACGATCTGACCGCTGGTGGGCTGGTCGATCATCCCCAAAAGGTTGAGCAGGGTCGTTTTTCCGGCACCCGAGCGGCCCAGCACCGCGACACGATCGCCCGCGTACACGGTGAGGTTCACCCCGCGCAGGATGCGCAGCTTGTCACCGTCGGGAAGGTCAACCTCGCGGGTCACCTCGATCACCTCGAGCACCCGCTCGCGTGGCTCGGTCACCAGCCCGGGTCCTCTTGATACATGGGCACTTCGCTCGGCACATATTCGAGCACCGTGTCGCCCTCGTTGAGGCCCGACTTAATTTCGATCATGACACCGTCGGTGAGGCCGAGCTCAACGGGCTGTTCGACGGGGTCGCCAGAATCACTCGGCAGGTACACGATGCCGGTGGCGTAATCGCCGCGCACCGCGGTCACCGGCAGCACGAGCACATCCTCGGCGCTGCCCGAAACCACCGTGATTTCGGCGCTCAGCCCGGCGAACACTTTTTGATCTTCAGGCACGGCACAGCGCAGCTGGCCAGTGACGGGGCTGTTGCCGCCCTCCGCCGGCGGGGCGTACGGGTCGTCGGCATACATCGGATCAGGTTGCGCCGCATCCGGTGCCTGGTCGCCCTCGACCGCACCGATCTCGATCTTTCCGCAGTCGAACGGCGCCGGACCACCGGCAATCGAAACTGTGGCCTGTGACGGCTGATCGAGCATCCGGAACTGCAGATCGGCGCTGATATTCGCAACCGCGGTGAACGTGCCGGGGCCGACCTCGCCGATTACGTCGCCCACACCAACCTGCATTTTTGGTAGCGGGGTGAATTTGGTCAGCACACCCGAGGCGGTGGCGACGATCTCGTGGTACTGGTAGATCGGCTCGGGAGTCGACATTTCGGGCGGCTCGGTGCTGGTGGGGTCGGGCTCGCCAATCGGTTCAGGTTCGGTCTGGCCGATTTCTTCACGCACTTCGAATAGCGGCTGGCCGCGTTCGACGCGGTCGCCCTGCTTGACGAACACCACGGTGACCGTGCCCTGGTCGGTGGCTCGCTGGGGTACGCCGGGGTCGGCGGTGAGTGAGCCGGAGGCGGTGAACTCGTTGATGACGGTGTCGCGCGTCACCGTCACCGTGGGCGAGGCGAGCGAGCCCGAGGGGGCGGCCGCATCGGCTTGGCGGCTATTGAAAAACGCGAGTTTTACGAGCGACACCGCCACGGCGACGCCAACGATGAGCCAAATCGATGCGAAAATCACCTGTCGCACGGTGGGTTTTTTACGGGGCAGGATCGGTGCGGTCGCCGGTTGTGGCGAAGTCTCGCTGGCCGGTTGCGGCGATGCTTCGCTGGCCGGTTGCTCCGGGGCGTCAGGATGCATGGTGTCTCAAACTTTCGGGATGCATGATGCCGAAGTGCCGAAGGCGGATTTCCACACAATAACAGTTCTCAACTGTGTGATGCGCGCCGGCGAAACTGTTGCATACGGAATAGTCAACGACGAGTCTTGTTGTCATAAATAACCCACACGGCGCGATCCGATAGGAGCCAACATGATTACCCAGCTCAACATCACCGGTATGACCTGCGGACACTGCGAGATGAGCGTGCGTGAAGAACTGAGCGAAATTGACGGTGTGACGGTGGTTGCGGTAGACCACAACACCGGTGTCGCTGAAATTTCGAGCGAGGCACCGATCGACCCGCAGCTGCTTCGCGATGCAATCGCCGAGGCAGGGTACGAGGTGACATCGATTGCCTGAACCGGCTGCCGACACGATCGAACTCGATCTGCAGGGTATGACCTGCGCGGCCTGCGCGGGCCGCATCGAGCGCAAGCTCAACAAAATGCCGGGTGTGACCGCATCGGTGAATTTTGCGCTCGAGCGTGCCAGCGTGAGCGGCAGCGCCGATGTGGATGCACTCATCGCCACCGTGCGCGCCGCCGGCTACGACGCCACCGAGCATCGCGAACAAGCGACCGAGCCCGATAACGACGAGGCGCGCGCCTATTTGCGCCGCTTCATTATTGCGGCGGTGCTCAGCGTGCCAGTTATCGCGGTGGCGATGGTTCCCGCGTGGCAGTTTGCCGGCTGGCAGTGGGTGTCGATGGTGCTCACGCTGCCGGTGGTGACCTGGGCGGCGTGGCCGTTTCACCGCGCGGCGTTCGTGAACGCACGCCACGGCACCACGAGCATGGACACGCTCGTATCGCTCGGGGTGAGCGCGGCAACGCTGTGGTCGCTGTACGCGCTCGTGTTCGGTCATGCCGGTGAGATCGGGATGCGTCACGGTTTCGCGTGGCAGCCCACCCCCACCTCGGGGCTCGGGAATGTTTATTTTGAAGTCGCTGCCGGCGTGGTGACGTTTTTGCTGCTCGGGCGCTATTTTGAAGCGCGCGCCAAACGGCAGGCCGGTTCAGCGCTGCGGGCACTGCTGAGCCTGGGCGCAAAAGAGGCCGAGCTCGAAGACGGTCGCCGCGTGCCGGTTGCGCAGCTGCGGGTTGGCGACCGGTTTGTGGTTCGTCCCGGGGATCGCGTGGCAACCGATGGCCGCGTCGTCAGTGGCCGAGCCGCGCTCGACACCTCGATGCTCACCGGCGAATCGGTGCCGGTGCAGGTTGGCGAGGGGAGCGAGGTCATTGGCGCGACGGTGAACACCGACGGTCGCCTGGTGGTGGAAGCCACCCGCGTTGGTGCCGACACTCAGCTGGCGCAGATGGGCCGGATGGTCGAGCAGGCGCAGAGCGGTAAGGCCGCGGCTCAGCGCCTTGCCGACCGCATCTCGAGCGTTTTTGTGCCGGTCGTGATCGGGCTATCGCTGCTCACACTCGTGGTGTGGCTGCTCGTTGGTGGCGGGGTTGAAATGGCGTTCACCGCCGCGGTGGCGGTGCTCATCATCGCCTGCCCGTGTGCGCTGGGACTTGCCACCCCAACTGCGATTCTGGCTGGAACCGGCCGCGGCGCACAGCTGGGCATCCTTATATCTGGGCCCGAAGCACTTGAGCGCGCGCGATCGATCGACACGGTCGTGCTCGATAAAACCGGCACCGTTACCGAGGGGCAGATGCGCGTGGCTGACGTGACTGCCGCCGACGGGTTTGATGCGGCCGAGGTGCTGGCCATCGCCGCATCCGTCGAAGAAGGTTCGAAGCATCCACTCGCCATGGCGATCGTTGACGCTCATGATGGTGCGCATCCTGCCGCCACCGACTTCACCAGCCAGACCGGCCATGGCGTGAGCGCGACAGTGGCCGGGATGCGAGTGTCAGTGACACGCCCAGCCGCTGATCTTGGTGGTGCGCTCGCCGATGCCGTGCGCGGTCACGGTGAGCGCGGCGAGACAGCGGTGATGGTCACCATTGATGAGCGGCCGGTTGGCATCATCGGCATTGCGGATGCGGTGCGCGACACTTCAGTGGCGGCGATTGCGCAGTTGCGTGAGCTGGGGATGCATCCGGTGCTGTTGACCGGCGATGCCGGATCGGTGGCTCGTTCGGTCGCCAAACAGGTGGGCATCGACGAGGTGGTGGCCGAGGTGTTGCCCGAGCAGAAGGTGGCTGCCATCGCCGAGCTGCAGGCGCAGGGTAAGCGCGTGGCGATGGTGGGCGATGGTGTGAACGATGCTCCGGCGCTGGCCACCGCCGACCTCGGGATCGCAATGGGTGGCGGCACGGATGCAGCGATGCAGGCTGCCGACATCACCCTGGTGCGGGCTGGGCTTGACGCTGCGGTGGATGCGGTGCGGTTGTCGCGGCGCCTCAACCGCGTGATCGCCGAAAACCTGGTGTGGGCGTTCGGATACAACGTGCTGGCGCTGCCGCTTGCCGCGTTCGGGATGCTCTCGCCGATGATCGCCGGCGCCGCGATGGCGTTTTCGAGTGTGTTCGTGGTGTTGAACTCGCTGCGCCTGCTGCGGTTCCGCTAGCGCAGCGGCCGCGGCAGCAGCACCGCTTACCGCGGCGTGCGCACCAGGCGAACATCGCCGCCGCCGTGCTGCAAGCCCAGCGGCAAATCCACAACAAACCCGTTGCGGCGATGGAAGCCCATCCCGCGGCGGTTTTCAATCAGGCACCACAGGTACGCCTCGCGATCACCGAGCACCGCATCCGTGAGCGCCTGCCCCAGACCACTGCCGTGGGTTGATTGCAGCGTGTAGAGCATCCAAAACTCGTACTCGACCGGCGCATCCGCATCCCGTGCCGGGCCGGCGCAGGCAAAACCCACCACACGGCCATCAACCTCGCCGACAAACACCGTGGCCTCGCTGCCGGGTTGCAGCACCTTGGCCCACATTGCGGCGCGTTCGGCGCGGTCAGAACGAGCCGTAATCACCTCGTCCGGCAGCAGCCCGGCGTAGGTTTCACGCCAGGCATCGATGTGCACGGTGACGATGCCATCGACATCATCCAGCGCGGCGGGACGGATCAGCCATTGCGTCATAGTCGCATCCTAAGCGCCGCATCGCTGCCCGACAGCTCAACCTAGAGCTGCACCGTTTCGCGTTTCGCCGGCACCGTGATCATCAGCAACAGCCCCAGCGCAAACACAATCAGGATGCCCCACACACCAGCTTTTGGATGCGCCAGCCACGTGATGAACGCGAAGTACAGCAGGTTCGACAGCCAGCCGGCAGCGCGACCGGTGGTGGCGTAGAGCCCAAAAATTTCGCCCTGCCGGCCCTCGGGTGTGTACCGGGCCAGGTACGAGCGCGACGCCGATTGCACCGGTCCAACAAATAGGCACAGCAGCAGTGCGAAGACCCAGAAGAATAGCTTGTCGTTCGGGGTCATCATCATGACGAGGCCAACCGTGATCAGCGACAGCAATGAACCAATAATCACCGGTTTGGGGCCGAGGCGGTCATCCACATACCCCGAGGCGAGCGTGCCCAAACCGGCGGCGAGGTTGGCAGCGACCGCGAAATAGATCACCTCGGAGCTCGAAAAACCGTATACCTGAGCGGCGAGCACCGCGCCCCAGGCGAACACCGCGCCCAGTCCGTCGCGGAACACCGCCGACGCGAGCAAAAATTGCAGCAATTTGCGGTCGCCACGCCACAGCCGGCCGATAGTGGCACCGAGTTCGCGGTAGGCGCCGAGCAAACTCACCCGCTTTTCGGCGACGTTCGGGGCGGCTTCGGGCACGCGCCGCATGATCGGGATCATGAACAGCAAGAACCACATCGCTGAAACGAGCACCGTGAGGCGGATATTGAGTGCATCCCCATCAGCCCCATCCGGCACCCCAAGGATGCCGGCGCCCGGTGCATCCCCATTGAAGTTTTGGATGAACAGCACCAGCACCACCAGCAGCAACACGATCGATCCGAGATAGCCGAGCCCCCAACCGGTGCCCGACACTCGCCCGACGTTTTCGCGCGTGGCCACCTGCGAAAGCATCGCGTTGTAGTTCACTCCCGCGAGCTCGGAGAACACGATGCCGATCGCCAGCAATAGCGCCCCAAAAAAGAGGAAATCGGCGCCGGGGTACACAAAAAACATGGCGAACATTGCGACGATCGTCACCATCGAAAACGCCACCATGAGGCGTTTGCGGCGGCCGCTGCCGTCGGTGGCGCGGCCGAGCGCCGGTGCCAGCACCGCCACGATAATTGCGGCGGCCAGATCGAGTCCCGAAATCACCTGCTGCGAACCGGCCTGAGCGGCGCGGTAGACGGGGTTGTCGGGATCGGCTGCGCCGAGCGCCACCACCTCGGGGTCGAGGAACAGATCGGATGCGAGATAGGTGGCGAAAACGAACGTCACCACGATCGCCTGGAACGCTGAGTTGGCGACGTCGTACATCTGCCAGGCGCGGGCGCGCCGGCGCTGTTCTTGGCGGCTGAGCTCGGTGCCGTCGAGCATCGTCAGCCGGGTGTTTTGAGCTTTTGCGGGCTGGTTCACGTGCCGCAGTGTAGGTGGCCGAGATTGCCGATGCGTTACTGGCTGGGCTTGGGCGCTCGATTACGTGGTGTTTCGGGATGCTTGGGGTGCTTGTTCGCTGGGTCGCTTAGGGCGCTGGGGGGTGCTTCGGGATTCGGTGACTGGTCCGTTTACTGCGGTTTTGAGCTGCGGTGAACCGAGCCGAGCACTTCGGCGTCGATGGATGCTCCGGTACGCAGCACCGAGACCCGACCATTGGGTTCGAACACCGCAAGCTCCACCTCGCTGAGTTGGCGGATGCCGGCCAGTCGCAGCGAACTGGCCAGTTCATCCCGCGACATATGCGCCCGCTGTAGCCCCGCATCCAAAATTTCGCCGGCATCGACGAGCACGATCGGGCGCTGGTTCACGACCCGATCGGCGCGGGTGTGGCGGCCGAGCTGACCGATCGTGACCTCGAGTAAAAAGAGCGTGCTGAGGCCCAGGATGCCGGCGGGGAGCACCGGGGTGTCCATCAGGATGACGCGGCCGGCGACCGCGCCGAGCATGATGGCCACGAGCGCGTCGAAGGTGGATAGCTGCGAAATCACGCGGGCGCCGAATAGTCGCACCAGCAGCAAAAACACGAGGTAAATGGCCACGGTCGAGATGACGACCGCGGTGGCCTCCTGCCAGCTGATTGCGAAGAGTTCGGTGAGCGCGTCCATGTGGTCCTCCCTCGTGCATCCCTATTGTTGCAGCGCGTGGGTCTGGGTGGCGCTCGCTTGCGCTGTGGCGCCCGCCCCGGGTGCCCGCGGCTCGCTCCCGCCCTTCGCCGCGGGTGCCCGCGGCTTCCCGTTCGGATTTGTGTGCCTCCGCGTCATTTGTGTGTGTTCTGCCACATACAAATAACGCGGAGACACACACAACGTGGATGCAGCAAGTTGCAGGTTGTTGCGCGCTGGCAGGATGCACGGAAAAACAAAGTGGGAGCCCGCGCTCGGCGAGCTCCCACTGATAGCTAACGGTTAGCTGTCGGCGTTGCGGCGACGCAGCGTGAATGCAACACCACCGGCGATTGCCACAGCTGCGGCTGCGACCAGCATCGGCAGACCGGATGCACCGGTGGTCGCGAGCTTGCCGGCTGCATCCTGGCGACCGTTGTCAGTCGCCGTGGGCTGCGGCGTATCGGTTGCCTCTGGGTCCGCGGTCGCGGTCGCGGTGGGTTCGGGGGCGGGGGCCCCATCCTCGTCGGTTGGCAGCGGAGTCGCGGTGGGATCCGGAGTTGCGGTCGGCCCCGGTGTCCCAGACGCTGCCGCCGGGAACTCGAAGTTCACCCACACAAGGCGGTGGTCTGAGGTGGGGAAGGGGTACTCGCCGGTGAGGCGGAACAGCTCATCGTCGTTTGTGGGCCAGAACACGCCAGCATCCACAGCCGTTGCCGAGCTATTTGCGAGCACGTAGTCGACGCGCAGGTTGCCGGGGGAGGGCTTGTCGTTGAAGTCGGCCGTGTCGTATTTCGGGTCGCCCGCGTGGGTTTCGTTTGCGCCGCCCTGCCCCGCAGCCTCAACGCCGCCTGCCGAAGCGGGCTTGGGGTCGAGGATGTTTTCGTTGTTGAGCAGCTGATCAATCGCACCCTGCCACGAGTCGCCGTCGAAGGGGTCGGCGTTGTAGTCACCGACGATCACGAAATTGGCGCCGGGTGCGAGGCCACCGGTGACGCCCTTGTCGTCGTAGAGGTAGTCGGCCTTGCCCGAGACGTAGTCGCTCCAGATGCGGATTTCGTCGTGGTTGCGTTTTTGGTTGCGTTTTTCTTCACCGTCGAACGAGGGCGGGGTGGGGTGTGCGGCGAGCACGTGCACGGTGGTGCCGTTCACGTCGACGGGGATATCGGCATGAGTTTTCGATGACAGCGGCATCGCCGCGAGTTCTTCTTCGCTGTACCACGGGCTGCCGTCGGCGTTTTCGGGCAGGTAGGCGCCGGGCATGTCCTGCCACAGGAAGTTCTGGAAGGTGCGCACATCCTCGGCGTTGATCGGGTATTTCGAGTAGACGACAAAACCGTACTGGCCGGGGAACATGCCGAACCCGAACGCGTCGTCGGGGCCGCCGACCTCGCCGTCGTTGTTGAGGTCGAAACCGCTGGGCACACCGGTGTTCACCGGGCCACTCCACGAGTAGGGGTAGTCGATGGCCGGCGCGCCGTTCTGCGACTGTTTGAGGTAGTTGTCGCTGAACAGCTGCACCGATTTGCCTTCGGCGTCGTAGTCGAACTCGTTGATGAGCACCACATCGGGTTCGGTGCGCTGGATGGTTTCGGCTACGTTTTGGGCCTGCTCGTTGTTGGGGGTGGCGAGGTCGGTTTGCAGCTGTCCGGCTTCGTTGCGGTTGAGGCTGGCGTTGAAAGTGGCGACCTTCAGGGTTTCGGTGCTGGATGCGGATTCTTCAGCGACCGCGGTGGTTGCGACGCTCGAAAGTGCCAGTGCTGCGGCGGCAGCAGTGAGCACAGCGGTGCGGAGTTTCACGGATTTTTCCTCTATCGATGCTGCTGGTTTGGAATGCGCTCGCGGTCGGTGCGCGTAGTTGCGGCGCCGATGCGAGTGTCTGGATGCAGCATGGTTGTCGCGGGTGAACGGTGGGCGAACGGAGCGCTGCGGGGATGGGTGCGGTCGCGAGATTGCGGGCCGCAGATGCGCAATGTTCCCAATGGTCGAGTGTCTTTAAGGAGAATCACGTCGATCAGTGGAACAATTCCGGACTTCACAAAAACTCTGGAATCGGATAATGTCAAACATAGGAAGCCAACAACAACAGAAGTAGTTGCACGGCAATTCCTTCCCCTCCCCCCGACAGAGAAAGATAGAAACTCATGGTCTTTGACACTTTCCAAAAGCGGAACAATGACCGAGTGGAATCCTCAACCACACCTCTGCGTCGGCGTGGCGCTGCTGCTCTGGCCGTCGGTGCCATCCTCGGAACCAGCGGCGTTGTTGGCGCTGTGGCCATTGAAAACGCATCGAACGCATTCGCTGCTGGTGATATGACTGCAGCTCAGGTAACTGCCCAGAAAACAGCAACTGAGCAGGCCAAGCTCTACCAGCCGGTGTACACCGAGGTGACTGTCACCGAGGGTGAGGTTGCTGAGGTTGCCGCACCGAAGTTCACCGATGAAGAGACCGGTGAAGAGCGTGACATGCCTG